>CAYFTI010000018.1:0-25740 GCA_964346065.1 uncultured Hyphomicrobiaceae bacterium
GCGTCTTGCGCGGCGCGGGCACGTTTGCGTTCGGCGTAGGCGACGGAGACGATCGACAGTTCGTAAAGCAGGATCGTCGGCAGGGCGAGACCGATCTGGCTGATCGGGTCGGGCGGCGTCAGGAACGCAGCGGCGGCGAACACCCCGACGATCGCGTATTTGCGTTTGCGCCGCAACCCGTCCGCGCTGACCAGCCCGGCGCGGCCCAGAAGCGTCAGCAGCACGGGAAGCTGGAAGCAAAAGCCGAAAGCGAGGATCAGCGTCATGATCAGGCTCAGGTATTCACTGACCCGCGCCGTAAGCTGGATCGACACTCCGGTATCGGCGCTCTGCTGCATCGACAGAAAGAACTGCATCGCCAGCGGCATGATGATGAAGTAGACGAGCGCGCCGCCGATGACGAACAGGACCGGCGTTGCGATCAGAAAGGGCAGGAACGCCTTGCGCTCGTTCTTGTACAGCCCGGGCGCCACGAACATGTAAAATTGCGCCGCGATGATCGGGAACGTCAGGAACACGGCGCCGAACAAGGCGACCTTCAACTGCGTGAAAAAGAACTCCTGCGGGGCGGTGTAGATCATGTCGATCGGCACGTCTCGGCCAACCGCCCATTGGTAAGGCACCAGAAGCAGGTTGTAGATGTCCTTGGCGAAGGTGAAGCAGAGCACGAAACCCACCAGGATCGCGACCACCGACCACATCAGCCGCTGGCGCAGCTCGACCAGATGCTCGATGAGCGGCGCCTTGCTGGCATCAATGTCGTCGATATCGTCCCGCTGGGCCACCGGCCACACTCCGATAGGTTAGCTCACCGCATCCTTGGCCTCGGCGGCACCGTTGGCATTGCGATTTCCGACCGGATTGCGCTCGCTCGGGGTCTCGTCATCGGCGGGCGTTGGCTCCGCCGTCGCAGGTTCCGCCGACGCCTCGGCCTTTTCCGAGCCGGCAATAATGTCCCCTTCCGAGGGCTCCGCCGCGCTCGCGGCATTTCCTTCGGTCTCGCCGGGGGCCGTGCTGGCACTCTGGGTTTCGTTCGAGGTGCCCGAACTCCGGGTCGGGTCGTCGCGGAAAGTGCTCTCGATCTCGTTGCGGATCTGGTTGGCCGGGTTCAGATCGCTCATCTTCTTCATGTCGTTGCGCACGTCGTCCATGCCCGCTTCGCGCATCGATTCGTTGAACTGACGGCGGAAGTCATCAGCCTGACGGCGCATCTTGCCGAGCGCCTGGCCGAGCGAATAAAGCATCCGCGGCAGGTCTTTCGGCCCCACGATCAGGATCGCGATAACCGCCAGGACCAGAAGTTCCGTCCATCCGATGTCAAACATGTAGAGCGTTACCCGCTAAAAACCCGGCATGCCCATTGGCGCGGCTCGGCCCAAGCCACGATGCAGTCACCGACAGACAGCCGCGCAGCAGTGCTTCCGGCAATCGCCGTTAGCTGCTGGTGTTGGCCTCTTCGCGCGTGTGCCGCTTTGTCTCGGTGTCGTCCTGGGCCTCGTGCTCGATGGACTTGTGCGTTGTCGTGTCCGGCTTCTCTTCGTCTTCCGAGATACCCTTCTTGAAGCTCTTGATGCCCTTCGCGACGTCGCCCATAAGCTCAGAGATTTTGCCCCGACCGAAAAGCAGCACGAGCAGCACCACCACGATCAGGATTTGAAACCAACTCGGCGCCATACGTGTGTGTCTCCTAAACGCGCTTCGTCAAGCGGACGCATACCGCGCCCGCACCATACAATCACTTAAACAGAAAGGATGCGAACCCGCAACAACGCTCCCCTGCGCCTATTGGTCGAGGCTCGCTTCACGCTGATTGCCAACCGGAAATATATGCACCTTTTCGCTCGGCACTTCGATATTCACCCAACTGCCCCGCTCCGCGTCGCAAGGTGCGCAGGTCCGTGCCAGCAACAGGCTCTCCACGGAATCGACCGCCAACTCGACCACCGTCTCATCGCCGAGCGAACGCGTCCCGCAGACCTGGGCCGGGACGGCATCGCTATCGTCGGTGAAGCGCACCACGCGCGGGCGGAAGCACATGATCGCGTCCCCGTCCTCGGCCTTGGCCGCGGGATAGGTCCCGAGCGGACCGCGCGCCATGCCACCTGCGACTTTGCAGGGCACGACGTTAATTTCACTCATCATTTCCGCCACGAACAGGTCGGCGGGATGGTCAAAGATTTCCCTGGTCGTACCTGATTGAATGATCTCGCCGTCCCGCATCACGGCGATACGGTCGCCGAGCAGCATCGCCTCTTCCGCCTCGTGAGTCACGATGATGCATGTCGTGCGGGTCTCGCGGAGGATCGCAAGTGTCTCCTCGCGCATGGAAACTCGCAGCCGCGGATCAAGGCCGGAAAACGGCTCGTCCATCATCATGACGCGCGGACGCGGCACGATGGCGCGCGCCAGCGCAACGCGCTGTTGCTGTCCCCCGGACAGCACGTGCGGATAAGCGTCCGCATACGACGCGAGGCCCATGCGCTCCAGCGCCCGCCGCGCTTCCGCCAGGGCGGTGCCCCGTTCCATCGCCTGAAGCCCGAAGGCGACGTTTTCCAGAATTGTCATGTGGGGGAACAGGGCGAAATCCTGGAACATCAGGCCGACGCCGCGCGCTTCCGGCGGGACATTGGTCCCTGGCCCGGACATCTCACGGCCATCGATGAGGATACGGCCCGAATTGGGGGTCTCCAGGCCGGAGACCAGGCGGAGAAGCGTTGTCTTGCCGCATCCGGAGGGGCCCAGAAGACAGAGAATTTCGCCCGGCGTGATATCGAGAGACACGTCACGAACGGCGACAAGATCGCCGAACTGGCGCCAGACATGCTCAATCTGAACGCTTGCTGGAAAAGAGGCCGTCGCCCGCCTGTGGGTATGCGACGTCAGCCGCCTGCCACGTTCCGCCAGCCGTGTGGACATGAACTCCGATCTCAACGCGTCACTCCATCACTCGACCGATCTTCATCAGCTGGTGTTTTCCGAAGGCCCGCTCTGGCTGCCCTCGGCTTCCGGGGGCTGTTCATCATCCGCGCCGAGCGGTTCCTCGTCTGCATCGTCTTCGCCGTCCGGCTCGTCCTCCTCTTCCAGCGGATCTTCCTCCGCTGTGAGGGACAGCGAATCATCGGGCTGCGGCACCGTGAAGCCGGGCGGCAGGTTGCTGTCAAGCAGCCCGGCCCCTTTCAACTCGCTCAGCCCCGGCAGATCGCGGATGCTGTCGAAGCCGAAATGCTCGAGGAACGCATCCGTGGTCCCGTATGTCACGGGCCGACCCGGTGCCCGGCGCCGTCCGCGCATCCGGATCCAGCCGGTCTCCAGCAACACGTCCAGCGTGCCTTTCGAAGTGTTCACCCCCCGGACCTCCTCGATTTCCGCGCGCGTCGCCGGCTGGTGATAGGCGATAATTGCAAGTGTTTCCAATGCCGCGCGGGAAAGCTTGCGCTGCTCGACCGTATGCCGCTCGAGGATGAACGCCAGATCCTCGGCCGTGCGGAATTGCCAGCCAGCCGCGACCTTGACGATATTCACACCGCGCCCGGCGTAATGGCCCTGCAACTCGGACACAAGCGCCGCGATATCCTCGCCCTGATCGAAATATTGGCGCAAATCGACGATATCCAAGGGCTCTGTCGCGGCGAACAGCAAGGCTTCGAGGATCCGCAACTTCTCACGCCGCTCCGCTGATGGCAGCCGGGTCACGTTAGACGGCAGTTCCAGCGGCAGCATCGCGGTGCTGGCGCGGTCCTGGCTCTGGTTTTCGCTCAAGCGATCTTCTCCGTTTGCTCGGGGGGCGTTTCGGTATCCTCTTCGTCCGATGGCGTCCGGAGCCAGCGCAAGTGGATGGGACCGAACGGGGTTGCCTGGCGCAGCTCCAGATAACCTTCACGGGTGAGTTCCAGGGTTGCGCCGAATGTGCTCGCCAGAGCGGACCGACCCTCCTTCGAACTGGGCAGGTAATCCGCGAGATACTGTTCGATCGGCGCCCATTGCGCGATCGGCCCGACAAGCCGCGTCAACAGGCGGCGACCGTCGCTGATCGACCAGACTGTTCGTCCGCCGGCCTGATGCGGGGTGGAGGTCGTGCGCTTGCGCTGGTCGGCATACGCTTTCAGGAGGTCATACAGCGTCGCGGTATACCGGCCGGAGCGAACCGTGCGGATCCCTTCCGGATTGCCGCGCGCGAAGACTTCCACGCCGAGCTTCTTGCGGCTCATGATCCGCTTGACGGCCTCGCGCATCGCTTCAAGCCGTTTGAGCCGGAAGGCGAGTTGCGCCGCCAGTTCCTCGCCGCTCGGCTCCTCGGATTTTTCCTCTTCCTTGGGCAGGAGCAGCCGCGACTTGAGATAAGCCAGCCAGGCCGCCATCACGAGGTAATCCGCCGCGATCTCAAGACGCATCTGGCGAAGCTGCGAGATGAAAGACAGGTACTGCTCGGCAAGTTCGAGAACCGAGACCTTTGTCAGGTCGACCTTCTGTTTGCGGGCCAGACCAAGCAGCAGGTCAAGCGGCCCTTCGAAGCCATCGAGCGCGACGACCAGTACCTCCTCGGGCGCGCGCTCGTCTTCCTGAGTCTCGTCCCAGCCGTCCGCCTGCACGGGAGAGCCGTCATCGGTTGCCATGAAAATGTCCTGTTGCGTGTGGGCACGCTTGACAATGCGATTCGGTCCGCATTCTGGCCGATTCACGCGCTCACGGCCAGTGCTTCTCGCAAATACGCCTCCGCGCGCTGCGTATCGAAGGATGGTTCCGGGGCGATCCGGCGCCGTGCGGCCCGGAAACGCGCCCATGGCCTACCTTCAAGAACGGGCGCCACGCCGGCCACCGCTTCCATCTCCCGGCGGTTGCCGCTGCAGTGCAAGACGACATCGCAGCCCGCCCGGAGGACGGCATCGGCTTTCCGCCCGGCGCGTCCCGAAAGCGCCCGCATTCCGATATCATCACACATCAGCAGCCCGTCGAAGCCAATTTCGCCGCGGATGACGCGGGTTATCACGTCGGGCGAAATGCTTGCCGCGCGCTGCGGGTCGACCGCGGTCAGGACAACATGAGCCGTCATTGCGAGGGGCATGTCGCGCAGCGCCGCGAACGTGGCGAAGTCGATGCGCCGCAGCGTGTCGAAATCCGCGGTGATCCGTGGCAGCGCCTTGTGGCTGTCGACCTGCGCACGGCCATGGCCCGGCAGATGCTTGATGACCGGCAGGACGCCAGCCCGCAACAGCCCGTCCGCCACGGCGCGGCCCAGGACGATCACCTGCGCGGGCGTTTCGCCATAGGCCCGGTCGCCGATGATATCGTGACCTTCGGGCACCGGGACATCGAGAACCGGGGCGCAGTCCACGTCGATACCAAGCGCGGCGAGGTCGCGCCCCATCAATTCGGCACAGGCGCGTGCGGCGGCCACTCCGGTCCCGGGATCGCGCTCATGCAGGGCAACGAACGCGCGCGCCGGTGGATACCTCCGCCAATGCGGCGGCCCGAGACGCTGCACGCGGCCGCCTTCCTGATCTATGAGAACCAGAGCGTCAGGCGACCCAACGGCGTTGCGAAAACTGTCGACAAGCGCCCGGACCTGGTCCGGGGAGCGGCAGTTCCGCCGGAAAAGGATCAGGCCGCAGGGGCGGGCATCCCGGAAAAAACGCCTCTCACCCGGACGCAGCCGCTCGCCGCGGCAGCCGGAGATGAAGGCGCGCAGACCGGGCCCGCTTGTCATTTCGTCTTTGCTTGCTCGCGTGGGGCGCGGCCGGCGCCGTTCATTTCGTGCGGACGAAACACCCGCCGAGGCCGGCCTGCTTCAACTGCCCGCAGACATTGCTTGCATTGCTGCGATCATCCATTGGACCGACCCAGAGCCGGTACCAGACGCCCTTGTCTCCCAGATCGGCCCGCTTGATCGTCGGGGCGAGGCCATCAAGAATGTTGGGGTACTTCTGCTGCAGGTCGGCGAAGGCCGCAAGGGCGGAGGTCTGATCCCGGCGCGCGGCGACCTGCACGAAATAGGGATTGGCAGACCCGGTTGCGGACGGCTGCGTGCTGGATGTGGTTTCCGGTTCCACGGACGCGACGCGCGTCTCCTGCTCGTTGTCGGGACGCGGGGCAGCGCGTGCGGGGGTCGGCGCGGCCGATTGCGCGGTCTGCGCACTTTGCGTTTCGGACCCCGATGCCGCGGTTGCGGCCTGCCCGGCAGGTTCGCTCGCCGTGCCACCTTCATCGGCTTCAGCAAGGATACCCGCGGTGGTTATCGTGTCCGCGGCTTCGGGCTCCGGCTGCGATTGTGCCTGCGTCTGCGGCACGGACTGCACCTGACCTTCGCTCGGTACAACCGAGCCATCCGGCCGAACCGTGAGGGTCCGCACGGAGCGGGGCGCATTGGGATCGGCGTTGGCGGACGCCTCGCCGCCCTCGTTGGCGCCGGACTTGCGCAGGGCCGCGGCAATTCGCTCGTCGAGGGTATCGGCAGGCGCTTCAGCGCCCGTTGTCACCATGCCCGGAATCGCCGCCGTGTCGGCACTTTTCTCCGAGCCTGCGCCCGCACCGCCGGTGGAACTGTCAGAGTTGCCCGTCAGGCGATCGTAGATCTGCTTGTTGCCGTCCGGGAACTCCTTGCCGCCGGGATCGGACGGCTTGCTTTTCACGGGTTGCTCATCCGCCAGCACCGTGGGCGTTTCACCGCTGCCAAGTCCGCCGTCCTGATAGCTTTTGTAGACGAAGGCGGCGGCACCGCCCGTTGCGATCGCGGCCACCAGGACGCCCGCGACCATCAGCTTGCGGCGGCTCCCGGATTCGGGGGCGGGCTGTTCGAATGCCTCCGGCTCGTCGTCAAGAAAGTCGGCATCCAGTTCATCTTCCGGCTGGAGATGCGGGTCATCCTCGTACCCGTCATAAAAGTCGTAGCCGTCAGCATAGCCGGAGCGATGCGCCGGCGCCGCCGCGGGCGGGGCGGACATCGGCGGATCGTCATCATAGCTGTCCCAGCTATATGGATCGTCGATCTGGGTCTGGCGGGCATCGGACCTGTGCGCCTCGAAGTCGAACACATTGGCTTGTGGCGCGGAGAACTGCGGTTCGTGATGCTGAGGTTCCGTGCGCGAGAAAAAGCGGTCACGCAGTTCCGCCGGATCGCGGGAGGTATCCGGATCCAGCCGGTCGCTCTGCTGTGCCCTGCGCCCCGTCAGCGCGGACAGATCGAACTCCTGCTCGGAGCCATCGATACGGCGGAAAAGGCTGTCGTCGCGCGCTGCCGTCCGCCGGGGCGCGCTCTCGCGCGGGGCGTCATCGAAGGAGGTATCCGGCGCCCGCCAAGGATCCCGGCTGGCAAATGTCTCGCTGTCGAAACCCGGCGTGTAAGCCGGATCGCTCACGCCAGCGGCGCCCCGGTCTTGTGCGGGCTCCGGCGCATCCCAACCGAAGGGATCTTCGGCAAATGGGTCGTCCGACCATGCCGCGTTCGGCTCCCGGCCGGAAACGTCGCGATCATCGGCCGGAAGATCGAATGCCTCAAAATCACTGGACCCGGTCTGCCATTCATCGGCGTAGAAGTCGGGCGCTGCAGACCCGTGCTGGTCGTCGTACTCCTGACCGTAGCGCTCGGCTGGATCGGGATATCGCCAGTCGTGCGGGCCGCGCTCGCTCGTGTCCCAATCAGGATGATCCTGCACGGGATGCGTACGGCGGCGGCGCCCCGGTAGAAATCCATTGTGGTCATCTGATCGTGGCATATGTCTTTTCCCCTCGCCCTGAAAAACAGGTTTTTCAGCACTGTTGCCGCGCGTTGACGGTGCTGGAGCCGTACCGTCGTGCTTCCGCGTGAGCGGAACCGCTGTTAACGCATTTCATTGACGGCTTCGACGCCAAGTATACCGAGACCGGTGCGCAGGACATCCGCGACGGCGGCTACGAGCGCGAGACGCGCGATGGTTACATTTTTGTTACGCGCAAGAATGAATCTTGATTGTGGCGACTCTTTGCCCCGATTCCAGAGTGCATGGAAATCGCTTGCAACCTCATGTAGAAAAAACGCGATCCGGTGAGGCTCGTGCGCGTGGGCGGCGCCTTCAACGGTGCGCGGGAAATGCGCCATGCGCTTGATGAGCGCGAGCTCGAACGGCTCGCTCAGCAGGCTGAGATCAGCGCCCAGGAGCGCATCGCGGTTCAGGTCCAGATCGGGGAGGTCGGCCCCCGCGTTGCGGAACACCGAGTACGCGCGCGCGTGCGCGTACTGGACGTAGAAGACCGGGTTGTCCTTGGATTGCTCTGTCACCTTCTCGAAGTCGAAGTCGAGCGGCGCATCGTTCTTGCGATACAGCATCATGAAGCGCATCGACGGCGCGCCCACCTCGTCGACCAAGTCGCGCAGCGTCACGAAGGTGCCGGCGCGCTTCGACATCTTCACCGGCTCGCCGCCGCGGAACAGCTTGACGAGCTGGCAAATCTTGACGTCGAGCTCGCCCTTGCCGCCTGTCAGCGCCTTGACCGCCGCCTCCATCCGCTTGATATACCCGCCGTGATCCGCGCCGAGGACGTTGATCATCTGCGTATAGCCGCGCGCGAACTTGTCGCGGTGATAGGCCATGTCGGCGGCGAAATAGGTGTAGGTGCCGTCGGCCTTGATGAGCGGGCGGTCCATGTCGTCGCCGAACTCGCTCGCCTTGAACAGGAGCTGCTCGCGATCTTCCCAGTCTTCCGGCACCTTGCCTTTCGGCGGGGCGAGGCGTCCGTAATAGACGTAGCCTTGGGCTTCCAGATCCGCGATCGTCTGGGCCACCTTGTCGTCGCCCTCGGTCAGCGATTTCTCCGAAAAGAACACGTCGTGATGGATGCCGACGGCTGCGAGGTCATCGCGGATCGTGTCCATCATCATGGCGACGGCCTTGTCGCGCACGATCGGCAGCCACGTTGCCTCATCGGCGGTCGCCAGCGCGTCGCCATGTTCTTGTGCCAGCGCCTTGCCGACCGGCCCGAGGTAATCCCCTGGATAAAGCCCCTCCGGAATATCGCCGATGTGCTCGCCCAGCGCCTCGCGGTAGCGCAGAAAGGCCGAGCGGGCGAGCACATCGACCTGTGCCCCCGCGTCGTTGATGTAATATTCGCGCGTGACGTCATAGCCGGTGAAGGCCAACAGGTTGGCCAGCGCGTCCCCGAACACCGCCGAGCGCGAATGCCCGACATGCATCGGGCCGGTCGGGTTCGCGGAGACATATTCGACATTGACCTTCGTGCCCGCGCCGAGGTCACTGCGCGCGAAATCCGCGCCTGCCTCAAGGATAGCGCGCACAATGCTTGCCCAGAAGCTCTCCTGAAGCCTGATATTGATGAAGCCCGGCCCGGCGATCTCGACCGAAGCGACGCCTTCGCCCGCCTCCAGCCTGGTCTTGAAGGCTTCGGCAAGGTCGCGCGGCTTCAGCCCCGCAGGCTTGGCGAGAACGAGCGCGGCGTTGGTGGCGAGATCACCATGAGCGGGCTCACGCGGCGGCTCGACGGTGACGGCGCCAATATTGGCATCCGGCGGCAGAACGCCTTCGTCTTTCAGAACTTGCGCCGCCTGAGCGACCCGCGACTCGAAATGAGCGAAAATGTTCATGCAATCACAATGCTGGCGGTCCGGAGGCATGCCGGAGTGCTGGTTGGCGCATCATGTTCTCAGTTCTGCTCGAAGAGGACGCTTTCAAGCGCACCAGTTCCTGCTGACCGAGGGTCGGTTAGCGCAATTCCACTGAGCCGTCAAACAGCCGCCTGTGGGTATGCAGCGCGAAACGGTCTGTCATACCGGCGATAAAATCACAGACGCAGCGCGCACGATCCCGCGGCGCCGCGTGCAGCGCCAACTCACGCCAGCCCTGGTCGAGATCCTCGGGATGATCCATGTAATGCGCGAAGAGATCACCAAGCACGGCTTTGGCTCGTCCCATTGTTTCGGCAATGCGCGGGTGGCGGTAGAGTTCGGCATGAAGGAAGCTGCGCAACTCGGCGATGTCTGACAACATTTCCTCTGAAAACGCCGCGACCGGCGCGTGAGCGCGTCTGATGGCCTCGGCGCTGCCGGGCCTCAGTTCGTTTACGCGGCTGCGCGTTTCCTCCAACAGATCGAAAATCATTGCCGTGATGAGGCGGCGGTTGACTTCGTAGATCAGCCGGTCGCTGGCAAGCGCGGGATAATCTTTCTCAACTGCGTGCACCAGCCGACCGACAAGCGGCACCTCGCGAACGCGATCCAGCGTGATCAGCCCGGCCCGGAGACCATCGTCGATATCATGGTTGTTGTAGGCGATGTCGTCCGCAAGCGCGGCGAGTTGAGCCTCCGCGCCGGCGTAGCTTTCAAGCTCCAGATCATGTTCGGAGCAATAGACCGCGATGGCGTGGGGCAGTTGCGAGAGCGCGGGATCCGCCCCGCCGGGGGGGAGCAGCGGGCCGTTATGCTTCACCAGCCCTTCCAGCGTTTCCCAGGTCAGGTTCAGGCCATCGAAGGCGCCGTAGCGGCTTTCCAGCTTCGTCACGATGCGCAGGCTGTGGGCGTTATGGTCAAAACCGCCAAAATCCGCCATCGCCGCACTGAGGGCATCCTCCCCGGCATGGCCGAACGGAGTGTGGCCCAGATCATGCGCGAGTGCGATGGTTTCCGCGAGGTCCTCGTCGAGTTTGAGCGAGCGGGCAAGTGTGCGGGCAATCTGCGCCACTTCAAGGCTGTGGGTCAGGCGCGTGCGGTAGTGATCGCCCTCGTGGTAGACGAAGACCTGCGTCTTGTAAGTGAGGCGGCGGAACGCGGCACAATGGATGATACGGTCGCGGTCCCGCTGAAACGCGGTACGCACGCTGCTCGGCGGCTCGGCATATAACCGCCCGCGCGAAGCGGCCGCATCGCTGGCAAACGGCGCCAACTCATGTGGATAAGCCAGCGGCGGTGAGTTGTATTCGGCGTAATCAACCATCGGCATTGCTGCTCACCGACCGGTTGGCGTGCGTGTCGCCACAAGGCCCGTGCGCCTGAGCCCGGCTATTATTGACATGGATGCGCCCCCCGGTCCATCATCACTGGGAATAGTGAAACAACGACGTGACCCGAAAAGCAATGACAGCCCTCGATCAGCCCGAAGCCCATACACAGATCGGCCTCTCCGAACGCGCCGCCCGGCGAATCGCAAAGATCGTCGCTGCCGAACCGGAGACCCCAATCCTGCGTGTCAGCGTGGACGGGGGTGGTTGTTCCGGCTTCCAGTATGGCTTCAATCTGGTGTCCCAGGCCGCGGCGGACGATCTGGTCATCGAGCGTGACGGGGCCACGGTCGTGATCGACCCGATCTCGTTGCAGTTCCTTGGCGGATCGGAGATCGATTTCGTCGATGACCTCATCGGCGCGCATTTCGCTGTTCAGAATCCGAATGCCACCGCGTCATGCGGCTGCGGCACGTCATTTTCGATCTAGCCGTTGCGTCGGAATCGCCTGTGGCTTTTCCCTTCCATCTGTAGCGCGCGATGCCCTCGCGTTCTAGTGTTGTGCACGGACGTAGAGCCGCGCGCCAACCCGGTGCGCCGCAGGACCGGAGCTGCACAGCCGTGAAAATCGCGACGTGGAATGTCAACTCGATCAAGGTGCGCCGCGATAACGTGGTGCGATGGTTCGGTGAGAACGCGCCCGATATTGCCTGCCTCCAGGAACTCAAATGTGAAGATGACGCCTTTCCGCACGGGGCGTTCGAAGATCTGGGCTACAACGTCGCCGTGCACGGCCAGAAAACGTATAACGGCGTGGCGATCCTCTCGAAATTCCCGATGGAAGACGTCGTGCGCGGTCTCCCCGGCGACGGGGACGACGACCAGGCGCGCTATCTTGAAGCCGTGATCTCGGTCGATGGGGGCGTGGTCCGGGTCGCTTCGATCTACCTGCCGAACGGCAACCCGGCAGACGGGCCGAAATACGACTACAAGCTGGACTGGATGGCCCGGCTCAAGACGCACGCAGAAGACCTGCTCGACTACGAGGAACCGCTTGTGCTCGCTGGCGACTACAACGTGATCCCCGGCGAGGAAGACGTGCACGACCCGGCGGCCTGGCGCGACGATGCACTGTTTCTGCCTGAAACGCGCAATGCCTTCCGTGCCATCCTGCAGCTTGGCTTCACTGATGCGTGGCGTGCCAGCAGCGACGAGCCGCACCGCTACACGTTCTGGGATTATCAGGGGGGCGCCTGGCAGAAAAACCACGGCATTCGCATCGACCACCTGCTGCTGTCGCCGCAGGCGGCCGACCTTCTGGAGGCGTGCGATATCGACAAGGCCCCGCGCAGTTGGCAGAAACCGTCGGATCACGTGCCCATCTGGGCCGAACTCGCGCTCTAGGCCTCACACATCGAGGTTGGCGACCTCCAGCGCGTTCTGCTGGATGAATTCGCGGCGCATCTCCACGACATCGCCCATCAGCGCGGAGAAGGTTTCGTCCGCCTCATCAAGTTCCTGAACCGTAACCTGCAGCAGCGTGCGCGTCTCCGGGTCGAGTGTGGTCTCCCAGAGTTGATCCGGGTTCATCTCGCCGAGGCCCTTGTAGCGCTGCATCGAGATGCCCTTGCGCCCGGCCGCATAGATCTCCTCGAGCAGGTCGCGCGGTCCGTAGATTGCCGTTTCCTTTTCCTTGCGGCGCAGTGTCGCCGGCGATGCGAAGATTTCCGCAAGATAATCCTGCATCTGAGCGAGCTTGCGGGCGTCGGCAGAGCCCAGCAGCGCCTTGTCGATCATGTGCACCTCACGCACGCCCCGAACTTCGCGCGCGGCCATGATACCGTCTTCGGTGATACTGCCTTCCCAACCGCGCTCTGTCTCTTCAGACAGGCGGTCGAGCCTCGCGGCAATATCTGAAGCCAGTTGCTCGCCGGTGGCCGGATCGGCCAGGACATCCGCATTCATGGCGCCGGCGATGGCGGCCTGTTCGACGACAGTGAGGGAATAGCGGCTGTGGATACCATCAATGACTTGCGCCGCGCTGCGCGCCTTCTCACAGACAGAGCGCAGGTCATTGCCTGCCAGCGTCTCGCCGGAGCCGAGTTCCAGAACCGCATCCTCGATGCCAGTGCCGATGAGGTAGTCCTCGAAGGCGCGCTCGTCCTTGAGGTATTGCTCCGACGAGCCGCGCTTGACCTTGTAGAGCGGCGGCTGCGCGATATACAGGTTCCCGCGCTCGATCAGGTCCGGCATCTGCCGATAGAAGAAGGTCAGCAGAAGCGTGCGGATATGGGCGCCGTCGACGTCGGCGTCCGTCATGATGATGACCTTGTGATACCGCAGCTTTTCGATGTCGAAGTCATCGCGGCCGATCCCTGTGCCGAGCGCTGTGATCAGCGTGCCAATCTCTTGGCTGGACAGCATCTTGTCGAAGCGCGCGCGCTCCACGTTCAGGATCTTGCCGCGCAAGGGCAACACGGCTTGCGTCGCGCGATTGCGCGCCTGCTTTGCGGAGCCGCCCGCGCTGTCGCCCTCGACGAGGAAGATCTCCGCCTTGGCCGGGTCGCGCTCCTGGCAATCCGCCAGCTTGCCGGGCAGGTTGGCGACATCGAGCGCGCCCTTGCGCCGCGTCAGTTCGCGGGCCTTGCGCGCGGCTTCGCGGGCGACCGCCGCCTCGGCGATCTTGTGCATCACCGCCTTGGCTTCGCCGGGGTGTTCCTCGAACCATGCGCCGAGCGCATCCCCGACGATACTCTCGACGACGGCGCGCACTTCCGACGAGACCAGCTTCTCCTTGGTCTGGCTGGAAAATTTGGGATCCGGCACTTTAACCGACAGCACGCAGGTCAGGCCCTCACGCGCATCATCCCCGGTGATCGTCACCTTTTCCTTCTTGGCGATCCCGGAGGTGTGCGCATAGGCGTTCACCGTGCGGGTCAGCGCGCCACGAAAGCCCGCGAGATGCGTGCCGCCGTCGCGCTGCGGGATGTTGTTGGTGAAGCACAGCACGTTCTCGTGGTAGCTGTCGTTCCACCACAGGCCGGCCTCGACCGTGATGCGCGGCTCGTTCGGGTCGGTCGCCTCGGTAACCGGCGCCCCGGAGAGCAACCGCTCACCCTTGATCATCAGCGGTTCGGCCATCAGCGGATGGCGCGAGCGGTCGAGATACGCGACGAACTCCTTAACGCCGCCCTGATATTCCATTACCTCTTCGCGGGTCTCCACCCCGCGCTCGTCGCGCAGGACAATGCGCACACCCGAGTTGAGGAAGGCCAGCTCCCGCAGCCGGTGTTCCAGCGTGGCGAAGTTGTATTCAACCGCCGAGAAGACGTCTTCGGACGGCTTGAAGGTGATCCGCGTCCCGGTCTGCCCCTCCGCGTCGCCAACCGGCGCCAGCGGAGCTTGCGCCACGCCGTCCTCGAAACGTACGAAATGCTCCTTGCCGTTGCGCCACACGGTAAGGTCGAGCCGCGACGACAACGCGTTCACGACCGATACGCCGACGCCGTGGAGACCGCCTGAGACCTTGTAGGAATTCTGATCGAACTTCCCGCCGGCGTGAAGCTGGGTCATGATGACCTCGGCGCCGGACACCCCCTCTTCGGAATGGATATCGACCGGGATGCCGCGTCCGTTATCCTCAACGGTTACCGAGTTGTCGGGGTTGAGCATGACCGTGACCTGGTCGCAATAGCCCGCCAACGCCTCGTCTATCGCGTTGTCGACGACCTCGTACACCATGTGATGCAAGCCCGAGCCGTCATCGGTGTCACCGATATACATGCCCGGGCGCTTGCGCACGGCATCAAGCCCGCGCAAGATCTTGATGTCGCGGGAATCGTAGTGCGGTTCAATGCCGGTTTCGCTGGCCACTGTTGCTTATCGTCCTTTTATCGCTTGTCGATTGGTGTGGTCGTTTGCGTGTTTTTCTATCACGGTCAGTGTAGCATATCCGCTACTGCTCTGGTGAGATCACGCCGTGGTCCACCACAAAAAAGTTCGCTTTGTCATCAAGCGGGGCAAACACGGCGCGGTCCGTCCCGGTCATCCAGGCTTGCGCGGCGAGCCCCTCGATTTCGGCGAACATGGCCTCGCGCCGCTTGGCGTCCAGATGCGCGGCGATTTCGTCGAGCAGGATCAGCGGCGCGGCACCCGTGACCGAGCGGACCAGTTCGGCATGGGCCAGCACAAGCCCCACCAACAGCGCTTTTTGTTCACCTGTCGAACAGAGCCGCGCGGGCATCCCCTTTGGCGCGTGCGTTACCTTCAGGTCGCTGCGATGGGGGCCGAGCGTCGTGCGCTTCGCTGCACGGTCCCGCTCGCGGGTGGCGGACAATTCGCGCGCGTAGGCATCCTCGACATCGACAGCCGCTTCGCTCTCCAATGCGTTTTCGAGCCGGCCATCGAGATCGAGCCCCGCGGCCGGGAATGCCGTCTTAGCGCCGTCGGGCCATTTCTGCGCGATCACCGCGCAAAGCTGAGCCAGCGCATCGCGCCGCGACGCCGCAATCGCCACTGCCGCCTCCGCCATCTGCAGTTCCAGCCCGTCAAGCAGCGAGGCTTCTCCGCCGATTTCCAACAGCCGGTTGCGTTGGCGCATGGCGCGCTCGTATTGCGCCAACAGGCGGCGATGCTGCGGATCGAGGCTGACAACGATCCTCTCAAGGAAGCGACGCCGTTCAGAAGCCGGGCCAGTAAACACGCTATACAGCGCCGGGGTCAGCCAGACCATTCGCACGTATTCGGCCAGCGCAGCGGGTTGGGCAGGCGCGCCGTTGATGCGCACAGCCCGGGTGGCGCGCCCCTCCTCCGCGGTGGGTCGCAGCCCGGTCCCTATCATCGTTTCGGTGTCGCCGACATGAAGCCTTGCGCTGACGGTCCAGCCCGGATCCGGCGCACCATACCGGCATAACTCGGAAAACGGCGCGCCGCGCAAACCGCGCCCATGCGACAGAAGCGAAACCGCCTCCAGGACGTTCGTCTTGCCCGCACCGTTCTCGCCGGTCAGCACCACGGGGGCAAAGTCGAGCTCCAGGGTGGCCGACGCATAGTTGCGGAACGCGGTCATGTTCAGCCGCGAAAGCCAGGCCCGGTGTGTTTCTTCGGGTTGGGGCCCATGCGGCCATGTTTCCAGGGCGCCGGACATGCGGCTTGGCAGAGTCAAACGCGCGTTCTCCCGGTTGTGCACGCCTCCCGATGGACCGCGCCGGCGAGAGCGCCGCGTCAGACTCGCATAGGCATGAGGACATAAAGTGCCGCGCTGTCAGCGGCGTCCTGAACCAGGGTTGGCGCGCTCGCGTCGGCCAGCAGGAATGTCGCGCTGTCGCTTTCGATTTGCCCACAGATATCCATGAGATAGCGAGCGTTGAAGCCGATTTCCAGAGGATCGCCCTTGTAGTCCACCGCGATCTCCTCTTCGGCTGAGCCTGCATCGGGATTGTTCACCGATAGCACGAGCTTGTTCTTCGACAGGTTGAGCTTGACCGCGCGGCCCTTCTCGCTCGACAGCGTTGAGACCCGATCGGTTGCCGAGGCGAACGCATTACGGTCGACCGTCATCACCTTGTCGTTGCCCATGGGGATCACCCGGCCATAATCCGGAAAGGTCCCGTCGATCAGCTTTGATGTCAGAACCACGCTTTCAGGCCCGGCGGGCTCTTCCTCGCCGGCATCGAAGACAAAGCGGATCTTTGCGCCCGACAGCTCGACCTGCACAGGGGCGCTACGATCGCCCAGCAGCTTGAACACTTCCGCGACCGTCTTGCGCGGGATAATCACGCCGGGCATTCCTTTCGCGCCCTCGGGCAGCGGATGTTCGGTCTTGGCGAGGCGGTGACCGTCCGTTGCCACGGCGCAGAGGCGGTCGCCGTCGTCGCTCGTGACCGTGTGGAAATAGATTCCGTTGAGGTAATAGCGCGTTTCCTCGGTGGAGATGGCAAAGCGGGTGCGCTCGATCATCTTGCGCAGCGCTGCGGCCGGCAGCGTGAAGCTGTGCGTCATCTCCTCTGACGCGATGTCGGGGAAATCCGTGCCCGGAAGGCAGGCGAGATGGAACCGCGCCGGCCCGGCGGCCAGATTGACCTGCCCGCCGCTTTCGTCGATTGCCAGCGTCACCTGGGTGCCATCGGGCAGCTTGCGCACGATATCGTGCAGCATATGCGCCGAGACCGTTGTCTCGCCCGGTGTTTCGGTGGTCCCGGCGATGGTCTCGCTGACCTCGATGTCCAGATCGGTGGCCTTGAGGCGGAGCACGTTCTCCCGCGCGGCGATGTAGACGTTGGACAGGATCGGGATGGTGACACGCCGCTCGACGACGCTGGTCACGTGCTGCAGGGCCTTGAGGAGTGCGGCCCGTTCGATCGCCAGTCGCATGGTCGGTTCCCCTGGAACTCGCTTGTCGGCATGCCAACACAGGCCGCCGAACCCGGTTCCCGCGTGGGCATGTCTCCAAAACGCGCAGTGCGTTACCGTCCGCGGGGCGCGAACTTTCGCGCTTGACGCAAGGTTTGACAAGAGCTTTTCGCCGGTTGTCCCAAGGCGGAACGTGATCGGTTTGCCGGGGGAACGCGCCGCCACCGGGACCTCGATGGCGGCGCGGGATGGCTAGTCGCGAAGCAGCCGCTTGAGGATCTCGACATCCTCGCGAAGGGCCGAATCCGCTTCTATCAGTTCGTCCACCTTGCGGATGGCGTGCAGCACCGTGGTATGGTCCCGACCGCCAAAGCGCCGTCCGATTTCCGGGAGTGACCGCGCCGTCAGGGACTTGGCCAGATACATGCCGATCTGACGCGGGCGGACGATCGAACGGTTCCGCCGGGAAGACAGCAGATCGGAGCGGTTGACCCCGTAGTGTTTGGTGACCACCCGGAGGATGTCGTCGATCTTGATGCGCTTGGGCTCCTTGCCGCGTACCAGATCCGCGATGATGTGCTCCGCCGTTTCCAGTGTCACCGGCTGGGCAGTCAGCTTGTAAGCCGCATGGATCCGCGTAATGGCCCCCTCGAGTTCGCGGCCGCCCTCGGTCAATTCGGAGGCGAGGAAGTCGATGACCGCGTTCGGGATCTGGAAGGCGGGATCCTCGCTGGCCTTGTCCTCCACGCGGCGCTTCAGGATCTGGTGGCGAAGCTCGTAGTCCATGGCCCCGAGTTCTGCGACGAGGCCACCCGCGAGGCGCGAGCGCATCCGTGCATCGAAGCCTTCGAGCTGCATCGGCACGCAGTCGGCCGCAACGACCACCTGCTTACCGCCGTCAATCAGCGAGTTGAGCGTATGGCAAAACTCCTGCTGGAAGGTGCGGCCCTGCAGGAACTCCATATCGTCGATCAAGAGGACGTCGATGCCGCGCAGGCGATCCTTGTAGGCCGGACCACCGCGGGACTGTAGCGCCTCGGCAAAGCTGTACATGAAGCGCTCGGCGGTGAGATACAACAGCCTCGCGTTCGGCTTGCGTTGCTTCACGCCCCACGCGATGGCATGAAGCAGATGGGTTTTGCCCAGGCCGACCTTGCCGTGCAAGTAAAGCGGGTTGTAATTCGAAACCTGCTCGCCGGCGCCTTCAACAACCTGCATGGCCGCCGCGTGGGCGAGGCGGTTGGCATTGCCGACCGCGAAAGACTCGAATGTGAACCTCGCATCGAGCGGGGAGCCTTCAAACCCCTCGCAGCCGGTCCGCGTGTCGGCCTGTGGTCGTGCGGCCGCCTGCCGGGCCTGAGCGGGCTTCGCTTCCCCCGAGGGCGTCGGCTGTTGCTGGAGGCGAACCGCGTCATGTGGCTGACGCACGCGAAACTCGAGCCGCTCGACATGGTCGAATTCCGCGCTGCAGCATTTCAGAAGGTGGTCTGAATAATGTGAGCGCAGCCACTTGCTCAGGAACTTCGTCGGAACCGAGACATGGAGACACCCATCCTCGAGGGACTCCAGTTCGACGCGGCCGAACCAACTCGTAAAGACGTCTTCCCCCAGTTCGGCGCGCAACCTCTTCTGGATACGTTGCCATTTCTGATTCATCAAGGCGGATTCATGTCGGCCACCGGCGGGTGCCGTGCCGAGTCCTGCTTCTGCTAATTCCACGATAAACCCCCGCTGTTCACGCCGCAGCCCAGCCAAGGCGCGGCCATATTATCTGCGTTCCACCTCGCGCCGCCGAGGTAGAGCAATCCGCGTTACACCGTCGGCCGCTCCAGGCCGTGGCGGCGTGCTACGCGGCTTTCGCCGTAAGAAAGGAGTGCGGTGCTTTCCGGGACATTTCGGCCTCGTCCCCTTCGTCGCGCCCCGCGATACTCTCCGGGGCATTCAGGACCGCCTCGAAATGCCTATGCCCGGTCCCGGCATGCTCCCCGCCGCTGTCCAGCGACTGAAGGCATTGTCCCGCTGTCATGAATTCAGGAACCAGGGCGGCGTCCGCGGCACTCGCGGCCGATGTGTCGCCGGGTGCGAAAAAGCGGCTGCAGAACCGCTCGGCCAACGCATAGCGGGCCAATTGACGGGTAACGTCCCGCCAGCTCCCCGGCCGGCGCTCCGTGCCGGCTGGTCTTGCGGATGTGGAAGCTCCGTGTGAATTGCAGGTACCCTGCTGGGCAATCCCGGATGGCTCGCGAGGTGCGCGGGCGAATACGCTGGTAAGCATCCGAGACTGCCTGGCCCGCGGCGCCTGGCTCTGCGTATATGTCATGTCGTCCTCCTGCTACGACGCCTGCAACATGTCCGTTATGGTCCTCATGCTTGACCGTCACCCCGACCGGGGAAAAACGGCACGCCCGAAAGCCTCGAGACACGGCAGACCGCAATGAATACAGACTTCTAAAGACACACCCCTACCGCTGCCGGCAAACGGCGCCAGCCGCGAGTGGCGATACGCATTACTCGGTTATGGATACACGCTCAGGAGGGGTTAGCCCCCGTTCGGAAGTCACCTGATTAACCAAAAAAACGCGGATTTGCAACCTTTGAGGGTTGTTTATCGCCCGCCATCTGGCCGGTTTGTGACCGAAAAATGACGCGAATTGACGAATCGCAAGCGAGGCGTAATTCCTCGTTACCTTGTTGTTTTCATTGAATAAAATCTCTCATCTGAATGCGCTGGGAACGCGCAGCCTTGTCAAGCTGACCTGCGTGTCACGATGCTTTTTTCAAAAAGGGACATGCCACGCCGCTTTGCAATTAGAAGTTGTTTTTGGGAGCAAATCCTTAATAATCATGATCTTTTATTGTTCGAGGCGGGAACACTGTCGGTCCGGTCAGCCGGCGTATGTGGCGGAACGGCCACAGTGGGCGGAAAGACTTTCCGAGTTGGCCGCCATGGTTCTTCCTTATTCACGTCAAGGTCGTGTGGTCCGCATAGACATTGTGCCGTTATGTGGGGCCGCGGGCGCAAATCGTGGCTTGGACGGGGCTGTCGTGGCCACACCGTTCGCGGCTTAAACAGGCGAATCGGCGCTGTCGATTTCTCCCGAAGGTTCGCCGCGCGTCACGGTGGGCTTGTCCCAACAGACAGGGCCCGGCTATGGTGCACCTGCCTTATCTTTCCCCGCGCCTTCCGGCGCTGACCGTTTTTTGATGATGCAATCACCCGCGCTCGCAACGAGAACAAGCCAAGCATGACAGTGGTCCGGAAGGTCATTGCAAGCACGGCGATCGTTCTGGGCATCCTGCTGCTGACGGCTGTGGCTGCGCCTTATCTGGTCGATGGCAAGACGGTCCGCGACCAGCTCGTGGCAAAGCTTTCAGCATGGGCTGACGGTGCGCTGCGCGTCGAGGGCGAAGTTCATCTCACAAGCCTCTTCGATCTGACGATTCGGGCGCAGAAGGTCGAGATCGCGGAACCGAAGCGCTTTGAGTCGGTGAAGGTGATCCGGGCTGAGACGCTCGAAGCACGGCTGAGTGTATGGGCATTGCTGCGCGGACGTATCGTCTTTGGCAAGGTGTGGGTCCAGCATCCGGTTGTTCACTTGAAACAGCCATCCGGGCTGGACGCTCTGCCCGAACTGTGGCGCAGCCTCGTCCTCGATGATCCGCCGCGCCTCCAACGCCTGCTCGCGATCGTCCAACAAGCACCCTTCGAATACATCGACTTCAATCATGCCCGGGTGAAGGCACCGCACCTGTCGCAGGCGGATCAGAGGCTGGGCGAGTTTTCGGTAACGGTGGAACGGCAGTCAGACCCTGCTGTCGTGGAGACCTCCGGCCGCGCGACATGGGATGGGCAGGATATCAACTTTTCTCTTACGCGCGGAACGTTCCAGCCCAAGGGGCCGACGCGTGAGGCCTCCATGCGGCTGGAGGCCGAGAGCGGACGATGGGGCGCTATCATGATGGATGGCCGGATCGTTCGCTCCAACGGCGCGCGCTTCGTTGGCACCCTGGACGCAAGCAATGTCCCCATCAGGGCGCTTGTTCACTGGCTTGATATTCCCGTTGCCGACATGTTCGGCGCGAGCCGCTTTTCGGCCAGCAGCACGGTGCATGCCACAGACACCAAGATCGCCTTGGATAAGCTGGAGGCGCAGGCCGGCCCAACGCGCATGACCGGGCTGCTGAGCCTGGCGCTGGATGGCGATACGCCTGAAGTCTCCGGAACGCTCGGCCTGAGTTCGGTCGACCTGACGGGGCTGGGTTCAAAGCCTGTCGCCCATGCGGATCCCCCGTCGAGCCGATTTGAAAGCCCTCATGCGCAGGCTCACCGGCTCGCCAACTGGCTCAAGGGTTTCGAGGCCGATTTGCGGCTGTCTGCGGAAGCCCTCGTCTTCAATGGTATGACGACGGGCGAGACGGCTGCTTTCCTGTCCGTCGCCGACGGCGTTGCGACGCTCGACGTTGCCGAGTTGATGGTCTTAGGCGGCATGATGAACGGCCAGTTTTCCGGTCAGGCAAAAAATGGCGGGTTGCAGGTGACGGGAAAGGGGAAGGCGGATGGTATCGATCTGGAGGCCTTGCTGGCCAGCGCGCATTTGCCGGCCGCCGGTGTCGCCGGACGCGCGGACATATCCTTTTCGCTGGACAGTACCCAGCCGATAAGGGCGGAGCCGGCGCGTGACATCCATCTGCGCGCCGAGGTCCTGGCGCTGGAGGGCGGACAGTTGCCTGTCAACCTTGCCGGGCTCGCCGCGCAGTCACCGCGACTGACTGGCGACGAATCTGCGGATCCCATCGGTACGGAAATAGCGCCCGGCGCCGAGAGCTATGAACGGCTCCGCGCCTCGCTCAGGGTCCAGGACGGCGTTTTGCATTGCGAGATGATGGAAGTGGTTCAGAACGGCTGGGTTATAAGGGGCACGGGAACAGCCGCCGCCGCGAACGGTATCGTGGATTGGCGTTTCCGCGCTGCACAGACCGGCACCGCCCTTGCCGCGGGGGCCGCTCTCCCGGATTTCGCCGAGGGAGGCGCGGCTGCGGAAAAGCCGATCGAATTCCGGATGATCGGTCCTTGGCAGAGACCCCGCGTCGTTTACGAGAGGTCAGGAGAACCGATGAGCCACGTACGCGATGCACGCAGCTGGTGGCAGTAAGTCTTTCCTTCCCGAACCGACCCCACATGAAGCACCCCGGATGAAGAGAATGAATTGCGTCGGAGAGCACGGCCATGTCTGATCTTTGGTGGCGGGCAACGAGGCTTGCGGCGCTCGTGCTGGCGCTTTGCTGCGGCATACCCCCCGCTGCTGCCGGGCAGGAGCTGCGGGATCGCGGGGCTCCGGCCCCCGACCTCGCGAAGCCATCGCCGCCGGCACGCGACAAGCAAGACCGCGCGCTCGAGGCGGGGAGCGGCCGCGGCGTCAGCCAGCCTGAGTCAGGCGTGAGGGCGGGAGAAGCCGAGGCCACCACCGGGGCTGCCGCTGCCGACGCGACCGCGCCACATCCGGCTGACAACGGTCCGGACGCTGAACCATCCGCGCGCATGGGACGTGAGGCCGCGCCGCAGAACGGTGCGGGCGATCCTGCGCCGGTTAAAATGCCGAAAGGGCCCGCTACCGAGCAAGCCGGGCCGCGCCGTGCTCCGGTCACGCTCAAGGTCGCGACATGGGACAGCGCCTACAACAAGGCTCAACAGCGTGTGCTGTTCGAGCCCTTCACGACTGAAACCTCCCATGATGTCGACATCGTCTCGCATGGCGGGGATCTCGCGGGCCTGACCCCCGGGCGGGTCAAAGCCGAGAAGTGGGATCTCATCGAAGTGGATGTCCGGACGGCGCAGCGCGGCTGCGCAGACGGCTGGCTGTCCGAGGTTGGCGTGGCGGATTTGCCGGCAGGCGTCGAAGGTGACTCACCGGGTGACGATTATTTGCCGGGCGCGATGATGCCGTGTGCCGTGGCCAGCGCTGCGTGGGCCGCCGTGGCGGTTTACGACACGCGCGCAGAATTCGACGAGGCCCCCCGCCGTGTTGCAGACCTGTTCGATCTCGAACGCTTCCCGGGCAAGCGAGCGTTGCCGCGGCAGGCGCCCTATCTTCTGGAATTGGCGCTGCTGGCGGATGGTATCGCGCCGGACGCGGTGTACAAGACGCTGGCCACGCCCTCAGGGGCGGACCGTGCGTTCGCGCGGCTGTCCTCGATCCGCCACGCCATCGCCTGGTGGGGCGACGCGGCGCGCGCGCTGGATGCTTTCCCCGCACGACCGTCGTCCGGGGCCGACGAGGTGGTCATGGCCCTTGCTTTCAATGGCCGGGTCTTCACGAGCGCGGTGCGCGAGCAGCCCGGTCTGCGCATCCTGTGGGACGGGCAGATTTATCGCTTCAATTACTGGGCCATACCGGAAAGCGCGCCGAACAAGCGCATCGCCCGGGATTTGCTGCGCCATGTCTCCCTGCCAGAGCGGCAGGCGCGTGTGGCGCAACTGTTTCCCTACGGCCCTGTCCGCCGATCCGCGCTTCCACTCGTGCGACAGCACGCCGAAATCAAGATCGACATGGCCGATTTCGTGCCGACCATGCCCGGCAATATGCGCCGGGCCTTGCGTTTTGAGGCGCAGTGGTGGGACCAGAATGGCGCCGCCTTGAAGGAGCGATTTGCCGACTGGCTGAAGCTACCGACGCCGCGTGTACCGGCTGACCAGCTTGTTCCGCCCGTACCGGTCAAGGCAGCACGGCCATCATAATACCACGACCATGACAAGGTTGTCGCCGCGCCACCGGTGAGTAATGCCACGGCACCCGCAATTCCTCGATTTCCCCAGGCGGTTCATGTTGCTTTGTGACACTTTTGTTACAGCGTTTGCGTCCGCTGAAAATGAGCTTCCACTTTTGATTGCAATTTGGGAACGGTGCGACACAGCCCCGGCGGCGGGATTCTTCGAGGTATTCGACCAAGAAGGTTGATCTTTCGAGACCGGGTCCAAGGCGTGTCGAGGGGCTTTTTGGTCTCCCGCTTTGTCACGTGCACAACATATAGCTGTAGATGCCCGTGACGCGAATTTGACCGAGACGACACGCGCCTGTCACGGCTTCTTGCGAATGCGCTGATTCCGGCGCACCGTTGCATTCAGCTTCCGTGCGCCGTGGTGCGAAGCTGACGATAAAAACAATGTGTTGCGGCGACCGGAGTATTGGATGCAGAGGCCTGCACGGATGGGCCGCGCATTGCATCAGCTGCGGTTATCGCAACAGTTTAGTGCAGCGGGGTTTCAGGGTGCACTGTCATCACAGTCGAAGGCGGTGCCCCTGATTTCTTTCGGCGGAGGTGTACTGTTCACAGAGGGTTCCAGCGAATTTGACCCGCGCGGTCGGTGATCCTCATGGCATTTCAGGGGCGATTTTCGCTACACTGCGCCAAGTGTAACCGATCGACAGCAGGGAGCCGGAACATGAGCGAGCCGCTATGGCGCCCCAGCCCGCAGCGGGTTGCTGACAGCAACCTGACGGCCTTCATGAAATTTCTGCGCCGCGAATACGGCGCCTACTTTCACGATACTACGGACCTTCACGACTTTTCGGTGCGCGCGCCGACCGTTTTCTGGCCTGCGCTCTGGGATTTTCTCGGCTTCGTCGGGGACAAGGGCGACCCGCCTTATCTGGTGGATGGCGACAAGATGCCCGGCGCACGCTTTTTCCCCAATGCGCAGGTCAACTATGCCGAGAACCTGCTTCGCCGGTCGGACGAGACAACCGCTCTGATCTTTCGGGCCGAGGACAAAGTCGAGTACCGGCTCAGCTGGGCGGACCTGCATGCACGGGTCTCGCAGTTGCAACAAGTGTTGCGCGCGCAAGGCGTTGTGGCCGGCGACCGTGTTGCCGCGTTGATGCCGAATGCCCCGGAGACCGTCATCGCGTTGCTCGCCACGGCCTCTCTTGGTGCGGTATTCTCATCCTGTTCGCCCGATTTCGGCGTGAAAGGCGTGATGGACCGCTTCGGGCAGATCGAGCCAAAAGTGCTGATTGCCTGCGACGGCTACTACTACAACGGCAAGCGCTTAACCATCCGCGAGAATGTCACCGAGATCGTCCGGCAGCTTCCCAGCCTGGAGGCGGTGCTGATATCGGACTATGTCGGTGACGGGCCGGACGCCGCGGCCGCGCTGGCTAAAGCGCAAAGCTGGACCGACGCGCTCGAAGCGCATGTGCCCGGTGAGATCGCGTTCACCCGGGTGCCCTTCGATCACCCGGTTTATATCATGTTTTCCTCCGGCACGACGGGCGCGCCGAAATGCATTGTTCATGCCGGGGGCGGCGCGCTGTTGCAACAGGTCAAGGAACACGCGCTGCATTCCGATGTGAAGGCGGGCGACAAGGTGTTCTATTTCACCACCTGCGGGTGGATGATGTGGAACTGGCTCGTGGCTGGTCTTGCCTGCGAGGCGACCCTCCTGCTGTTCGACGGTTCCCCGTTCGCGCC
>CAYFTI010000019.1:0-25694 GCA_964346065.1 uncultured Hyphomicrobiaceae bacterium
TGCGCGACCTGTTCGAGGTGTCGGACACCCGCGCGGCGGCGTTCGAGCCGATGCCGGCGATCTTCCCGGCAAATGATGCGCCCGTCATCCGCGCCGCCGAGGATGGCGACCGCGAGATCGTCATCTCAAGCTGGGGCTTCCCGCTGCCGATGAAGGGCAAGGCGCCCAAGCGCGTGACCAACATGCGCGACGACAAGCTCACCTCGCCGTTCTGGGCCGATTCCTTCCGCCGCCGCCGCTGCCTCGTGCCGGTCACGTCGTTCGCCGAGCCGAAGGGGCGCAGGCCCGCGACCTGGCACTGGTTCGCGCTGGGCGAGGCGCGGCCGCTGTTCGCCTTCGCCGGGGTGTGGCGGCGCTATCACGGGCCGCTGAGCGCGGGCGGCGAGAGCGTGTCGGTCGATGTGCACGCCTTCATGACGACGACGCCCAACCCGCTCGTGGCGACGGTTCACCCGAGCCGGATGCCGGTGATGCTGACGCGGCCGGAGGAGTGGGACTGCTGGCTGAACGGCACGGCGGAGGAGGCGCGGGCGCTGATCGGGCCGTTGCCAGCGGAGCAGATGGCGATCGTGCAGTCCGGCCCGGAGCGGCGCGACCTCGCGGCTTGACCTCTGAAACCGGTGTGAGGGCATGAGCCGGCGCATAGGGATTTCTGCGATGTGTCCGCCCATCGCTCGCCTGCGGCATGGATCAAGACAGCCAATCTTGATTAAGGTGGCTTTGCAATGAACCGGCGGCTCGACAACAACGTTCTCCAGCCCGGATAAGAGGGGGGCAATGACCCCGCCAAAGCAGTTTCCCAGCCAGTATCGCGTGCAACGCTGGATCGTGCGCCGCGGCCCGCTTATCGCCGCAGTCGTGATCACGGCGGGCGTGGCCGCGAAAACCCTGTCGCTGATCTTCGCCATTCTCGGCCTGCCGCTCACCCAGACGGAGTTGCTGGGCGTGCTTGCCACAGTGGATCAAGTGCCGTGGCCCGTGGCGATCTTCCTGTTGTTGGCGTCGTGGATGGCGGTGTTTCTCGGTGTGCCGCTCTGGCAGAAGTACCTGTCATATGAGGATCGGTGGCGGCAGTGGGACGAGGACGTGCCGGAGGATGAACGTTCCACGGCCCAGTCTTCGAAGGGCGCGCGCACGAAGCGGTCACGCTAGCGCGCAAAGCGCACAGCGCCCTCAATCCCCCGCGCCGGCAAGCTCTTCCAGGATCGTGCACTCGGGATCGTCATCGCCCGGACACGCCGCTGCCAGCGCCGCCAGCTCGCCGCGCATGTGCTGAAACTCCGCGATGCGGCGGTCGATTTCGGCGATCTTCGCCTGCGCCAGCGCCTTTACGTCTCGGCTGTGCCGGTTCGGGTCGCAGTACAGTGCCACGAGCCTGCGGCACTCCTTGACGCTGAATCCGACAGCGCGCGCATGCCGGATGAAGCGCAACAGTTCCGCATCGGTCTCGGAATAGGCGCGGTAGCCGTTCGCGCCGCGCTGTGCCGCGTCGATCAGGCCAATATCCTCGTAATAGCGGATGGTCTTCGCCGGCACGCCGCTCAGGCGCGCCGCCTCGCCGATATTCATGGCTCTCTCCGGTAAAGCTGGGCCTTCGCCCCATAGATCACGGCTCAGGAGCCCGTGCGCAGTCGCGAGCGGCCGTTCCCGGTCGTCATCCACTCGACGAGTGAGCGGCTGACATCATGGAACGCCGTGGTGATCGCCGCAACACCGGTGCCCACAGAATCGGACTTCGCCCGGCTGCGGGAGGCGAACCGCCTACTGGCGACCACCTTGCCGGCCCGCTCATCCACGATCTTCGCCGACAACGCGACATGGCCTTCCGGCGGCTTGCCGTTCACCGACATCTCGAAGGCGCGGATCGCGATCTGCAGCGAATAGGCGCTGGTGACACGGTCATTCTCGGTCACGACCGCGCGGAACCGCTGGCTGTCTTCCAGCGCTTCGGTCAGCCGGGCGCGAACCAAGCGCGGCAGCAGGTCGCTCCAGACGGCGCCCGGATAATAGCTGATGCGTTCGCTTTTGGGCCGGACGAGGATGCGCTCGGTATTGAGCGCACGCACGGCGGTTGGCGTGCGCACGACGATCTGCACAGGCAGCGCGCCGCCGCTCACCGCCCCGATCTCAGGCGCGACGAGGTCGTAGGTCTGCGGAGCGCTGTTGCCCGCGAACGCGCAGCCGCTCAACACCACGGCCAGAAGCAGCCCCATCATGTTGCGCGCAGCCCGCATTGTCCCCGGTATCCTTAGAAGGCGGTCTTCGACCAGCGTTCAGGAGGTACTATCCCGCCCGTCAATGTCAATGCACTTATTGGGACGGGTTGTATTCCGGCACCTGCGATCCGCCGAGGAGCAGTTGCTGCGGATTCTCCTCCAGCTTGCGCACGACGCGGTCGAGGCTTTCGGCTAAACGCCTGCCATCCCTCATAAAAAGCTCGAACTGCCGGATGCCGCGCTCTGCCGACATCGTGAGATCATCAGCACGATCGCCAAGCGACCGGTCGAGCTTATCGGCGAGCTGCCGAAAGGATTGCGCGGCTTGTTGCGCCTCAGCCACAACGGAATCCTCGTCATCGGCGACGGCGCTGGAGAACTTGTCGATCGTCGTCTCCAGCTTGGCCGCCATTCGCGATACCCGCTCCGAGACGCCGCGCGTGTTCTCGACAATCACGCCGATGTCCTCCCGGTGATCGCTCAGAGTCGCCGTGAAAGTCTCGACGTTGGTGATCGTCTGGCTGACCGCCTTCTCGTTCGCCGCGATCAGGTCGTTGAGTCGGCGGATCAGCGCCCGGGCCTCGCCGAGCGCCTCCGGTGCGGCGCTCATCAGCGATTTGGAGGAAGCGAAGTCGGCACGGATCGTTGGATACTGCTCATCGGCCTTCGCGCGCAGGGGCGGAGAGCCCGGAGAGCCCGGCGTGATCTCGAGCGCCACGACACCGGCAAGTCCCTGCTGCACGATCTTCGCGCGCGAGGTTTCGCGCACCGGCGTGGTGGGCTTCACCGAGATCAGCCCGCGGACCTTGCGCGTGTCTTCCGGCATGATCTTCAGCGTATCGACCTCGCCGACGCGGATCCCGTTGAACAGGACGGAGCTACCCTCGCCCAGGCCCTGGACCGAGCCGGAAAAGATGACGTGATAGCGCTGCGCGTTCGCCCCGCCGGCAGAGTTGTTGACCCAGTAGACGAAGGCGAAGCCAAGCCCGAGAAGCGAGAGCACGAACACGCCGATGATGAAATGGCTGGCGCGCGTTTCCATTCCTACTCTTCCTCTCCAGTGCGATGAACGCGGGCGCGCTCGCCGCAGAAATAGTCCGCGACCCAGGGGTGACGCGGATCGTCGACAAGTTCCAAAGGCCGTCCCTCGCGGACGATTCTCTGGTCCGCGAGGACCGCGACACGGTCGCAGGCGGTGAAGATGCTGTCGAGGTCGTGGGTGATCATGAACACCGTCAGACCCAGCGTCTGCTGCAGGCTCAGGATCAGTTTATCGAAAGCCTCCGAGCCGATCGGGTCGAGGCCAGAGGTCGGCTCGTCAAGAAACACGATCTGCGGGTCGAGCGCCAGCGCGCGGGCCAGACCGGCGCGTTTGCGCATACCGCCGGAAAGCTGGGAGGGATACTTGTTCGCCGCGTCCGGTTCCAGGCCGACAAGCGCCAGCTTCAGCATCGCCAGTTCGCGCCGCACGCGCCGGGGCAGCCCAAGTTGCTCACGCATGGGCACTTCGATGTTCTCCCGCACGGTCAGCGAGGAAAACAACGCACCGTCCTGGAACAGAACGCCCCAGCAATTCGTGCGCGCGAGGCGTTGTTTCGCCTTCCGGCCCGTCGCGTCGGTTTCAAAAATGCTGATGTCTCCTGCATCGGGCTTCAGGAGCCCCGTGATGCAGCGCAACAGCACGGACTTGCCCGTACCTGACCCGCCAACCACGCCAATGATCTCGCCGCGATACACATCCAGATCAAGCGCGTCGAAGATGAGTTGATCGCCCAACTGCTTGCGCAGCCCGCGGACCTGAATGACCGTCTCACGCGGCGGGGTTGCCGCGCGAGTCGGGCTGCGTTCAGCATCGGGCGTGATCTCGGTCTGCGTCATGAGCGTCAATAACCGGCAGCGGACAGGAAGATGGCAAAAACCGCATCCATGACGATGACAAGGAAAATTGCCTTAACGACGGCACGCGTCACCTGGAAGCCCAGCGATTCGGCGCTGCCCTGCACCCGCAGCCCCTCCAGGCAGCCAACCAGCGAGATGATCAGCGCGGCGAACGGCGCCTTGACGATCCCGACGAGGAAATGACGCAGATTGATTGCGTCATGGAGACGCTGCGCGAAGATGTCGAGATCGTAGCCAAGATAGGCCCACGCCATGAACGCGCCGCCCGCAAGGCACATCAGATCCCCCCAAAATACGAGGAGCGGCATCGCAACCAGCAACGCGAGAAGGCGCGGCATCACCAGCGTTTCCATCGGGTCAATGCCCATGGTGCGCATCGCATCGATCTCCTCGCGCATCTTCATGGTGCCGAGTTCGGCGGTGAAGGCCGATGCGGAGCGGCCGGCAACGATGATCGACACCAGCAGGATACCGACTTCGCGCAAGCTGAGAATGCCCAGCATGTTGACCGAAAACGTCTCGGCACCGAACGCGCGGAGCTGCACGATGCTCTGCTGCATGACGACCGCGCCGATCAGGAAGCAGATCAGCGAGACAATCGGGATCGCACGCATCCCCGCGTGCTCCAGGTGATGGATGAACGAGACGGCCCGGAAGCGCCATGGACGGACGAGCAAACGCAAGAAGACAGCGGTCGCGCCCCCGAGAAACGCCATCAGTCCCGCCGTATCGCGCAGAAAGCCCGTGGCGCTTCGCAGGACGTTGGCCATCGTCTCCAGCAAGCCGGGGCGCGGCGGCGGCGGCGCCTCTGCGGGCCGGCGCGCGTGGATTTCGCGCATCAGCCGGCGCTGCGACTCGCGTACGCGCCGGAGAGTCACCTCGTGGCCGGCATCCGTGAGATCATTGATGACTTTGAGCACCCGCCATGCTCCGGCGGTGTCCAGCGCGCCAAGCTCGCCGAGATCGACATCCAGCGGACGCCCCCTGGCGCTGGGCGGCGGCGGCATGGCGGTGGCGAGATCCATTTCGATGCGCATCAGCGTGCGAACGGTCCAGTCACCAGCCAGCGAAAGCCGGGCACCCTCTTCTGTCGAGTAGCTGGCATAGGGGATGCGTCTGTTGCCGCGCCGATCCTGGGGTTCGCTGGATGTGACCGCGCTCATGCCCGTCCCGGTTCCCGTCTTCCGCGCAAGCCCCGGCTGCGACCCGGTCCGCCTGCCATTTCCGCGCGCAAACCTACCGCCCGGCTCCGCGCTTGGCAATCGCCGCCTGAACTTGACATGCGCCGCGCGAGCGCGAACAAGCAGGCGAATGGAAACGGTAAGACTTGACGACGGCAGGCACCTCAGCGTCCGCGCTGAAAGCTGGCCGATCGCCGGCGGCTTCACGATCTCGCGCGGCGCAAAGCGTACGGCAGACGTGGTTGTCGTGGCGATCAGCGGTGGCGGCGCGCTCGGTCGCGGGGAATGCGTCCCGTACGCCCACTACGGCGAGACCGTGCAGGGCGTCATCGCACAGGTCGTGGAAACGGCGCGCGCGCTTGGCGATGCGCTTGACCGGTCGGCGCTTAATGCTTCGCTCGGCCCTGGCTCCGCGCGCAACGGGCTCGACTGCGCGCTATGGGATCATCAAGCCAAGACGGCCGACATGGCGGTTCACGCGCTGGCCGGGTTGGACCCGCCCAAGCCGGTCGCGACGGCTTATACGATCGGGCTCGGCGCGCCCGAAGAGATGGCCCGAAAGGCCGGTACGGCAAGCGATTACCCGCTGTTGAAGCTTAAGCTCGGGGGCGAGGATGACGCCGCCCGGTTGCGTGCAGTGCGTGCCAGCGCTCCGGATGCCCGGCTGATCGTGGATGCCAACGAAGGCTGGCGCTCCGGCGAGCTTGGCGAACTTCTGCGCCTGTGCGCGGGCGAAGGCGTCGAGCTTGTCGAACAGCCGTTGCCGGCAGACGCCGATGCGGCCCTTGCAGCGATCGACCGGCCCGTTCCGGTCTGCGCGGACGAGGCGGTCCACACATGCGCGGACCTTGCGGCGCTACGCGACCGCTACGATGCCGTCAACATCAAGCTCGACAAGACTGGCGGCCTGAGCGAAGCGATCGCCATACAGGCCGAGGCGCGGCGGCTGGGCTTTCGCATCATGGTCGGCTGCATGGTCGGCACCTCGCTCGCGATGGCTCCTGCGCTGCTGCTAGCACAGGCGGCGGATTGGACCGATCTCGATGGCCCCTTGCTGCTCGAGCGGGATCGCCAACCGAGTCTTTCATATGCCGGCGCTGTGATTAACCCCCCAGTCCCGGCTTTATGGGGATGAACGCGCGCACGTAGCGGTTGTGCAGTCCTGACGCCTTGAGTCGACCCCATTTTCCTGAAACATTCCGCATTCAGTCTAGGCCTCAACCCGGGATCCTTCGGCCATGATCGACCATCAGCGACAGGTTCAGTGGCGTTCGAATTCGCGGCTCGCGATCTTCGCCCTCGTGCTTCTCGCCGTGTTCTTCATTGTGCTGCCCGTTATCGGGCCGCTGCTGAACGACAGCCATGTCCTGCGCTTCCCTCTGGGCTTTCTTCTGGCATCGATCGTCAGCGTTGTCGGGCTCGTCGCCTTGATCTACTGGGTCATCGCCCGGCAAGACCGTCTCGACGCGCGTTACAACATCTCCGGCGACTACTAACGAGCGAACGGACACACGCGAGATGGCTCTAAACTATCATTATCCGGTCGTGAACCCGCGCCTCGGCACAAGCTTCGCCATCTTCGCCAGCGCGTATGTCTCGCTCGTGCTGACGATGCTCATCCTGGAAGAGCTTGGGCTGGCGGCGTTCTGGGTCAATCAGGTAATGCTGCTCGGCCCCGTGCTCTTGTACCTCGTGATCGGCCTGGTCGTGCGGACCACCAATCTGGAGGATTTCTTCGTCGCTGGCGAGCGGGTGCCGGCGCTTTACAATGGTCTGTCGATCAGCGCCAATGTTTTAAGCGCAAGCGCGCTGGCCACGGCTCTCGGCGCCGTGGTGCTTCTGGGTTACGACGGCCTGCCCCTGGTGCTGGGCTGGTGCGCCGGGCTTGCAGTATTGACCATCCTGTTTGCGCCGTACCTCCGTAAAGCGGGCAGCTTCACCATGCCGGGCTTTCTTGGTATGCGCTTTTCCGCCCGCGGCCCGCGCGCGATAGCTGCCGCGCTGATCCTCGTGCCGTGCCTGATGCTGCTCGCCGCCGAGGTGAAGATCGGCGCCATGATCGCCGCGCTGTTCCTGCCTTTGCCAGAACAGATGCTGATAGCTATCGGCGCGGGCTTCGCGATGCTGACCGTGCTGTTCGGCGGTATGCGTTCGCTCACCTGGGTGCAATGCGCGCAGATCATCGTGGTGCTGCTGGGGATTTCCGTCCCTCTCGTAATCGTTTCGCTGCAAGTCACGAATCTGCCTGTCCCGCAGCTCAGCTATGGAACTGTGCTTGAGGCGACAGCCGCGGCCGAACAGGCCAAGGGCATCGAGGCCGTCAGCCCGCAACCGCTCTCGCAAGCTCTGCCCGGCGCCACGCCCGAGGCGATCGGCAAGCCGTTCCTGCAGGCTTTCGGATCGCTCAGTGCGTTGGATTTCGTCCTGCTGAGCCTTTGCGTGATGCTTGGCACGGCCATGCTGCCCGTCATCCATGCGCGCTTGAGCACGACACCGACCATAGGGGCTGTCCGCGGCTCGATGGGATGGGCCGGGCTCATTACGGGGTTCATGGTTCTGAGCCTGGTGGCTTATGCCGCGTTTGTGCATTCCACGCTGGTGCAACAGGTGGTGGGTACGCCGCTCGCCGAATTACCCGGCTGGGCGCGTTTCGCCGCCGACATGGGGATCTTGCAGGTAGAGGCCGATGGGTTCGACCCGACGTTCGGCGCGGCCACTGCTCTCGTCAGCAGGGATCTCAGCGCCTTGTTGCTGCCTATTGCCGGCGGGTTGCCGCAAGTTTTCGCTGGCCTTGTCGCAGCCGCGCTTCTGGCCGCGATGCTTGCGGGCGCTGCCGCCCAGATCACGGTGATCGGCAATGTGCTGAGCAACGATCTGTTTCATCCGTGGCTGCGCCGTCCCTCCACGGCCGCGCAGCGTCTTGCCTTAGCGCGGGCCGGGATGATCCTGGCGGCTATCGCGGGCGCCTGGCTTGCGCGCTCGGTCTTCGTGGACCCGCTGCGCTGGATGCTGCTGGCCTTTTCGCTGCTGGCCGCCGGATTTTTCGCCGTGCTGGTGCTCTCCATCTGGTGGCAGCGCTTCACCGCCGCGGGTGCGACCTCCGCCATGCTGTCGGGCTTTGGCGTCACAGCGGTTTACATGGTCCTGACCTCGCAGGCCCTGATGCCGGCAGGCTTGCTCGATCCATTGGCGGCCGGGGTCATCGGCGTCCCTGTCGCATTCATCGCGGCGATCGTCGTCAGTCTTGTCAGCCCGAAACCGGACGAACTGACGGCAGAGATCGCGGCCGAAATCCGGGTTCCCGGCGGGGAAACATTGCACGCCCGCCTGACGCGCCTCGCCGCCAGAGGTAAGGCGCCACGGCCATGACCGATCCACGCCGCCGTTGACAGCCGCGTCGCGATGCGCTTCCTCTCTTGAGGATCACGACGCGCGAGCAATCGGTCACCGCCCGCGGTCGCATGGCAACCCGTTTCAGGTCGAACCGCCGTGGACTTCCCCGAGCCCGAAAAGCGTCTGCACCTTTATCCACCGGTTGAGCAGCTCAATGCCTGTGGCTTCCTGCCCGAACAGGACGGGCACGAGATCTATTACGAGGAATGCGGCAATCCGCGCGGGTTTCCTGTGGTCTTGCTCCACGGCGGCCCCGGGGGTGCAATCTCGGATGTGATGCGCCGCTTCCACAACCCGGAGCGTTACCGCATCATCCTGTTCGACCAGCGCGGCTGCGGCAAGTCCCGCCCGCGCGCCAGTCTCGACCACAACACGACCTGGCACCTTGTCGCCGATATGGAGCGCCTGCGCGAGCACCTGCGGGTGGACCGCTGGCAGGTGTTCGGGGGGTCCTGGGGGTCGACGCTGGCGCTTGCCTACGCGCAGCGCCACCCGGATCGCGTTGCGGGGCTCATCGTGCGCGGCGTCTTCACGCTGCGCCGCTCGGAACTCCTGTGGTTCTATCAAAGCGGCGCATCATGGCTGTTTCCCGATGCCTTCGAGAAGTTCCTGGCGCCGATCCCGCCCGAAGAGCGCGGCGACCTGATCGCAGCCTACTACAAGCGCCTGACGGGCGCGGATTCGCAGGCGCAACTGGAAGCGGCGCGTGCCTGGAGCGTATGGGAAGGATCGACGCTGGCGCTGCAGGTCGATCAGGCCACGGTCGACAAGTTCAGCTGCAGCGCATACGCCCTCGCCTTCGCCCGGATCGAGTGCCATTATTTCCATCATGGCGGCTTCTTCGACTATGACGGGCAACTCTTGAAGGAAATGGAAACGATCAGGCACTTGCCGGGTGTGATCGTGCAGGGGCGCTATGACCTCGTGACGCCGCCGGCGACCGCGTGGCAACTGGCCAAACTGTGGCCGAATGCGCCGCTCGAGATCGTGCCGGATGCCGGTCACGCCATGACCGAGCCGGGCATCACTGACCGGCTGGTCCGTGCAACGCAGAAATTTGCGCAGGGATAGACGTTCTCGGGAGGGGGAATGGGGGTCATTGCGATACTTGGACCGATCATAGCAGGCATTGTGGCGGTGGCGCTGATCGTGCTCGCCATACTGATGGTCGCGACACTCACCTCCAAGAAGTTCCGCCTATGGCCCACCCCTGGGCCGAAGAGCTGGCAGAACTTCACCTTCTGGCCGCTGTTCCGCACGAGCATGGGGGGCTTGCCGATCGCAGCCGTGCTCCTGGCGGATCTGAGCGGACCGCTCTGGTGGCTTCAGCTCCTGATCGGGATACCGCTGATCGTCGTCGGCTTCGGCATCACCTTCTATGCCTATTTTGATCTGGGCCTTGAAAACACCTACGGGGCCGACGAAAACCTCGTGACCGATGGCCTGTACCGCTACAGCCGGAACCCGCAATACGTCGCCTCGATCATGGGTTATCTGGGTATCGGCGCGGCAGCCGGCTCGTGGATTGTCTGGGGTCTCGTTGCCCTCGCGGTTCTGGTCTATTCGCTCATGCCGCTGGCGGAAGAGCCTTGGCTGCGCAAACGCTTCGGTGAAGCGTATGACGACTACAGGAAGACGACGCCGCGATTTCTCAGTTGGCGCAAGCTACCCTTCACACAAATGCCGCAGCAAACCGGTAATTGATCCGGCGAGGCATTTGGAGAAAGATCATGCGGGCAATTCTCAAAATCTGCGCTGCGGTTCTGCTTCTGGCCGCCGGGTTCTCATCCGCCAGTGCGCAGGGCGAACGCCCGGCCAAGCATGTCTTCGGCTTCGTCATGGACCCGGTGCCAATGGAGGCGCGCGCGATCGGCTCCTATGCCCGCGGGTGCCTCGCCGGGGCGAAACAGCTTCCGGTGAACGGTCCTGCCTGGCAGGCCATGCGCCTGTCGCGCAACCGGAACTGGGGCCATCCTGCCTTGCTCGACTACATCGAGGAACTGGCACGCGACGCGCAGGATCTGGACGGCTGGCCGGGCCTGCTCGTCGGTGATCTGGCGCAGCCGCGTGGCGGCCCGATGCTGACGGGCCATGCCAGCCACCAGATCGGCCTGGATGCCGACATCTGGCTGAGGCCCATGCCCGAGCGCCGCCTGAGCCGGAAAGAGCGTGAGCGCATGTCGGCCGTGTCCATGCTTGCCGAAGACGGCCTGTCCGTGGATCCCGATATCTGGACCCCGCAACACGTCAAGCTGTTGAAACGTGCTGCGTCGTACGACGAGGTCGCGCGGATCTTCGTCCACCCGGCGATCAAGAAGGCTGTCTGCGAAGCAGCCGGCAACGACCCCGGCTGGCTCCGCAAGATCCGCCCCTGGTGGGGCCATCATTACCATTTCCATGTGCGGCTGGACTGCCCTCCCGGATATTCGGGATGCCGCAAGCAGTCCCCGCCTCCGGCGGGCGATGGCTGCGGCAAGCCACTGGATTACTGGTATCGCCTGCTCACCGCGCCGCCGGAACCGGACGAGCCCGAAAAGAAGGAAGCGCCGATGACTCTGGCGAATCTGCCAGCGGCGTGCCGCCGGATCGTCGGGGAGGAGAAGCCGCGGCTCGGTGCGCCCAAAGGCCCCGTGCCGCTACCTCAGCGTCGGTCCCGCTCTGTCAGTATCAGCGGGGGTTAGAGGATGGCGGGGCGCATCTGCTTCCTGTCCGCAGCACTGCTTGTCGCCCTGACAGTCGAAGGCGTGGCCCAGCCGCGCGATATCCGCGTGGAGGCGCGGATACTCACGCTCGATCGCGGCAATCCCGATCGCAAGCGCTTTGGCGAACTGAGATGGCTCGGCGGGCTGGTCCTGCGCTCGTCCGCGGGCGCTTTCGGCGGCTATTCCGGCCTGGCGCTCAATGCTGACGGCACCCAGGCGCTCGCGCTGTCGGATCGCACATCCTGGTTGAAAATGGAGCTCAAGAGCCGGGGCGGACGCTTGGTAGATGTTGGCGCGGCAACCATGGGCCAGCTCGAAGTCCGCGACGAATGGGACAATCCGGAGCCGGCGCGCGGCCTGCAGGACGCCGAGGCGCTCGCGCAGCTCCAACCGGGAGAGCTTACCGGGGCTTACTATATCGCGTTTGAAGGGAACCACCGCATTCATCGCTATGAATTCGACGGTTCGAGCTTTTCGGCGCCGATCGGCGCGATCGAACTCCCCGACGCCGCGCTGCGCCTGCCGGATAACAAGGCGCTCGAGTCTCTGGCAATTCTCAGGGGCGGTCCTTACAAGGGCGCCGCGATCGCGTTCACCGAGCGCCGCGCGCATATCAGCGGCGACAGTCTTGGCTGGCTGTTCCACAAGGGCGAGGCCAAGCAGATCCGTCTCAGGCGCAGCAAGATGTTCGACATTACCGACGTGGCAGCATTAGCGGATGGCGGATTGGTCGTACTGGAGCGGAACTTCGCCGGGATGCTCAAGGGTGTGTTCATGCGCATCCGCCGGATCGACGCCGCGGACATCAAGCCCGGAGCGCGGCTTGACGGGGAGGTGCTTTACGAAACGCAAAGCGGGCGGATGGTGGACAATATGGAAGCTATCGCCGTACATGCTGGCGCTGATGGCCAAACCGTCCTTACGGTGATGTCAGATGACAACTATAACCCGATCCAGCGCACCTTGCTGATGCGCTTTGCATTGGACTAGTGCGACCGGGCGATCAGGACGCCGCTTCTTCGCTCGTTTCCCGCTCGGCGAGCGTCTTGCGCAGATCGCGCTTGAGCTTCAGCGCCTTCGGGGAAAGCTGGTGGTCCGGAGCCTTCAGTAAAAAGGCGTCAAGCCCGCCGCGATGATCAACGGTGCGCAACGCATCGGCGCTTATGCGCATCTGCACACTGCGCTGAAGCGCATCGCTCATCAGCGTGACGTCACACAGGTTCGGCAGAAACCGGCGGCGCGTCTTGTTGTTGGCGTGGCTGACGTTGTTACCCGTCTGCGCGGTCTTGCCTGTTAGCTCGCAACGGCGGCTCATCGCGGTCTCCCGAACGTTCAATGAAGAAAAGCGGTGCGCGCCCGCTGGCGTCTGCACCGCGTTTTGTTAGCCGTTCCGGCTCGCAGCGTCAAGTGAGGCGGAGGCCGTGCCTCCGCCTCATCTTCTTGTCAACCCTGCGGCTGAGGTTCCATACCACCGGTGTCCGGCGCCTCGCCACCCTTGGGCTTGCGTCCCGCGCTGGGCACGGCCGAGGAACGCTTGCGCGGCTCTGACGTGACTTCGGCCTCGAACTCGCGAAGCGGCGGCTTGCCTTCGAGCAGGTCCTGAATTTCCTGACCCGACAAGGTCTCGTATTCAAGCAGTCCCTTCGCGATGATATGCAGCTTGTCGACGTTGTCCTGCACCAGCTTCTGAGCGTAATCGTAGCCTTCATCCACGATACGATAGATTTCCTCGTCGACGAGCTTTTGTGTCTCATCTGACAGGCTCTGGTGCCGCGCAACGGAGTGTCCCAGGAAGACCTCGTCTTCGTTCTCGCCATAGGCCAGCGGCCCAAGCTTGTCGGACATTCCGTACTGCGTCACCATGGCACGGGCCATCTGCGTGGCCATCTTGAAGTCCATCGCCGCACCCGAGGTGACCTTTTCGTGGCCGAAAACGACCTCCTCGGCGATACGTCCACCCATGGCGACCGCGATGTCGGCCTTCATCTTCTGGCGCGTGACCGAAAGGTTATCGCGTTCAGGCAAACGCATCACCATGCCGAGTGCCCGGCCACGCGGGATGATCGTAGCCTTGTGGACCGGATCGGACCCTTCCACGATCAGACCGATGAGGGCGTGACCGCCCTCGTGATAAGCCGTCAAGCGCTTCTCTTCGTCAGTCATGACCAACGAGCGCCGCTCGGCCCCCATCATGACCTTGTCCTTCGCGTCCTCGAACTCCTGTTGCGTCACCAGCCGCTTCGAGCGGCGCGCGGCGAGCAGGGCCGCCTCGTTCGTCAGGTTCGCGAGGTCAGCACCCGCGAAGCCCGGTGTGCCACGCGCGATCAGGCGCACATCCACGTCAGGGGCAAGCGGCACTTTCCGCGTATGCACCTTGAGGATCTTCTCACGACCCAGAACGTCAGGAGCAGGGACAACCACCTGCCTGTCAAAGCGTCCCGGACGCAGCAACGCGGGGTCCAGAACGTCCGGGCGGTTCGTCGCGGCGATCAGAATAACACCCTCGTTCGCCTCGAAACCGTCCATCTCGACCAGGAGCTGGTTCAGAGTCTGCTCGCGCTCATCATTGCCGCCGCCGAGGCCCGCACCGCGATGCCGGCCGACCGCGTCGATCTCGTCAATGAAGATGATGCACGGGGCACTTTTCTTTGCCTGCTCGAACATGTCGCGGACGCGGCTAGCGCCAACACCGACGAACATCTCGACGAAATCCGAACCGGAGATCGTGAAGAACGGCACGTTCGCCTCGCCCGCGATCGCCCGCGCAAGCAGCGTCTTACCGGTACCCGGGGGGCCCACCAGCAAGCCGCCATGAGGAATGCGGCCACCCAGGCGCTGGAATTTTTGCGGATCGCGCAGAAACTCAACGATCTCTTCCAGATCTTCCTTCGCCTCATCGACACCGGCGACATCGTCGAACGTCACGCGCTCTGTGCGCTCGGTCAGCAGTTTCGCCTTGGACTTGCCAAAGCCCATCGCACGGCCGCCGCCGCCCTGCATCTGACGCATGAAGAAGATCCATACGGCGATGAGAAGCAGCATCGGGAACCAGGAAATCAGGATGCTCAGCAGCGTTGGCGAGCTATCGTCCTGTGGTTCCACTGAAATGCCGACGCCCTTCGACTCGAGCCGCTCGACCAGCTTGGAATCGTTTGGCGCGAATGTCTGGAAGCTGCGTCCATCGTTGTACTGGCCGACGATCTTGTCGCCCGAAAGCGTGACGGAGCGCACGTTGCTGTCCTCAACGGCACTCAGAAACTGCGAATAGCTGATGCTGTTCTCAGCGGACTGACGACTCGGGCTCTGAAAAAGATTGAACAGAGCGATCAAGAGCAGACCGATGATGATCCAGATAGCGAAGTTGCGGAAATTCGAATTCATCTGACGTCCTTGCCTTTCGCTGCCTCGCATGCGCGGCGGACCGCCCCCTTTCAGTGACCGGGCAATACGCAGTGCAGACGAGCCCTCTCGCGATTGTAACCATGCGTGGCGTTACGTAGAAGATATGGATGTCGGTTCTGTTTGCCAAGCATTGCGCGATACGACCCCATCAGGAGGCGCTGTGATTCGTTGACTTTCCCTTTCCTGCGACCCCCAGGAAGACGGCAGTGCATGCCGTGGCGTCCGGATGCTGGTGTGTGATCGGGAACCCGGGAACGGGCACACCCAGGAGTTCGCCATCCCTGTAGACAGCCGGCAGGCAGGCCAGCGCTGCCGCGGGATGGCGTTTGCGCTCGGCGTCGAACAAGGCCGCGACGTTATGTTCCCCCAATGCGTCGATGCGCACAGACTGGCGGAGGCCGCTCCCCACGATCCGGAATCGCCGGTCCCAGATCGCGGTCTCGCCTGGAGACACAGTCACAGCCTCAGCGTTTAGTCGTCCCGGTTCGCGGCACACCACCATGAAGCCGCTGTCCGTGTCCCTCGTGATCAAGCAGCCGCCGAGCGTCGCGGTCATTGGCGTGCCGCTGGCCACCTGCCTGGCCAAAGCCTCCAGCTTGCGCAGCCGCGGCCCGCGGTGACCGCCGCCCACAGCAGTCAGGATGACCTTCAAGGCGTGAATGGCGACTTCATCCGGGAGACTTCGCAGCGCCTCGGCATCGACGCGTAGGTACCCGGCCGGGCTGATCTCGGCGTGCGCGTGCGCGTCGAGAAACTCGCCTGCAGCCGCATCTATCGCGTCGCGCGCCCGGCGGAGCCGGCCCGCGCTTTCGACGACGTGGGCGCGCGTGATGCCCAATTCGGCAAGCATGTCCAGTCCGCGGCGAATTCGCACGCGTTCGTACCGCTCGGCGGCATTCGAGGGGTCTTCAATCCAGGTCGCCCCGCGATCTTCCAATTCCGCCCGGAGTTGCGCTCGCGTGATCGTTAGCAACGGCCGAAGCAACGGGATACCATCCCATGAGGTGCCGGCGGCGATCGCGGCCAATCCATCCACGCCGCTGCCGCGCGCCAACCGCATCACGAAGGTCTCCGCGACATCGTCGCTTGTATGTGCCGTAACGATCGCGCCAACCTGGTGGATCCGCGCAAAATTGGAGAGTAGCGTGTAGCGGGCTTGCCGGGCACTGGCCTGCGAGGCTTCAGCAGGCGAATCCGCCCAGTGAAGCGTATGATGCGGCAATGCGATCTGCTTTGCCTGCTGCTCAATCCATCGGGCTTCCTCGGCTGCCTCCTTGCGCAGGCCGTGATCCACGGTAAGCACGAGCAACTCGGGGGGGTTGGTTGCGCGAAGCGCCCACTCACGCGCCAGAAGCATCAGCGCCATGCTATCGCCTCCACCGGAGACCGCAAGGCCAACCCTTGAATAGCCGCTGAGCGGCGCGAGGAGCGTGTCGATCTCCTGAGTTGGAAGCGTGCGCGATACCATCTTGAAAAACCCGACACGGGGCGGGTCTGTAGCGCCGCGCGTTTCAGCCTATCCGCAACCGGAACGCTGGCGCTCGCTGTTGACGCGCTGGCGGAAGGTATCCGGCATCGCGTCCAGCCGCCCGTCCAGCCGGCTCAATGCGTCACACGCCGATTCCGGACGGTCCAATCGGCGCAGCACAATCGCCAGTTTCAATAGTGTCTGCTCGGATTTCTCGCCGGTCGGAGCCGCATTGTAAACCTTCACGAAGTTGTTGGCGGCAACGACATAATCACGGCTCGCGAAGGCGGCATCCGCTAGCCAGAACCGGGCATCATTAGCCAGCGGATCATCAGGATAGGTCTGGAGAAACCGCTCGAAGCCGTCACGCGCAGCCGCGTAGTCCTCCGCCTGCAGCGCATCATAAGCCTGCGCAAACACGGCTTGGGCCTCGGGAGATCCCGCTTCGTCGAGCTGCGCGTTCATCGTGGTATCTGGCCATGTGCTGGACTCATCCGCCGAAGTATCGGGTGTTTGGACCGTGGTCGTGCCGAAGCCCATTTGCTCGCTCGCTTCAGAATCCGGCGCTGCCATGCCGCCGTTCCCGCTTTCTGCCCCGGACTGCGCTGACGCGGTATCGGCGGCCTCCGATTGTTCCGATCTGATTGCCTTTTCAAGTTTATTCAACCGCTTGACCGTTTCGGAAAGCTGTGCCGAGAGCGCCTGTACCTGGAGTTCGAGTTGCTGGAGCTCTGCGCTTTGTTCCGCAGGGGCCTGCCCCTGCCTCGTTGGCTGGGAAGGTTGAGCCTGGCCGAATGGTTCTCCGGACAAATCGTCCTCGGCCATCCGGTCTTGCTGGGCCCGCGGGCTCCCATCGCCGGGCGCAAAGCTCTGTAGCGCCCCGATCATAGCCCGCATGTCGATAAGGCTGTCCTCGATTCGGCGCAGGCGTTTCTCGATATTCGACGGCTCCGCTTGCGCCTCGTCTGAAGCGCCCTCCGCGTTTTGCGCCTTGCCTGCCGCGGCGCCAAGCGTGATGAGGATCAGCGCGACGCTGCTGGCGGCCAGAAGTCTGGCGAATAGAACTGGCATGACTTGGTCCCAAAGACGCAACCGGCATGCGATATTGCACGACCGGTGCTTTGCCTGCCCGGTAATCGCGACAGGAGTGCGGCATATCGCGTTTTGGTTGCGTCAAGGTGGCTGCCTTGTCAAGCCGCTTACCGGAGACCGACCGCCACGCCGGCATCAATGAGCAGGTTGCGAAGCAGGTAACGCTTTCCCAGTTCGCCGCTTTCGGCGCTCACGCGTGTCAGAGTGAAGCGTTTGCTTTCCCCATATGCGCTCGCGCCAATTGGCGGTTGGAAGCCAAGGCCCTTTCCGGTTTTCAACGCGTAGTGCTCCGCTAATCCGATCAGCACCTCGCCAAGGATCGTGCCGCCGACCGGCCCAAGGGTGTGGCCACCGCGCGACCCGGCGACCGTCTCGGCCGACGGCTCGCGCGCGGATGCGTAGCGGGCGCCGTCCGCCGAGGAAACGGCATACGCCCTGTTCGTCGGCCCCAAGCCAGTGGATCCGCCCATCGCTTGTGCCTCCTGCAACACGTAATACCAGAGCGGCGTTTGGCGCCCCACAGTCTCACGTGTCGGGCGATCCGGGCGGAGGATATAGTTCTGCCAGATCGCTTCCCGATCCTCGCCGCCGGCTTGCGGCGGCTGCCAGAGATACAGCAGACCGCGTTTGCGCAGGCGCGGGAGGATGTCTTCAGCAACGGCCTGTCCCGATGGCAGTTTGGCGCGCGCGCCGGCGATGAGGATCGCCTCCGCGCTCTTCGCCGTCCGATCGGATCGACGCCAGTCACGGGCCCCGCTAGCAACGTAGGGGTCAATTGGACGGGCGCGGTTAAAGCCCGACGGCGGCTTGGGCAGGATATCGACGAAATAGCGCCAGTCAGCCAGCTCGCGTGGCCGCAGCCTCTCTGGCCTTTCCATCAGATCAGCCGCATCGAGCCGCCGCGGGCGCTCTCCCTCGCGCATGACATACCGCGTGGCCACCTGGCTTGCGGTGACTTGGTAGGCCGCCAGAGCAAATTCATACGGAATGAATGGTCGCTTGATCTCCTCGCCATCGCGGAAACCGGAGGCGAAGAACAGTTCGCGCCCATTGGTGATGATGTCCTGCGTCCGTTCATGTCCGATCAGGCGCGGCAGCATGTCGTCCACGATCACCCGATGGTAGTAGTGAATGACCGTTTCGCGCGCATCATCGAACAGCAAGCGTCGCTTGCCCTTTGGCAGCGCCCGCGCCAGTTCGGCGTTGGAGCAGTCGTCATTGCCGCAATAGCGGCGTTTCTCACTGGCGAGGTGACGCTCGATGAGCAGGTCAACGACACGATTGTGCAGTTCGATGAGTGCGGCCTGAAGCTGCGTGACGAAGCGGTTGCCAGCCGGCGGCATCTTGCGCGCGAGCGCATAGCGCTTGCCGGCCTGGCTCAAGCGCGGGCCAGTCCGGACATAGGGTAGATAAAACCGTTTCGGATTGGCATCAGGGCCGCCGCCGTAGATGATATCCAGGTCCAGCGCCGCCGACATCCGCTGGGCGCGACGATCCCGGTCCTGCCAGGCGCTCAGCATTCGGCCGATCTTCAGATCCGCACCGATGAGTTGAGCGAAGAAGATATAACCTGCCGGGATCTCGCTCTCGCGGCCGCTGCCCGCGGGTTCCGACATTGTCTCGGCCAGCCGGCGCAGGTCCGACCCGCGCGGTTGCCGGTCCCCAGTTTCACGATAGCGCTGGTAGGGATTGCGGCGCCGTTGGCTGTCTGGCGGCGCTTCACGGAAGCCGCGGCTTTCGCCGCTCTCCGGTTCCCGCCAGCTCTCGGCGCGCGCAGAGGAGGGGCCCGACTCGCCTCGTTCCCGTTGCTCGTTGCGTCCACCCGGGATGCTGAGGCGCTGACCGATCCTCAGCGAGCTGGCGTCATTGATCTCGTTTGCGCGCTCGAGTGCCTCGACCGTGACACCGTAACGCCTGGCGATGCGGAACAGCGTTTCGCCGGCTTGCACCTCGTGATATTCACTCACCGCTGCCGAGCGCGCCCGCCGCTCACGCCTTGCGGGTTCCTCCCGGGACGGTGCCCCTTGTTCGGAGACCGGCGCACGCGGCCTGTCCGCTTCCCGGTTCGTCTCGCGGTATGCGTAAGGATTGGGAACGCCGGCGTTCTGGGCTCGACCGTCGGGTGAAACCGTCATCAGCGTGATGACGGCTGTCGCCACTGCGATCACACAGGAAAAATGCCATTGCCGCGCAGGCGCAACTGCGCTGCGTTGCCAGTCACCCCATCCAATAGTCATCACCCGTTAGCGCCCTTGCTGATAACGCAGGTTACTCAAACCTTGATGGTCGGCGCGATAGGTGAAGCGAAACTTAAGATCGAATTGTTGGGCGGCTCTTTACGTTCCGTTAGTTAACAATCTCTCAACCGGACAGATGGTCGGATGGGCCATCAGCATGGAGGCCTTGAGTCCGGCGGCGGACATGGTAAGACGTGGACCAGCAGGGGAGTGCTTTGAGGTCATGTTGCGCTTGACTTTTCGGATTACATCGCTGCCACTTGCCGCGCTCGCGCTCACTTTGACAGTGACGGCCCTTTTCGCGATGCCCGGTGCACGGGCTCAGGACGATTTTTCGTCATGGCTTAAGACATTCCGCGCGAAGGCGGCGGCCCAGGGAATCTCCGCGCAGACGCTCGATGCGGCGTTCAAGGGGGTGCGCCCGGACACGGAAATCCTTGAGGCCCAGAAGAACCAGGCCGAGTTTGTCAAGCCGATCTGGGAGTATCTGGACAGCGCCGTCTCCCGGGCGCGCATCCGCAAGGGGCGCGCTCAGTTGCGGCGCTATGCCGAGCAGTTCGCCGCGATCGAGAAGCAATACGGCGTTGACCGTCATTATCTCGCGGCTATCTGGGGCATGGAAACGAGCTACGGCTCCTTCAAGGGCAACAAGAGTGTCATCCAGTCGTTGGCAACGCTGGCCTATACGGGTGAGCGAACCTCGTTTGGCCGCACACAGCTGCTCGCTGCGCTCAGGATCCTGGAAAACGGCGATATCGACGTGGCCAATATGGAGGGTTCGTGGGCCGGCGCGATGGGTCACACGCAGTTCATCCCGACGACCTTTCTTGACTATGCGGTCGACTTCACCGGCGACGGGACACGTGACATCTGGCGCGCCATTTCCGACGCGCTGGCTTCCACGGCCAATTTTCTCAAGAAGAAAGGCTGGAACAGCGGCGAGACCTGGGGTTACGAGGTTGTCCTGCCTGACGATTTCAACTACAGCCTCGCGGACGGACGAACACGCCGGACGTTGCGCGAATGGTCGAAGTTCGGCATCAAGAGGCCCAGCGGCAAGGGATTCCCGCGGCCTTCAGACCCGGCGCGCCTCATTGTGCCGGCTGGCGCGGATGGCCCCGCCTTTCTCGTGATCAACAATTTTCAGGTCATCAAGCGGTACAATAATGCGACGGCCTACGCGCTTGCGGTCGGTCATCTGGCGGACCGCTTGATGGGGTTCGGCCCCATCGCCCAGTCCTGGCCGACCGATGAAGAACCGCTCAAGCGCAGTGAGCGCAAGGAATTGCAGACACTTCTGGCCGATCTGGGTTTCCTGCGCGGCAAAATCGACGGTATCGTGGGACCGAACACGAAAGCTGCGGTCCGCGCTTTCCAACGTTCGCGCGATCTTGTTCCCGATGGGTTCCCAACCAAACGGCTGCTGAAGATGATGCGCGGCGCTCAGGCCGGCTGACCCGCCCGCCCCCGGGCGCGTCGGCTTTTGGTCGCATTTTGAGGGCAGGTGTTGCGAAATGACGGGTTGGAAACGCGCAATGCTCAGCCAGGCAGCAAGGAAGGCAAACGTGCGCGTGGTCTTGACGATGGCGTTAGCCGCGGCATTACTGCTACCGCATGCGGCGCATGGGCAGAATGCAGACTCGTCGAATATCCCGGCTTGGACCCAGAGCTACATCAACCCCTTTCCGAAAACCAATAATTACAAGCTCTACGTCATCGGAGATTTTCTTGCTGCCGGTTTGGCGAGCGGGTTGCCCGAGGCGCTCGATGAGGCCACAAGCCTCGACATCTCCCAGGAAACCCGCAACGCCAGCGGTCTCGCGCGGCCGGATCGCTATAACTGGTCTCGCCGGATCGATGACATTCTCGAAAACGAGACGATGCATATCGCCGTCATCATGCTTGGCGCGAATGACCGTCGTCGCATACGCACTGCCAGCGGCTTCAAGGACTTCGGTACCGAGGCGTGGGCGGAAACATACAAGGTGCGAATCGACTCGCTTATCGAGAAACTCACGGACGCGAATGTCGCGGTTTACTTGATGGGTCTTCCGATCGTCGCGAACGAAGAGGCGCGCACCGAGTATGAGCAAATCAACAGCATCATTCGCGAGCGCGCCTATCTGGGCGGCGTGAAATACATCGATACATGGAACGGTTTTTCGGATCAGTTCGGAAACTACAGCGCGTTCGGCCCGAGCGTGGCCGGCGTGACGAAACGGTTGCGCGACAATAATGGCATCGGCTTCACCGCGGAAGGCAACCGCAAGCTGGCAGAGTTCGCCGCGTCTGTAATCAAGCGGGATCTGGCAGCCGCGCGGCGCGAGCGAAGCATTCCCCTGGCTGGCGACGATCAGCAACAGCAGCGAATCACGCAGTTATCGCGCGGCGAAGATTCGGGGGACGGCGTTATCGATGAAACGGCTGAAACTGAGCGCACCGCCGCGGAAGACGGAGATGAATTACCCGGAAGCGGCAACGGCAAGGCGGGCCTACAGCGCGGATCTTCCGCCTCCGGGAGCCGGGCCGTCTCCTTCTCGGATTACTCGCCACCGGGCGAACAACTTGCCATCGATATCGGCGAAAACCTTACGGCCCTTGCGACAATCTCGCCAGCCAACATCCTGAGCACGCGCGGAGCGCGCCAGCAACTCCCGCTGTCCGAGCGGCTTTATTATCGGGTTCTCGTGCAAGGCGAGAAGCTCAAGGCGCCGGAGGGGCGAGTCGACAATTATGACTGGGACGGTGGCTGATCCAGGCTACCGCTCCCCCCGGCTTTTCGAAGCTCGTCTGAAGCGACGTCGGCCTCGCGTTTTCGAGACGACCATGAGGTCCGGGACGAAGCCCGACGAAAACTGCACCGGCCATCTGCGCTTCGGGCGGGCTTGATATTCAGGGGTAATGCGTATGGAAAAAGGGCAAGGCGGTGCGATGGCAGTAGCCTCACGGATGCTGCGGTTGCGGTCGTCCCACGGGCGCAAGCGGCGCTGTGCGATGCTGCCGATCGTCCCGGTGCTGTTCTGCCTCATATTGACCGGATGCCTCCCCGACAATGCGCAAGACCCGCAGGGCCGAACAGTGCATGTGACAACCAATCTGGCGTCGAAGAGCGATCGGCTGAAGATCGGGCGCAGCGACGCCGAATCTGATTTGCAACTGGCGACGACCGCCACGGTTGTCCCGGCAAGCGCAACGGACCCTGCGGCGTATGCCAGTGCGGACGCCCCGCCGACATCCGCGCCGGACGCGATGAGTGGATTCTTCTCGGCGCTGCGGGCTCTTGACCGGGGCGAGCGGTCAGAACCGGTGACGATTCTGCATCTTGGCGACGAGCATATTGCCGCGGATCGCATGACGGCGAGCCTTCGGGAGTCGTTTCAAACACGCTTCGGCGATGCGGGCCGCGGTTTCATGGCGCCGGGGCTATTCCGCGTCGCCGGTGCAAAGATCGAGCGGCGCGGCGAGTGGCGGGCCGCGTCCAGCACGAATGGCGATGCGGGGCCATTCGGTATTACCGGGGTCCGGCTGACGGGGCGCAACGGCGCCACGCTTTCAATCTCGACACCCGATCGGCCTTTCGACTGGGCGGAGGTGACTTTTGCAACCGGCCCGGCCACCGGCAATGCCTATGTCGCGGTCGGCTCCAAGGGTGACACCGTGAAAACACGCACAGCGACAGCAAACTGGCAGCGCATCAGGATCAATGCCGGCGGCTCCAGCCTGAAGGTGCGTGCAGAGGGGGGAGGCCCTATCCATTTGCTTTCCTGGAGCTTGCGCCGCGAGCGGCCCGGCGTGCGTTTCATCAATCTGGGCCTGCCAGGCGCAACCGGTTTGACCCATCACCGCTGGAGCGAAAAGCTCCTCCGCGCTGATCTCGCGCACATGTCACCCGACCTGATCATCGTCGGGTATGGCAGCAACGAGGCGTTTTCAGACTCGTTGGATGCGGAGGAATACAGGAAAGGGCTGAATGCGTTGCTGACCAAGCTCAGAGCAGCAGTGCCAGACACTTCGTTTCTGGTGATCGGTCCGCCGGATCTGGCCCGCATGCCCGGTTTCGCAGCCGCTGGCGGGGCGGATGCATGTCGTGCGCTGACCGCCGAAGAGCGGGCCAACTACCAGAAACTCATGAGGACGGAGAACGCGCGGCTCGGGCGCTGGCATCCGCCGCCAGCACTTCGCGCTGTGCGAAGATCTCTTCGAAATGTTGCGAACCAGAACGACGTCTTTTTCTGGGATTGGTCAAAATTCATGGGTGGGCTTTGCAGTATTCACGCGTGGGTGCACGCCAACCCGCCTCTGGCAACCGCTGACCACCGGCACTTCACGGCAGAGGGCGCGCGGAGAACCGCGACAGCGCTGTTTCGCGCGCTGATGCAAGCCTACGAGGCCTATGAAGACAGCCTCGCAAAGGCGCAAAAATGAAGCGCTGCTTCGCGAGAGGTTCTCCGGAGCCAGTCCACTTTCAGCGCAACGGGGAGCCGAGTTTGCGCCTGAAGCCGAAGGTCGGCGCGACGCGACGAAATTGGGACAAATCACGAACTTGAAGCCTGTTCAGCGACTCGGCGCGTTGGACCGGCGCCATGAAGCATGACCGCCCGACGGCTGAGCCGAGACATATGCCGGGGCAGGGACGCCCAAACGGACATATTCCAATTTGTTTGAAAACTTCGCGTAAGGAATCGTTATAGAGGGGATTTTCTTCGAACAGCTTTGGTACGCCTGGCAGCGACCTACTCTCCCGCTTTCGCAGTACCATCGGCGCTGGAGTGTTTCACGACCGAGTTCGGAATGGGATCGGGTGGGGGAACTCCGCTATAACCACCAGGCAAACAAAAGCTGCGTCGAAGTGATGATCTGGTCTGCCACCTCTGGGGAGGTGAGCATTGATAAATGAGAGCAATCAAGCCGATCGAGCGATTAGTACTGGTTAGCTTCATACATTGCTGCACTTCCACACCCAGCCTATCAACGTGGTGGTCTTCCACGGCTCTCATGCGAGACCTGGTTTCGAGGTGGGCTTCCCGCTTAGATGCCTTCAGCGGTTATCCCTTCCGCACATAGCTACCCTGCAGTGCCGCTGGCGCGACAACAGGTCCACCAGAGGTGCGTCCATCCCGGTCCTCTCGTACTAGGGACAGCTCCTCTCAAGTCTCGAACACCCACGGCAGATAGGGACCGAACTGTCTCACGACGTTCTAAACCCAGCTCACGTACCGCTTTAATTGGCGAACAGCCAAACCCTTGGGACCTGCTCCAGCCCCAGGATGCGATGAGCCGACATCGAGGTGCCAAACAACGCCGTCGATATGGACTCTTGGGCGTCATCAGCCTGTTATCCCCGGAGTACCTTTTATCCGTTGAGCGATGGCCCTTCCACACGGGACCACCGGATCACTAAGGCCGACTTTCGTCTCTGCTCGACCCGTCAGTCTCGCAGTCAGGCAGGCTTATGCCTTTGCACTCAACAGCTGATTTCCGACCAGCTTGAGCCCACCTTCGCGCGCCTCCGTTACACTTTGGGAGGCGACCGCCCCAGTCAAACTACCCACCACGCAATGTCCCGGATCCGGCTTACGGATCGCGGTTAGACATCCATGATTTCAAGGGTGGTATTTCAAGGATGGCTCCACCGCAGCTAGCGCCGCAGCTTCAAAGCCTCCCACCTATCCTACACATGAAACCACGAATACCAGTGCGAAGTTGTAGTAAAGGTTCACGGGGTCTTTCCGTCTAGCCGCAGGAACCCCGCATCTTCACGGGGAGTTCAATTTCACTGAGTCTGCGTTGGAGACAGCGGGGAAGTCGTTACGCCATTCGTGCAGGTCGGAACTTACCCGACAAGGAATTTCGCTACCTTAGGACCGTTATAGTTACGGCCGCCGTTTACCGGGGCTTCATTTCGGTGCTCTCACACCTCCATTTAACCTTCCGGCACCGGGCAGGCGTCAGACCCTATACGTCGCCTTGCGGCTTCGCAGAGCCCTGTGTTTTTAGTAAACAGTCGCTACCCCCTGGTCTGTGCCCCCGACCACCGGTTGCCCGATGGCCGGGCCCCCTTCTCCCGAAGTTACGGGGGCATTTTGCCGAGTTCCTTCAACGCA
>CAYFTI010000020.1:0-25604 GCA_964346065.1 uncultured Hyphomicrobiaceae bacterium
CCGCCGCGCTTCAGGAATTCGCGGTCATTGTCCAGCGCATCGACCGCCTGACGCAGCGAGCCGCAAACGGTCGGAATGCCTTCCAGCTCCGCCGGCGGCAGGTCATACAGGTTCTTGTCCATCGGGTCGCCCGGATGGATGCGGTTCTGGATGCCGTCCAGGCCCGCCATCAGCATCGCCGAGAAGGCCAGATACGGGTTCGCCGACGGGTCGGGGAAGCGGACCTCGACGCGCTTGCCTTTCGGGCTGGCCACATGCGGGATGCGGCAGGATGCCGAACGGTTGCGCGACGAATACGCCAGCAGCACCGGCGCCTCATAGCCGGGAACCAGACGCTTGTAGGAGTTGGTCGTCGGGTTGGAGAAGGCGTTGATGACGCGCGCGTGCTTCAGGATGCCGCCGATATAGTACAGGCAGGTCTCCGACAGATCAGCGTACTGGTTGCCCGCGAACACCGGCTCGGAGCCGCGCCAGATTGACTGGTGCACGTGCATGCCGGTGCCATTGTCGCCAAAGACCGGCTTGGGCATGAAAGTCGCCGTCTTGCCATAGGCTTGCGCGACGTTATGCACAGCGTACTTGTACTTCTGGATGCGGTCGGCGACGTCGACAAGCGTGGAGAACTTCAAGCCAAGCTCGTGCTGCGCCGCGCCCACCTCGTGGTGATGCTTTTCGACATCCACGCCCATGTCTGCCAGCACGCTCAGCATCTCCGAGCGGATATCCTGCGCGCTGTCGACCGGCGGAACCGGGAAGTAGCCGCCCTTGGTGCGCGGGCGGTGGCCCAGGTTGCCCATCTCGTACTCGGTATCCATGTTGACGGGCAGTTCCATGCTGTCCAGCTTGAACCCGCAGTTGTACGGATCCGAGGCAAAACGCACGTCGTCGAAGATGAAGAACTCCGGCTCAGGACCGAAAAACGCCTTGTCGCCGATTCCGGTCTGCTGGAGATAGGCTTCCGCCTTGCGCGCAGTACCGCGCGGGTCGCGTTCGTAACGCTCGCCCGTGGTCGGCTCGAAAATATCGCAGTGCAGCACCATCGTCGACTGCGCGAAGAACGGGTCGACATAGGCCGATTGCGGATCCGGGATAAGCTGCATGTCGGACTGCGAGATGTCCTTCCAGCCGGCAATCGACGAGCCATCGAACATGATGCCGTCGGTAAACGAGTCCTCGTCGAATGCGCTGACATCCATGGTGACGTGCTGTTTCTTGCCACGCGGGTCACCGAAACGCAGGTCGACGAACTTCACGCCTTCGTCCTTGATCCGTCTCAAAACTTCCGCTTGATCTGTCATGACACTCCCTTTTTGCTTCTCATGACGTTTGGTTGGCCCTGAACTCTGGCCGCCGTGCGCACGCGTGCGGTCGTTCGCAAGCCTTGCTCCGCCGCAGGACGTCTCCGCCCGCTGCGATCCTATAGGGCGTCGGCCCCTGTCTCGCCGGTGCGTATCCTTACAGCATCCTCAACCGTGGTGACGAATATCTTCCCATCACCGATGCGCCCGGTGCGCGCGGCGCTCTGGATCGTCTCCAGCGCCTTTTCCAGCATATCGTCGGATAAAACGAGTTCCACCTTCACCTTGGGCAGGAAGTCGACCACGTACTCTGCGCCCCGATACAGTTCGGTATGCCCCTTCTGCCGCCCGAAGCCCTTGGCCTCGGTCACGGTGATCCCCTGAAGACCCATTTCCTGGAGCGCTTCCTTAACCTCATCCAGCTTGAACGGCTTGATGATTGCCTCGATCTTTTTCATGAACCCTGGCGTCCTTCCGCATGTCATTGCGCAGCCGCCGCCATTCCCCGCGGCGCTTGTCGCCTCGCATTTATCTTTGCAATTTCGCCGAAAGCATAACTCGTGCCAATTCGAAGCGCCGTGGCCGCCTGCCCCATACGCGCCGCCTGCTCGCACAACGCGGGGCCAACTGATGAAAAATTAGGCGCCCTGCCCGCTCAGTGTTCAGCCTCGGCGCGATGCGTTTGTTGGCAGGCCGCCATACTCCGGACAAGACTGCATTGCTTTAAATGTTGCGGTGCCAGGGCATTGATCCTAATGTGCCGCTGCGGCGTGTGACGGCGGCTCCAGCCGCTTCACCCCAGCCGTGTGGTGACGGCGCTGCGGCACTTTGGCAATGCTCGCTCAACGTCTGCGGCGCGGACGGCCACAGGGCGGGCACCCCCTGATCATGAGTCCCTGACTACCGTTTTCCTCCGAGCGCATGGGCTGACAAGTGCTGGAATTATTGACCACAGAAGAAATGATACGTGCCGAAAAACTCGCCATGGAGAACGGCACATCAAGCCTCATTCTTATGGAAAACGCGGGTAACGGCGTTGCCGAAGATGTGGTCAAACGCTTCGCCCGCGGGACGAAGGTCGTCGTCTTGTGCGGTCCCGGCCGCAACGGCGGCGATGGCTTCGTTGCCGCGCGCCGCCTGCGCGAGCGGGGATATCACATTCGCCTGGCCCTCCATGGTGAAAAGGCGAAGCAGCCGCCCGAAGCCCAGGAGATGGCCAACCGGTGGGACGAAACCATCGAGCCCATGACACCGGACTGCCTCGACGGCGCGCAACTCATTGTCGATGCGATTTTCGGCTCAGGCTTGAAAGACGATGTGCAAGGCGTCCCGGCGCAGATGATCGAGGACGTGAGACGGCGCAATCTGCCCGTCGTCGCGATCGATATGCCCACAGGGATCGATGCGACCTCCGGCGAGGTGCGGGGCACGGCGTTCAAGGCTGTGAGCACTGTCTCGTTCTACCGGCGCAAGACAGGGCAGGTGCTCTACCCGGGCCGCAGCTATTGCGGCGACGTGACTACAGTGGATATCGGCATCCCCGCCTCGGTGATGAAAGAGGTCGGGCCGCGCGCCTTCTCCGATCAGCCGGAACTGTGGCTGAAGTATTTTCCCCGCCTGAAGCTGACCGGACACAAATACGATCGCGGACACGCCGTCATAGTATCCGGCGATATGGAGCGCACCGGCGCGTCGCGGCTGGCTGCGCGCGCGGCGCTGCGGATGGGGGCCGGCCTGGTATCGCTGGCAAGCTCGAAATCGGCCTTCTACATCAACGCCGCGCAGTTGACCGCGATCATGGTGGATGCGTTTGACGGCCCGGAGGGCTTGGGCGAGCTTGTGTCCGACACCCGCATCACCTCGGTCATGATCGGCCCGGGCGCCGGCGTCAGCGAGGAAACACAGCAGAACGTCTCGGCGGTGTTGAGCGGCAACGCGGCGGCGGTCATCGACGCCGATGGCCTGACCTCGTTCGAGGACGATCCCTCCGTGCTGTTCGAGCAGATCCAGTACCGGGAACCGCCGGTTATCCTGACACCGCATGAAGGTGAATTCGCGCGCATCTTTCCCGACCTTCTGGAGGAGCCTTCCAAACTGGAGCGCGCGCGCGCTGCCGCCGAAACGGCCGGCGCGGTGATCGTGCTCAAGGGGCCGGATACCGTCATTGCCGCGCCTAACGGCGTCGCCGGACTGGTGGAGAACGCGCCGCCCTGGCTCGCCACGGCAGGCTCGGGCGATGTGCTTGCCGGCATCATCACGGGCCTGCTCGCGCAGGGAATGGACGCGCTGGATGCGGCAATGGCCGGCGTCTGGCTTCACGGCGAGACCGCCAAGGAAATTGGCCCCGGCATGATCGCGGAGGACATGAGCGAGGCGCTGCCCCGGCTCATCAAGCGTCTGGACGAGCGGGCTGACCTGTTCTCGGGCGTTGCCTGACGGGCGCTTTGGCCGCGCGGCACAGAGCGTCAGGGCGAGAGGGTCCCGTCGAGGTCCGGTCACTGTCCAGGGCCAGCGTGCGTCGCTTTGCGGGGAAAATCCTGCATCAACCCGGACTTTCGTAAGCTCCTCGCAAGCCTGCCATATCGGCGGCCTCGCAGCGATCAGCACCTCACCGAAAAAGGTGACACGATGTCCATGCCGCCCGGCGTTGCCTACCTGAACGAGCAGTTCGTGCCGATGGAAGAGGCGAAAATCCCGGTTCTCGATTGGGGATTTCTGCACTCCGACGCGACTTATGACGTGGTTCATGTCTGGCGGAACCGGTTCTTCATGCTGGACGCGCATCTGGAGCGCTTTCGCCAGTCGGCGGAAAAGCTGCACCTGACTCTCCCGGTGAGCACAGCGCAATTGACGGAGATCCTTGCCGAGTGCGTCGTGCGCGCTGGGCTCGAAGATGCATATGTGGAGATGGTGCTCACCCGCGGCATCTCACCCACCTTTTCACGCGATCCACGCGACGCGCAGAACCAGTTGATATGTTTCGCCATTCCTTTCGTCTGGGTCTTGCCGCCTGAAAGACGCGAGACGGGACTGTCGCTCGCCGTGTCAGACGTCCAGCGTATACCGCCCCAATCCGTTGACCCGCGGGTGAAGAATTATCATTGGCTGGATTTTGTGATGGGGCTGTACCAGGCGTATGACCGCGGCGCGGAAAACGTGATCCTGCGGGATGTTGACGGTCATCTCACCGAAGGTCCGGGCTTTAACATATTCATTGTCCGCGACGGGCGCATCGCCACGCCGGAGAAAGGCGTCCTGGAAGGCATCACACGCCGATCAGCGATCCGGATTGCCGAGGCTTCGGGGATCGCCGTCGAAGAGCGTGCCGTTTCGTCGGCCGAGCTGTGCGCAGCAGACGAGGCGTTTGCCACCTCGACCGCTGGCGGCATCATGCCGATCGCGCGCGTTGACGGCGCGCCGGTGGCCGGCGGCCAGCAGGGGCCGCTCACGCGCAGGCTCATCGACGCCTATTGGGACAAGCATTCCGATCCCGCCTGGTCGGTCGCCGTCGCCGACCTCATGCCGGGCACTGGCGCCTAAATCCGGCCCGGCCCCGGCAGGCCCAGCAAGTCGGCCACACGCTCCGACCACCAGCCCTTGAAGAAACGCCGCTCATGTTCGGCATACGCCTCGCACACCATTCGCAGCTTCGCCTCATCAGCCGCGAGCCGCTCGACCTCGCACCAGCGGTTCCATTCGCGCGTGATGTTCCAGTCGGCCATACCGAAGTTCGCGTCCGGCAGCCGATAGTGAAACGTCGGCCGGCTCTTCACGCGCGGATCGGGGACAGTCGCCCGCACGCGCGCTTCATCGAGCCAGGTGAACAGCGGTAGCAAATCCAGTTCCCGGTTTCGCGTGGGATTGTGCATCAGGTAGTCGTCAACGAGGGCCGCCTCATCCGGCCAGTATTCCGTGTCGGCGATCAGCCGGACATAGCCTTTCGGGAACGGATCAGCAAACGCGAACACCCGGCGCGTCATGTCCACGGCGATCACCTCGCGCAGCCAGGGAGAAAGGAGCGTGTAGGCTTTCAGGACCGCGGTTATGTATTCGGAATCCTTGCGGGCAATGTCCGGATTGAGCTGAGCGCCGAATGCATAAAGCGGATTTTCGCGCGTCCCGGTCGCTCCGAGCTTGGTGAGTGCCTGGATGGTCTCGTCCAGCAGATGAAGATCCTCGAGCGGCATCGGCGGGCAGACGATCTCGCAAGGGATCACCGCCGCCGCGAGCTCCCCGACCACCTCGCCCAGCGAGCTTTGGAACCAGCGTAACCATTCATCCAGCTGGGCGGACAGGATCGGTGACAGCTCGGGCGTTTCAAGCCGGTGGATATATTGCGAGTCCAGCTCGACCTGGAAGTCGCCGTGGCTGGTGCCGCTCACCTGAACCCTGTGGGGCGCCAGTTTGGCAACATCGCCCCCGAAAATCTCCTGAACGCACTCGGCCGCCTGATGCGGTGAGACAGTCGCGAACTCGATTTCGACCCCCACGAGCCGCGGTTCGCCGCGATAATTGCTGGTAAAGGGCGGCGGCACAGGCGTGAGCCGGCATGTGCTGTCGGGGCGGTTCTGATCGGACGTCATGCCAAGGGATAGCTCCGGTGTCTTGATGTCGCACGTACGCAGGACCTAGATTTATATAGCATAAAGTTCGCGGTGCACGTTGTCGCAGCGTCGGGAACCACGTTCGCGCGAGCACTTGAGCGACAATGTCTCGATGCTGAGGATCATGCTCGTTCCAAACGCTGATCTTCATAAGTCGAGATCCGAAGGAGCACGCTTAATTTGTTCATCGATCTGCAATATGAACGCAGCGGCGTTCTCGGTACGGTATTCAACAACCTGTTTGATGCCGTCCTCGTCGTGGATGGCGCCACGGGGCAGTTCATCGGTGTGAACGAAGAAGCCATCAACCTGCTGGGTTATGCCCCGGAGGAACTGAACGAGCTTCGTCCCGACGACATTCATCCTCACGAAATTCCCCGCCTGCGCGAATTTCTGAAAGAGGTGCGGCTGAAAGGAAAGTGGGTCTCCGGCGAATTGTCCTGCCGCCGAAAATGCGGCGGCCTTGTCCCAGCGGAAATCCGGGCCACCCAGACGTTCGACAACAACCGGGAACTCATCATCATCGTGATACACGACCGGCGTATCGACCACCTGGCGGAATTGGGCCGATCAATCCGCAAGATCGCCCACGACCTGCGCAACACGCTCGCCACCGCACAGCTGTTGGGCGACAGCCTGCTGACCCATCAGGATAAACGGGTGCAGAAGAACGCCGAGACAATCACCCGCGCGATCGAGCGCGCGCTGCACATGACACGCCAGACCCTCAGCGCGGGCCGCAGCAGCACGCCGCCGCCGCAACACGAGCGCTTCCTGCTGATCGATGTGGTTGAGGAGGTTCGCAACTCGCTGGCCATCGACGAGGAAAGCGGACAGCTTCAGATTGCCGGCGACGCGGGAAGCATGACGCTCGACGCGGATTTCGATCAGATCTACCGCATTCTGCTCAACCTCGCGCGTAACGCCTACGATGCGGGGGCCAACACGATCAGGCTGTCTGGCGAAACGCGCGGGGACGACCTGGTGATCGCGATTGCCGATGACGGCCCCGGCTTGCCGCAGAGCATGGTCGATCAGCTTTTCAAGGAAAAACTGCGCTCGTCGAGCGAGGAGAAGACCGGGCTCGGCTTGTTGATCTCGCGCGAGCTCGCCCAGAACCATGACGGCGATTTGCGCCTGCGCGAGACCGGCTCGAAGGGAACCACGTTCGAACTCGTCCTTCCAGCCCGTCCGAAGGGGTGAGTCCTTCAGCGCTCGGCGGCGTCATCCGCCGGCGGCGGCAGGCGCAGTTCCGGATCAAGCCGCGTACGCATCAAGTTGTTCGTATAGCTCGCCAGCGTGTAGCCCGCGATAATCGTGATGATTTCCAGAAGCTCGGCTTTGCCAAGCCCCTGTTCGGCGAAATCCGCTATTTCGTGACGGCCAAGCCGGCCGTGCGTGGCCATCAGCCGGCGCGTCGCACGGACAAGCAAACGCTCACGCTCCGGCCTCGGCGTCTCGCCCGCGCAGATTGCGTGGACGGCATCATCCGCGACCCCGTGACGGTGGGCTTCATTCACGAAGACGGTTTCGCAATAAGTACATCCGCTGTGCACCGCAACCTCCAGCGCAACGATCGCATGTTCAGCGAGACCGAGTTGGCCCTGCGTCTCAAGCGCATGCTCGGTCTCCACGAACGCGCGCAGCGCGGCCGGGTTCGTGCCAAGGACGCGGTATACGTTCGGAGCGGTGCCGCCGAACAAGCCCGCCACCTTTCCGAGTAAAATGTCCGAAGGGTCAGCCATTTCAGGTGACGACATTCACGTGCTGCCTTGTGCGAAAAGAGTGTTTGCCATGCTACAACGTACACGCGCTGAGGCCACTCAATCCCGCGTGATGCCCGTGTGAGCAAGGCCTTCGCGACAGGGATGACAAGGATGGTGGGCGCGACTGGGATTGAACCAGTGACCTTTCCGGTGTGAACGGAACGCTCTCCCGCTGAGCTACGCGCCCGATCGGCTTCGGTGACGTATGCATGAAGCCGCTCGATTGCGTATCTAGTGCGCCAGGCAACAGCCGGTCAAGCCTTTCACCGCAAACTGGCGCGGGCTCGCCTAGCGCATCAGGTCGACAACCGTTTCCGGAAGGTCGGCGAGATCATAAACGATGCGGTCCGGCGCCAGGCTTTCAACCGGCTTATCCGAATAGCCATGCGGGACGGCGATCACGGGAATACCGGCCGCGCGCGCGGCCTCGATATCCGGTGCGCTGTCGCCTACCATCACCGCGCTGGCGGGATCGCCGCCGCTGCGCGCAATCGTTTGCAGGATATGATCGGGATGCGGCTTGCGCACCGGCAGGCTGTCCGCGCCGAGGACGGCGTCAAAATAACTCTCCAGCTTCATCGTTTCGAGCAGCAGCGCGGCATTCGCATGGCGCTTGTTCGTGCACACCCCCATGTACACCCTGGCCGCGGTGAAAAAATCAAGCGCGTCGATCAGGCCGGGGAACGGATAGCTTTCCTCTGCGATATTGGCCATGTAGAACTGTAGGAACAGATCGATGAGCGGCTCGATATCGACGCGGTCCGGCGGCTGATCCGCCGCGTGAAGCGCTGCCGTTATCATGGCCCGCGCGCCGCCGCCGACCGCAGGTATGATGATCTCCGCGGGCGCAGGCGGCAAGCCCGACTGGGTCATGACGTGGTTGGTGGCGCGCACCAGGTCGGGCGCGGTATGGATCATGGTCCCGTCGAGATCGAAAACAACCGTCGCGCCGGCCAATCCACTGGTACTTGGATGAATGTCCATGGTTTGCGTCTACGCCCTTTTTTATGCGGGTTACAGTTCGCGGGTTGCACTGCCTACCAAATGCTCGGCGCCTGCGCGACCAGGCTGGGCCGGCCGCTGACGGCACGCACCCCGGTAAAAGACAGGAGGACGAAATGGATCAGATCGCGCAAAGCCTAGTACGCCAGCAATGTTACGTGAATGGGGAATGGACAGGCCAGCCCAGCGTGCCGGTGACCGACCCGGCCACCGGCGATGAGGTGGCGCGCGTGCCAAACTTCGGCGCGGCGGAGACATCGGCGGCCATTGACGCGGCCCATGCCGCCTTCCCCGGCTGGCGCGCCAAGCTGGCCAAGGAGCGCAGCCAGATCCTGCGCCGCTGGTTCGACCTTGTGCAGGCGCATGCCGAGGAACTTGCACACCTGATGAGCGCGGAACAGGGCAAGCCGCTTAGCGAGTCGCGCGGCGAAGTTGCCTATGGCGCGTCGTTCATCGAATTTTTCGCGGAAGAAGCCAAGCGGGTCTATGGCGAGACGATCCCCGCGCCTCGCAGCGACGGACGCATCCTCGTCATCAAGCAGCCGATGGGGGTCGTTGCGGCGATCACGCCGTGGAACTTCCCGCTGGCGATGATCACGCGCAAGGTCGCCCCGGCGCTGGCGACCGGGAACACGGTGGTGTGCAAGCCCGCGCCCGACACGCCGCTGACCGCGCTGGCTCTGATGCAGCTTGCCGAGGAGGCGGGCGTGCCCGCAGGCGTGCTCAACATGGTCACGAGCGATGCCGAAGGTGCTGCCGCCATCGGCGAGGAGATGACCTCGAACCCGCTGGTGCGGATGATCGGCTTCACCGGCTCGACCGCGGTGGGCAAGCTGCTGATGGAACAGGCCGCTGGCACGGTGAAGAAGGTCGCGCTGGAGCTCGGCGGCAACGCGCCGTTCATCGTCTTCGACGACGCCGATCTGGACCGCGCGGTGGCCGGGGCGCTCGCCTCGAAATACCGCAACACCGGCCAGACCTGCGTTTGCGCCAACCGCATCCTCGTGCAGGACGGCGTCTACGACGCTTTCGCCGCCAGGCTGGCGGAGAAGGTCCGCGAGATGAAGGTCGGCCGCGCCACCGAGGCGGAGGTGATGCAGGGGCCGCTCATCAACGAACAGGCGCTGGAGAAGGTCGAGGCGCATGTGGCCGACGCGGTCGAGAAGGGGGCGAAGGTCCTCACCGGCGGTAAGCGCCACTCCCTCGGGCGGACCTTTTACGAGCCGACGATCCTGACCGACGTGACGAGCGATATGCGGCTTGCGAACGAGGAGACCTTTGGGCCGGTCGCACCACTGTTCCGTTTCCATACCGAAGACGAAGCGATCGCAACCGCGAACGACACCCCGTCCGGGCTGGCATCCTACTTCTACACGCGCGATCTGGGCCGGGCCTGGCGCGTCTCGGAGGGGCTGGACTACGGCATGGTGGGCGTCAACGCCGGAGTGATCTCGACGGAACTGGCCCCGTTCGGCGGCGTCAAGGAATCCGGTCTGGGCCGCGAAGGCTCGCATCACGGCATCGAGGAGTTCGTGGAGATGAAATACATCATGATGGCGGAGCTGGACCGTTGAACAGCACCGGCGCGGATGATCGCAAGCGGCGGGTCGCCGGGGCGGCGCTGCAACTGGTGGAGCCGGGGATGCGGCTGGGGCTCGGCACCGGCTCCACGGCGGCCGCCTTCATCGAAGCGCTGGGCGTGCGTGTGCGCGATGGTCTTGAGGTGGCCTGCGTGGCAAGCTCAAGCATTACCGAGGCGCAGGCGAAAGCCGCCGGGATTGCGCTTGCGGATGACCAGGACCTCGGCGAACTGGACCTGACCGTGGACGGCGCAGATGAAGTCGACCCCTCGCTCAGTCTGATCAAGGGCGGCGGCGGCGCCCTGTTGCGCGAGAAGATCGTCGCCATGGCCTCCCAACGCTTTGTCATCATCGCAGACGAGAGCAAGCTGGTCGACCAGCTCGGGACATTCCCGCTCCCGGTCGAGGTGGAGCCCTTCGGCGCGCTGTCAACAGTGCGGATGATCGCCATGGTCGCGCGCGAGGCGGGCTGTTACGGAGATGTGAGCCTGCGCCGCGGATCGGACGGGCTGTTCCGAACAGATGGCGGGCATTACATCGCCGACTGCGCGTTCACCGCCATCCCCGATCCGGCGCTGCTCGGCGACATGCTGACCATGGTACCCGGCGTGATCGAGCATGGTCTGTTTCTGGGGATGGCGGATGCCGCCCTGATCGCCGGGGAGACAGGCGTGCGCGTGCTGGAGGCCGAGCCCGCGTGGAACGATAACCAGGACAGCATGACATGAGCGAATACGACTACGATCTTTTTGTCATTGGCGCGGGCTCGGGGGGCGTGCGCGCGGCACGGTTGACCGCGCAACTAGGCAAGCGCGTCGCGATCGCGGAGCAGGACCGTGTCGGCGGCACCTGCGTCATTCGCGGCTGTGTGCCGAAGAAGCTGCTGGTCTATGCCAGCCAGTTCGGCGAGGCGATCGAGGACGCCGCGGGCTTCGGCTGGGCGGTTGAGGGTCGGAGCTTCGACTGGCCGACACTGATCGCCAACAAGGACCGCGAGATCGACCGGCTCAACACCGCCTATATCCGCAATCTGGAGCGCGCGGGCGCGGAACTGTTCCAGAGCCGGGCGGAATTAACCGGCCCGAACACGATCCGCCTGACGGCCGACGGCCGGGAGGTCACCGCCGAGACCATCCTGATTGCCACGGGCGGGCGGCCATGGATTCCCGACATTCCCGGCGCGGAATACGGCATCACCTCGGACGAGGCGTTCCACCTGCCCGAATTGCCCAACCGCGTCCTGATCGTTGGCGGCGGCTACATAGCGGTCGAGTTCGCCGGCATCTTCGCGGGCCTTGGCGCGGACGTGAAACTCGCCTATCGCGCCGATCAGATCCTGCGCGGCTTCGACGACGACATGCGAAACGGTTGCGCGGACGAAATGCGCAAGAAGGGCATCGACATTCTCACCCACACCGACCTCGCGGCCGTTGAGCGCGCGGGTGACGCCTATGTCGCGCACCTGCGCGGCGGCGGGACGATCGAGACCGACCTGGTCATGTTCGCCACGGGCCGCATCCCGAACACCGAAGGGTTGGGGCTGACCGAGCTCGGCGTGGAGCGCGGCTGGAACGGCTATGTCGTCGTGGACGAATATTCCCGCTCATCCATGCCGCATATCTACGCCATCGGCGATGTGACGCACCGGGTCGCGCTCACGCCCGTGGCAATCGACGAAGGGATGCGTTTCGTCGAGACGGTATTCAAGGACAACCCGCAGGAGGTTGACCACAGCTATATTCCGACGGCGGTTTTCTCCCAGCCGGAAATCGGCACCGTCGGGCTGACCGAAGCCGAGGCCAGCGAGCGCGAGACCGGCATCGACATCTACATGGCGCGCTTCCGGCCGATGAAGCACACGCTGTCCGGGCGCGACGAGCAGATGGTGATGAAGCTGATCGTCGATCAGGAGTCGGACTGCGTGCTCGGCGTTCACATCCTCGGCCCGGACGCTGCGGAGATGGCGCAGATCGCCGCGATCCCGCTGCGCATGGGCGCGACCAAGGCGGATTTCGACGCGACGATGGCGCTGCACCCCTCCGCGGCGGAGGAACTGGTTACCATGCGCGAGACGTGGCAGCCGCCCACGGCGCAAGCGGCGGAATAACCCGCCGTCCTCACCAGGCCAGCACCGGATACAGCGAGCCGACCAGCAGCACGCCCATCGTGATATTGAAGGCGCGCAACCGCGCAGGGTTGTTCAGGAAGCGTTGCGCCTCCTTGCCGAGCAACGCCCAGAAGCTCACAGACGGCAAGTTGATCAGCGCGAACACAAGCGCGGCCAGCGCAACACCCTCGATCCCCGGCGCGGGCAGATAAACGCTGATCGCCGTCAGCGCCATGGCCCAGCCCTTCGGGTTGACCCACTGGAATGCGGCGGCCTGAAGAAACGTCAGCGGCCGTCCCGAGCGACTCTGCCCGCGCGGCGCACCGGCGTTGACGATCTTCCAGGTCAGAAACAGCAGATACGCCACGCTGACGACCTTCAAGACTGTGTAAGCGATCGGATAGGCATCGAATACCCCCATCAGCCCCGCCCCGACGAGGAAGATCAGAAAGGCGTGGCCGAGGCTCACGCCCAGCATGTGCGGCACGGTGCGGCGCAGCCCGTAATTCGCACCCGATGCCAAAAGCATCAGGTTGTTCGGCCCCGGCGTGATCGACGACGCGAACGCGAAAGCGATCAGGGCCGTGATGATCTCGATATTCATGGCGCAACCCCAATTTTCGTGGCGACTGCCACAATCCTATGCGATAGTAGATACTTGATGTTTGCTTTGTTCAGCGCTCTTCAGGAAGATTTTGCAACAAATGGCGAATATCGACACTCTGGACGAAAAAATATTGCACGAACTTACGCGTGAAGGACGGCTCAGTAATACGGAACTGGCCAAACGCGTGGGGTTGTCCTCGTCCGCCTGCCTGAGACGCGTGCAGGAGCTTGAGCGGACAGGGGTGATCAGGAAGTACCGGGCGGTGCTCGACAGCGCAGCGCTTGGAACAGGTTTCGTCGCCTATGTCGCAGTCGGTCTGTCCGATCACTCCAAGGCTGCGCAGGAGGCGTTCGAGCGCTCGATCGCCACCGCGCCCGAAGTGCTGGAGTGCCACAACGTGACCGGCACGATCGAATACCTGCTGCGGGTGGAAGTCGCTGATCTTGCGGCCTACAAGGTCTTCCACACCGACGTGCTCGGCACGCTGCCGCAAGTCACCTCAATTACGTCCTACGTGGTGATGGAATCGCCCAAGGATGAGCGTGCCTGAGGAGGAGTCGCGCACAGTGCTTGCCTCGGAGCCCTGACCGCGACATTTTAATGGCCGATATAGGCGTCAATCAGGAAGGGGGCGTTCCGTGGGGCGTCTTGCAGATCGTATCGCGCTTGTTACCGGCGCGGCCGGCGGCCTCGGGCTGGCCATTTCGAAACGGTTCGCCGCAGAGGGCGCGCACGTGGTCCTGACGGATCTCGATGAGGCCGGTGCGCAAGCTGGCGCGGAAACGATACGTGCGGCGGATGGCAAGGCCTCACACGCCGCCCTGGATGTCACCGATCAAGAGGCGGTCGCGCGCATCACCTCGCAGATCCAGCATGACCACGGCAAGCTGCATGTGCTCGTCAACAACGCCGGGAACCTGCTACGCGCCGATTTTCGCCACATGGAGGATGCCGACTGGGAGCGCGTCCTCAACCCGCATCTTTGGGGGACGATCCGCGTCACGCGCGCGGCGTTCCCCCTGCTGAAGGACGCCGAAGGCGCTGCGGTCGTCAACCTCTCCTCGATCATGGCCACACAGCACGCGCGCCAGCTATCGGCCTACTCGACGGCAAAGGCCGCGATTGCCGGCCTGTCGCGCAGCCTCGCGGTGGAGTTCGCGCCTTACGGTATCCGGGTGAATTATCTCTGCCCCGGCTTCATCCCGACCACGCTGACCGGCCGCTATACCAACAATCCGCACCTTTCGAAGGCGCTGCTCGCGCAGATGCCGATGCGCCGCTTCGGCGAAGCGGAGGAAGTGGCGAAGGCCGCGCTTTTCCTTGCGAGCGATGACTCATCCTACACGACCGGCGAGGGCATCATGGTCGACGGCGGCATGAGCCTGAACCTGGCCTGAGTTTCAAGTTTTCGTGACCACCGCCCGCTTGATCTGCCGCAATAGCGGGATACCTGCATGGCGGCGGCCGGTGACGCAGGGCAATCCGTCGCGCCCGCGCCGGGCTGGTCCGCCGGCGAAATCGAACTGATAAAACAGGGAGAGTGACGATGGCTTTGACGAAGTTTCTCAACGCGCGTTCGCTTGCGCTTTACGGGCTGATGGGCGCGGCCCTGCTTGCGGTTCCGAACGGGGATGTCCTGGCCGAGCCCAAGACCTATGAGTTTGACCGTGGCCACACGCAGATTCGCATCTCGTGGAACCATGTGGGGTTGAGCGAGCAGTCAGCCCTGTTCCGCGACTATTCCGGAACCGTGACATTCGATCAGGAAGACGTGTCGAACAGCTCGGTGAACGTCACGATCGACCCGGCGAGCGTGGACACGGGCGTGCCGGATTTCGACAAGCATCTGAAGAGCAGCGACTTCTTCCACGTGGAAGAGCAACCAGAGGTCACTTTCGAGACCACCAACGTGGTTCGCACGGGCAAGAACAGCGGCCGCATGACCGGCGACCTCACGATCAAGGGGATCACCAAGCCGGTGACGCTCGATCTCCAGCTCAATTATGTCGGCGAGCACCCCCTCGGCGCGTTCATCGAGAAGTACAAGGGCCGCCAGGCAGCCGGTTTCAAAGCTACCGGGCGTGTGTTGCGTAGCGAGTTCGACCTCGGCATGAACGCGCCGCTGGTCTCGGACTGGGTTGATATCGAGATCAACACCGAACTGTACCGCGATGCGGAGAGTTGAATGCGGATGGCCGGGAACGAGCTTCCCGGCCGACCTATTCCATGACGACCGACTGGCCCGGCCCGAAAGCGGCAGAGGTTCCGGCGACGGTTTCCTCGATTAACCGATCGACAACGGCGTTCTGCGCGTCGCCCTCGTTCATCCCGCTCGCCAGCGCCGCCTGATACACCGCGAGCTGACGGTCGGCGCTCGTGCCGCGCGCCAGAATGGTATGAACGTTCTCCACCTCGGCCCGCATGTTGAGCGCGTCGGCATCCTCGCTGATCAGGTCCAGAAGTTCCTCCATCAGTTCGGTAAAGCTGACGATCTCGCCGCGGCCGAAATCGATCATGCCCTTCTCGATGCCGTAACGCTGCGCGCGCCAGCGGTTTTCGGTCAGCAGGAAGTTGGTGTAGGCGCGCCAGCGCTTGTTTTCCCGGCGCAGGCGATACAGCATCCGGCAGATACAGGCGAACAGCGCCGCGATCGTGATCGCGTCGTCCAGCATCGTACAGATGTCCGGGACGCGCATTTCCAGTGTCGGGAACTTGGCCGACGGGCGCAGGTCCCACCAGATCTTTGTCGCATCCTCGATCACGCCGGCGTTGACCAGCACATCCACCGTACGCTGGTATTCGCCGAAGCTGTCGAACTGCGCCGGCAGCCCGGTGCGCGGCAACTCGTCGAAGACCGATAACCGGTACGATTTGAGCCCGGTCACCTCGCCCTTCCAGAAGGGGGACGACGAGGACAGCGCCAGCAGATGCGGCATGAAGTAAACGGCCTGATTCAGCAGGTCGATGCGCGTGTCGTCGTCATCGATTCCGACATGCACATGCATCCCGCAGATCAGCAGGCGGCGGACAACCACCTGAAGATCCTCCGCCAGGGTGTTGTAGCGATCGCGGTCCGTGTGCGCCTGAAGGTTCCACCGCGCAATCGGATGCGTCGATGCGGCCATCAAGGCCATGTCGTGCCGGCCAGCGATCCGCGCCAGCGTCGCGCGTATCTCGGCGAGCGTCTCGCGCGCCTCCTGGATCGAGCAGCACACGCGCGTGCCGATCTCGATCTGCGAGCGCAGGAACTCCGGGCTCACTTCGCCAAGTGTATCGCCCAGCGCCTGCTGGCAGGCGTCCATCATTTGCGACGGGGGATCAGCGACCAGATCACGCGTCACAGGGTCGACCAGAAGATATTCTTCTTCGATCCCGATGGTGAAATTCTTGTCGTCAAACAGCATCAACGAACCGACCGTCATCGATCACCTACTCTGTCAAGTTTACACGATTGTCTTCAATAAATCACCGATGATGAACGCCGCGCCAGCCGCGATCATGCCGATGAGAAAGGTCTCCAGGCCGGCGGCCCACCACCGTTTGGGCGACCAGAAAGAGCGTATCGAGCCAATGGCGAAAAAGGTCACGCCAGTCATGACCAGCGCGTAAACCGCCGCATCCGCCAGCCCGAAAATGTAGGGAAGCAAGGGCACCGACCCGCACAGCACGAACGCGGCGAACACGGCCAGCGCCGCACGCGAGGGCAGCCGGTTGACCATCGGCATCCCGTGCTCCTCGGCCATCATGGTGTCGATCCAGCGATGCTGCTCCTTGGTGATGATATCGACCACGCGATCGAGGTCCTCACCCTTGAACCCCTTGGCCTCGAAGATCTGGCGCACCTCTTCGCGCTCGCCGTCGGGATGAAGGGCAACGTGGCGCTCTTCCATCTCGCGGATCTTCTGGTATTCCTCGTGCTCGGCCTTGGTGCCGGTGTAGTTGGCCGCAGCCATCGAGAGCGCGTCGGCAATGAGCTTGGCCAGGCCCAGGATGAGAACGACGCGTGATGACATATCGGCGCCAACGGCGCCCGCCACGATTGCGAAGGTTGTTACCAGTCCGTCGATACCGCCATATATCCAGTCACGCAGATAGCTGACGGACGGTCCGGCGTTCAGCCGGTCGGCAATGGCCTGTGGGGCGTGGCTGTGTTCAAGGCGCATGGCACATCGCGTGGCTGCTCGTGTTGCTGGGGCTGGTCAGTCCGGTCGTGATGGCTTATACCAGCGCTTAGTTAGCGGCAGGGTTGTAAACCGCCCGTGGCCGCGCTGCAAAACATTGAACGCAGAAGGAACAGATCATGGCAGCCTCATGGTCGCCGCGAAGCTGGCGGGAAAAGCCTGCGCAACAGATCCCGGCGTATCGGGACGAGGCCGCGCTGAAGGACGTCGAGGCGCAACTCGAGAACTTTCCGCCGCTGGTCTTTGCCGGAGAAACCCGCGAACTGATGGATAAGCTCGCCGACGTGGCGCATGGCCGGGCGTTTCTGCTACAAGGCGGTGACTGCGCGGAGAGCTTCGCCGAACACGGGCCCGACACCACGCGCGACTTCTTCCGCGTCTTCCTTCAAATGGCGGTGGTGCTGACCTTTGCCGGGCGCTGCCCCGTGGTCAAGGTCGGCCGCATCGCGGGCCAATTCGCCAAGCCGCGCTCGTCGCCTGTGGAGCAGCAGGGCGAGACGGAGCTGCCGAGCTATCGCGGCGACATCATCAACGACATCGCGTTCGATGAAGCCGGCCGCGAACCTGACCCGCGCCGGATGATCGAGGCATACCGGCAGGCCGCCGCGACACTCAACCTGCTGCGCGCGCTGTCCCAGGGCGGCTATGCGGACCTGGAGCGCGTGCATCAATGGACGCTGGATTTTCTGCGCGACAGCCCTGCAAAAGAGCGTTACCGGGAGCTTGCCCACCGAATCAGCGAGAGCCTCGATTTCATGCGCGCCTGCGGCATCACGCCGGACAGCCAGCCGCAAATCCACCGCACGAGCTTCTACACGAGCCACGAGGCCCTGCTGCTGGGGTATGAGGAGGCATTCACCCGCGTCGACTCGCTCACCGGCGACTGGTACGCCACCTCCGGGCATTTCGTCTGGGTTGGTGATCGCACGCGCCAGGCGGATCACGCGCATATCGAATATATCCGCGGCATCAAGAACCCGATCGGCCTCAAATGCGGGCCGAGCATGAAACCCGACGATCTCATGCGCCTGATCGACATCCTGAACCCGGACAACATTCCCGGACGGCTGACCCTTATCACGCGCTTTGGCGCCGACGCGGTGGACGATCACCTGCCAGAGCTTATCCAGGCGGTGAAGCGTGAGGGACGGCACGTCGTGTGGTCCTGCGATCCAATGCACGGCAACACGATCAAGGCCGCCAGCGGCTACAAGACGCGCCCCTTCAACGCCGTCATGCGCGAGGTCGAACACTTCTTCGACATTCATGCTGCGGAAGGCACACATGCGGGCGGCGTCCATGTCGAGATGACCGGCAATAACGTCACCGAATGCACCGGCGGCGCCATGTCGATCAGCGATGCTCAGCTTTCCGATCGCTACCACACGCACTGCGACCCGCGGCTTAACGCCGACCAGGCGCTCGAGCTGGCCTTCCTGATCGCCGAACGCCTGCGCCGCGACCACCTGCAAGACGCCACACGCATGGCAAGCGCGGGATAAAACAACAAGACGCGGGGCGCCGCCCAATAGCGGCTCCCGGCATCCGGATCAGCGATCCGGCAGGGGGCAAGAACAATGTCACGGCGTTCGCAACAGCGGCCGGCGGAGGTCAATCCGATCTTCGAGAAATCCGTCGGTGACGTGGTGAGCGAAGCGGCGAAGGCCCGCAGCGGCCTTGCGCCCGACGAGACCGCCGCACAGCCCGCGCCCGAGATGGCGGCCGAAATCCTGCATCGCGATGCGCCGCCGCCCCGCCATGATCCGGCGGACGAGGCTGAATGGCCCATGCCCGTCGAGGCGTTCCGCAAGGGCGATTTCCTTCATTGCGGTGATGTTGTCCTGACCTCCAAGCTGGGCAGCTTCTTCTCGTTCCTCAGCCGCAAGATCGACAGCTCCGATTTCGCACACACCGCGCTGGTCTTCGCGACGAAGCACTCCGATATCGGCATCGACGACAGCTACGTGATCGAAACCACCTTCGGCGGCGTCGAACTGGGCGCGTTTGGCGAGTTCGTCGCGCCATCCAAGGTATACCCGGATACGCGCCGCCCGCCGGAATACATTGTCGGTATCAAACGTCTGGAGCGGCCGTGGGCGACACCGCAGGTGCGGGCGATGGTGTCCGGGCGGATGCTCCGGTTTCTTGATATCGACGATTACGACTTTTCCATGCTGGCCGCGCTCGCCGCGCGCCACACACAGTTCTGGATGAAGCTGCGCAGCTTCATCTTCGGACGCGCGCCATCCGTCGGCGAATATCTCCGCCACGGAAGCTACATGCCGGCGGAATTCATCTGCTCGGGCTTCGTCCAGTTCGCCTTCATAGACATGGTCCGGGAGGCGCTGGAGCGCGGGCATATTCCCGCCGAGGCAGCCCAGGAGGCCTGGCGCAGCGTCGTCTTCGCGCCATGGATCGGCGAGCAAACGACAATGGAGGATCTCATGGGCGTGCGGCCCGTCGAATTGGCGCAAACCGACCAGCTCGCATGGAAATACCTCGTCTTTGGCGGCATGGTGCACCGGCTGGACAGCACCGATCATGTCGACACGCTGCTCAAGCGTATCCGCAAGGAAGCGAAAGAGCACGCTCGGCGGCAAGCGTGATCCGTACGACATGCTCGACCCTTGCGCGACAGCAGGGCGCGGTTACGTTGAGTGGATCATCTGCCACGCTTCCCCCTGATGCGCAGCCTAGGCGATAAGATCACATGACCGAACACCTCAAACTCGCTCTGGCGCAACTGGACCCGATTGTGGGCGATCTGCACGGCAATGCTGAGCGCGCACGCGCGGCGCGGGCGGAGGCCGCCGAAGCCGGCGCGGACCTTGTCTGCTTTTCGGAGCTGTTCATCTGCGGCTACCCCCCGGAAGACCTGATCCTGAAACCGGCTTTCATCGACGCGGCCCGGCGCGTCATCGAAGACCTCGCGAGCGAGACGTCCGACGGCGGCCCCGCGATGCTGATTGGCACGCCATGGCCCGGCGAAGACAAGCCCTATAACAGCGTCGCCCTTCTTGAAGGCGGCGATGTCCGGGATGTCCGCCACAAGGTCGAGCTTCCGAACTATGGCGTCTTCGACGAGAAGCGCATTTTCAGCCCCGGCGAGATGCCCGGCCCGATGAGCTTTCGCGGCGTGCGCCTCGGCGTGCCTGTCTGCGAGGACATCTGGATCGAGGATGTCTGCGAGTGCCTCGCCGAGACGGGCGCGGAACTGCTGCTCGTGCCGAACGGCTCGCCCTTCACGCTGATCAAGCAGGAAACCCGGCAGAACATCGCCGTCGCGCGCGTGGCCGAGAGCGGGCTGCCCCTCGTTTATGTCAACCAGATCGGCGGACAGGACGAGCTGGTGTTCGACGGCGCATCCTTCGTGCTGAATGCCGGCGGCGCGCTTGCCACGCAGATGCTGGACTGGCGCGAGCAGATCGCCATCACCGAGTGGCAACGCGGGCCGGAGGGCTGGACCTGCGCGCCGGGTGACAAGGCCGTGATGATCGAGGGTGACGCCGCGGCCTATCAAGCCTGCGTCCTTGGCCTGCGTGACTATGTCGAGAAGAATGGGTTTCCCGGCGTGGTGCTCGGGCTTTCGGGCGGGATCGACTCCGCGCTTTGTGCGGCTATCGCCGTCGATGCGCTTGGGGCCGACCGCGTGCACTGCATCATGCTGCCCTACAAATATACGTCCGATGTGAGCCGTACCGACGCCGCCGCGTGCGCCGATGCGCTGGGCATGCGCTATGACACCGTGCCCATCGCCGCGCCGGTCGAAGGCTTCATCGCCGCGCTCGACTCGCTGCTGGACGGCGGTGGCCACGGGGTGACGATCGAGAACCTTCAGTCGCGCACGCGCGGCACCATCCTGATGGCGGTGTCCAACGAGACCGGCGCGATGCTCGTGACGACCGGCAACAAGTCGGAAATGTCAGTGGGCTACGCCACGCTTTATGGCGACATGAACGGCGGCTTCAACCCGATCAAGGACCTCTACAAGACGCAAGTTTACGACTGCGCGCGCTGGCGCAACGCCAACCAGCCGATTGGCGGGCTAGGGCCGCCCGGCGAGGTCATCCCGGAGAATATCATCACCAAGGCACCGAGCGCCGAGCTTGCCGAAGACCAGACGGACCAGGATACGCTGCCACCATACGACGCGCTCGACGACATCCTGCGCTGCAAGATCGAGCACGAGATGCCGCATGAGGACATCGTCGCGCGCGGGCACGGGGACAACATCGTGCGCCAGGTCGAGAACATGCTGCGCATAGCCGAGTACAAGCGCCGCCAGTCCGCGCCGGGCGTGAAGATCACCGAGCGCATCTTCGGCCGTGACTGGCGCTACCCGATCACCAACAAGTTCCGCGAAGGCCGGTCCTGAGATGAGCGAGATCGCCGTCCGCTTCGCGCCGAGCCCGACGGGCCTTCTGCATATCGGGAACATCCGCCCCGCGCTGTTCAACTGGCTGTTCGCGCGCAAAAACGGCGGGCGCTTCGTGCTGCGCCTCGACGATACCGACATCGCCCGCTCACGCGAGGAATATGCCGACGCGATCCGCGAGGACCTGCACTGGCTCGGGCTGGACTGGGACACCGAAGTGCGCCAGTCCGACCGGCTCGGCCTGTATGACGACGCGGTCGAAACGCTCAAATCCGCCGGCCGCCTCTACCCGGCCTACGAGACCCCGGACGAACTGGAGCGGCGGCGCAAGCGTCAGCGCGCGCAAGGGCTACCGCCGATCTATGATCGCGCGGCGCTGAAGCTCATCGATCAGGACCGCGCCAAGCTGGAGGCCGAGGGCCGCAAGCCGCACTGGCGGTTCAAGCTCGATCATCGCGAGGTCGCCTGGGACGACCTGATCCGAGGCGCGCAGACGATCGACGCGGGCTCCCTCTCCGACCCGATCCTCGTGCGCGAGGACGGCACGTATCTCTACACGCTGCCGAGCGTGGTCGATGATATCGCGCTGGGTATCACGCATGTGATCCGCGGCGAGGACCATGTCGCCAACTCCGGCGCGCAGATCCAGATCTTCGAGGCGCTTGGGGGGCCGGTGCCGCAATTCGCGCATCACAACATGCTCGTCGGCGCGGACGGCGAGTCACTGGGCAAGCGGCTGGGCACGCTGTCGATCCGCCAGATGCGCGAGGAAGGTCTGGAGCCGCTGGCAATACTGAGCCATTCCGCCGCGATCGGCACCTCCGACGCCGTGGACGCCCATCAGAGCCTGGATGAACTGATCGAGAGCTTCGACCTCGGCAAGGTCTCGCGCGCGCCGGCGCGGTTCGACATGGTGGAACTGCGCACGGTCAATGCGCGGCTGCTGCATGAGCGGCCCTATGAGAACGTCGCTGACGAGCTGACCTCGCTAGGCGTGGAGGGCGGCGAAGCGTTCTGGCTGGCCGTGCGCGGCAACGTCACGCTACTGAGCGACGCGCTGGAGTGGTGGCAGGTGGTCAGTGGCCCAATCACGCCGGTCATCGAGGATGAAGAACTGTGCGCGACGGCCGCCGATCTGCTCCCGCCCGAGCCTTGGGACGCGGCCACCTGGAAGGCCTGGACCGACGCGGTGAAGGCCGAGACGGGCCGGAAGGGCCGCGCGCTTTTTCACCCGCTGCGCCTGGCGATCACCGGGCGCGGCGCCGGCCCCGAGCTTGCGGCGCTGCTGCCGCTCATTGGCCGCGAAAAGGTGGGCGCGCGGTTGCGCGGCGAAGCGGCCTGACTCCGCGACTAATGATGGTAGTGCCGGCCCGCGTCGCCCCATTCGCTTTCCGTGAAGGGAAACTGCGGACAAATGTGGTCCTTGCGCATGTATGCGATCGGCACCCGCCCGCCTGAAGCGGTGCGCAGGGCGCTCTGTGCCGTCACCGCATATCCCAGCCGCTTGAAGAAGACGGCGTCGTGAGCCGTGGTACGCGCGCGCACACTGCGATAGCCGGCATTATGGGCGCACGCCTCCGCATGAGACACGAGCAAGCGGCCAATCCCGGCCCCGGCAAACATCGGCCAGACGAACAGCATCTGAAGGCGCGCGACGGAAGGCGCTGTCGGCGTGGGCACCCAGCCCACCGTTCCCACAATTTCGGGGCCGACCCAGGCCGCGGTCAGACTGCCTTTGGCTAGGGTGTGGATGTAATCTTCCTGATTGATCGTCGCCGCGAGCTTTTCGATTTCGTTTTCGCCAAGGAATTGTGCGGCACATGCCCGCGTCGAGGCAGCATGAACATAACGAATTGCAGGAATATCGTCGATCGTTACAGGTCTTAAAGATACGTCGGCAAGGAACAACTTGTCACTACGCACACGCTCGGACATGACGACGACTTCTGATTAACACCAACCGGATAGGAAAATCGATCGCAAAAATGGCATAAAAACGCCAACGGGAAGCGGCTAGGCAAGATTTTCTTGTTGAAACTTTAGCCCTTGGTCGTTTTTCTTGTTGACGCGCATACCGCTCAGCGCTTGCGGGGGTCGAAGCTTTTCTCGTCCGGCACGTCCCGAATGATCAGGTCGCCTTCCTTGCCCCCCTCGGTGGCCGCGCTCCTGGCGCTGTCGCCATCTCCGGTCGCTCCGCTGGTATCCGTCGAGCTGCGCTGTTGCGTGCCGGACGAACCGCTTTTCAACTGCGCCATGGCCTCATCGATCTTCGCCTGCGAATATTCGGCGGCGTCGCAGGAACATCCCTCGATGAACTGCTTGCGGTAGAGCCAGGCGTTGTCCAGTTCGGTGTACGGCAGGCCGTCAAGCGAGACCATGTTCTCCACGTCCTCGCCGGGGTTGCGATAGACGAACAGGGCCGTTGGCGCCGCGCAGCGGTCGCTGCATTCGCCCTTGTCCGCTTCGAACTGGCTCGGCAGCGTGGAGAAGCTTAACGGGAAATAGTAGCCATCGCATGAGCGCACGCACATGGTGCGATACGTGGCAAACGGCAGCTCTGATGGCGAACGCCGTTCCGGCTCCCGCAAGCGGGGGCCACGGTCATCAAAGAATGAGAAGAATGTCGGCCGCTGGGATTCGTACTGCCGCTCGTAATCCTCGCCGCACCCATAGCGCGCCAGTTGCGCGATGAGTTCATCCTGCCGGCTCTGCGCTCCGCCCGAGCGCGAGATACGTTCGATTCGCCCGCGCAGGGACTTGACCTCGCGGCGCGCGCGGCGGACCGCACGGTCCAGCTTCACGCATTCCGGAGTCTGGCGCAGGGAACGGCCAAAAAAGAAGGTGTCTTCGTAACAGCGCCGCTTGTCCGCCCTCGCCTTCCGCGTGCGGAATTCCTTTTCGGCTTTGCGCAATTTCGCGCGGATTTCCGGAAGCTCGCCACGCGTCTGGTTTTGCCGCCGCCAATCCTGCACCAGCCGCTGCTCCAGCTTTCGGCAATAATCGGCGCGGCGCTGCCCCCGGGAGCTGCGTTCGCTGTCGCGACGGCGATCGGGCTCCCGGCTTTCAGGCTCCCAGTCGAACAGTGATTGCGCGTCCGCCACAGGCACCGGACCGAGACTGCCAGCGAGGACAACAGCCATCCCCAATGCCAGCAGAACCCCGCAGCAGCCTATCACGCCGCGGCGCGTTTCCGCGGCCCTCGTTCCCGTGCTCCCTTGGTGCATCGCCATCAAACGATCCGCCGGTTTCATGCCCGCAGACTAGCGAGTTTGCGCGTGTGTTGCGAACACTATGTGGCGATAACGAGTCGTCCACATCGCGATGGGAGCGGCCACCGGACCACAATGCTTGACCCGGTGGCAAAAACCTGCAACACCAGCGGCATGACCGCGCTGGCGCACATCTGCTGCATTATTATCGCGAGCTGACATACCTTAGCTGGCGCGCGGCCGTCTTTTGCCTCATCACAAATTCCAGACGCACCGCCCGCCAGCCGGGAGGGGCAAGACGTGACTTTGAGGCTTTACAATACCCGCACACGCGAAAAGGAAGCGTTCCAGCCGATCGACCCGGCAAGGGGCGTGCGCATGTATGTCTGCGGTCCGACGGTCTACGACTTCGCGCATATCGGCAACGCGCGGCCGGTGATCGTGTTCGACGTGCTCTATCGCTTGCTGCGGCATCTGGCGGCGCGCGGCGAATGGGGCGACAGCGTCGGCGTCAAATACGTGCGCAACATCACCGACGTGGACGACAAGATCAACGCGCGCGCGGCCGAAGAAGGCGTGCCGATCCGCGAGCTGACCGAGCGCACAACCGCGCAATTCCACGCCGACATGGACGCGCTGGGCTGCCTGCGCCCGGATGTCGAGCCACGCGCGACCGAGCATATCGACGATATGAGGGCCATGATCGAGCGGCTGGCCGAGATCGGCTGCGCCTATGTCGCGGAGGATCACGTCCTGTTCGACGTGTCGTCGCACCCGGATTATGGCCGTCTGTCGCGGCGCTCGGTCGAGGAGATGAAAGCCGGCGCGCGCGTCGAGGTCGCGCCTTACAAGCGCGATCCGATGGATTTCGTGCT
>CAYFTI010000021.1:0-25585 GCA_964346065.1 uncultured Hyphomicrobiaceae bacterium
GCTGGGGCTGGACCGGCGCGCGGCGCTGTGGCAGGTGCGCCAGCTCGGCAAGGCGAAGGAATTGCCGCTGTTCACCCGCGCGGAGACCAGCGAGCAAGGGCCGGAACCGGAGGTCACGCTGCCGCCGATGCCGCTCAATGAGCACGTCATCGCCGATTACCAGAGCCTGAGCCTGTCGTTGAAGGCGCATCCGCTACAGTTCCTGCGGCCCGGGCTGAACAACCGCGGCGTGGTGACGGCGGCGGGCCTGCACGCGATGCGAAACGGCGCGCGCGCCGCGGTCGCCGGGCTGGTGCTGGTGCGCCAGCGCCCCGGCACCGCGCAGGGCGTGATCTTCATGACCATCGAGGACGAAACGGCTTCCGCGAATGTCGTGGTCTGGCCCAAGGTGTTCGAGGCGCAGCGCGGCGTGGTCATGGGCGCGCGGCTGATGCTGGTGCACGGATCGGTGCAGGCGAAGGACGGGGTCATCCACCTGATCGCGCGGCGGCTGGAGGATCATACGCCAGCGCTGATGGCGCTTGCCGGGCATGGCGGGCCGGTCAACATGCCGCTCGCCCACGCTGACGAGGTGCGCAAACCGGTCGACCCGCAGAACCCGCGCGCGCATCCGCGCAATGTGCGCGTCGTGCCCAAGTCCCGCGACTTCCATTGATTAAAGGTGGCCCATCAGCACCAGCAGCATGACCACCGCCGCGTTCATCTGCGCGGATACCGACACATAGCCGAGCGGCACCACGCGCACGCGCTTGATCTCCACTTCGCGCTTAACCCGCGCCGGCGCATCCGCCGGCCGGCCGCGCACCCAGCGCCAGACATAGCCCACCCCGGCGCGCGCGTAGCGCACCATTGCCATCGTGCCCTGCACCGCGCTGCGATAGCGCAGCGCCAGCACGACCCACGCGACAAGCCCGGCCCAGACCAGCGTCGAGATCAGATCGCGCACGATGAACCAGGCCAGCGACCAGACCATCGACAGCGCGAAGCTGATCACCCACCACAGCCATCCCAGGATTTCGACGAGCGTTTCCATGCCACGATTCTCCCGCGCCGCCGCGCCGTTAGATTCTGGTGGCGAAGATAGGCGCTCAGGATCGCCGAGTCGTAGTGAATTTTAGCTGAAGCGCTTCCCGTTTCAGGCGCGGTGATAAGGGTGGCCGGCGAGGATGGTCGCGGCGCGATAGAGCTGTTCGGCCAGCACGACGCGCGCCAGACCGTGGGGCAGGGTCATGCGTCCCAAAGAGACCATCAAGTCCGCCGTTCCGGTGACCGAGCCGCCGTGGCCGTCCGGCCCGCCGATCAGGAAAGAGGCGCGCGAAGACCCCGTATCGCGCCATTCGGAGAGAAGCGCGGCGAATTCCTCGCTGGAAAGCTGCTTGCCGCCGGCATCCAGAGCGATCACACGCGCGCCCTGAGGGACCCGCGCAAGAATCGCGGCAGCCTCGTCATCCCGGCGCGCCCGTGCGGCCGCTTTTCGGCTCTCGCCGATCTCGATCTCGTCGACGGGGCCGAGCCCGATGCTGCGCCCGGTACGCTCAAACCGCGCGATATAGCGGTCAGCGAGACCGCGCTCGGCGCTGTCCTTCAAGCGCCCGACGGCGATCAGGCTCACACGCATCGCTCGTCTCCCGGCACATGCCGCGGCGCGGCATCACGCGGAATATGAGCTGTCGGGCCGGTCGGCCAGCCACATTTTTTCGAGGTTATAAAATTCGCGCACTTCGGGCTGGAACAAATGCACGATCACACCACCCGCGTCGATCAGAACCCAGTCGCACTTGGCCATTCCTTCGACCGACGCATCTCGTACGCCCACCTCCTTGAGGTGCTTGACGAGATTTTCGGCGATGGCGCCGACATGGCGCTCAGAACGACCCGAGGCGATCACCATGTAATCGCCGAGCAGGGTTTTCCCTGCGAGATCAATCGTCACCACATCCTCGGCCTTGGCTTCGTCGAGGGATGACAGAACGGTCTCAAGCAGACAGGTCGATCCCACGCTCTCCTGCGCGGGGTCAACGTGAGGCGCGCCGCGTGGGGCACCCTCGGCTGATGTCGGCATGGGCAGTTGAATGATCCTCCATCATGAACCCAGGGAAGCCGGCATACGCATCGTATGGCCGACCAAGAGGATCGGGTGCACCAGTTTTTGGCTGCGATCTGCACGATCCCCTCATAAAAAATGTGCCCGAATCGAGACTGGAATTCAATCCCCGGCTCCGTCACCCGTGATGCTGGCCCTCTCACGCTGATTTCGCAACTCGGTGGAGGAGATATCCGTCAGCGGAATGGTGAGGTAGGCCCAGGCAGGCGGCGCGATCAGGGCCAGCGCGCCCGCCTGCGTCTCATCCACCTGCGCATTGCGGAACTTTACCGCGGCCGGCGAGGCCATCGCGCGAAACCGGAAGCCCGGCCGGTCGAGGACCGCGACCGGCATGCTCTGAAGGATGCGCGGCCACTCCTGCCAGCGATGGAACCCGGCCAGATTGTCGCCGCCCATGATCCAGACGAAATGTACGCCGGCAAAGCGCCGATGAAGAAAATCAAGGGTTCGCGCCGTGTAGGCGGTGCCGAGCGCGGCCTCGAAGCCGGTCACGGCAATGCGCGGATGGCTGATCATCCTCTGCGTGGCAGCAAGGCGTTGCGACAAGTCTGCCAGCGCGCCGTGATCCTTGATCGGATTGCCCGGCGTCACGATCAGCCAGACGCGGTCGAGATTAAGCCGGCGCAGGGCGGTGATCGCGATATGGCGATGCCCCGGATGCGGTGGATTGAACGAGCCGCCGAGCAGACCGATCCGCATTCCCGGATAAGCGGGCGGCGGCCCCAGCGCGTAGCGCCCGAGCACACGCGTTTTTGGCTCCATATTGCAATGCGGGCGGCTCATGCCGGGCGGGTCTGGCCGCTACCGCGCACGGCATACTTGAAGCTGGTGAGCTGCTCAATGCCGATGGGGCCGCGCGCATGCATCTTGCCGGTCGCGATGCCGATCTCCGCGCCCATGCCGAACTCGCCGCCATCGGCAAACTGGGTCGAGGCGTTCCACAGGACGATGGCGCTGTCGACGGCATCGAGAAAGCCCTGTGCCGCCGCGGCGTCCTCAGTGAGGATCGCCTCGGTATGATGAGAACTGTACCGCTCGATGTGCGCGAGCGCGCCCTGCATCCCGTCGACGACCTTAACGGATATGATCGCGTCGAGATATTCGCTCGCCCAGTCTTCGTCACTTGCGGGCTTGACCCGGTCGTCGGCGGACTGGGCCGCTGGATCGCCACGCACCTCGCAGCCCGCCTCGACAAGCGCGGCAATCAGCAACGGCAGATAATCCGGCGGGCAGGCGCGATCGACCAGAAGCGTCTCCGCTGCCCCGCAGATGCCGGGACGGCGCATCTTGGCGTTCACTACCACCTCGCGCGCCATGCCGCGGTCGGCGTCCTTGTCGACATAAACGTGGCAGATCCCTTCCAGATGGGCAAAGACGGGCACGCGCGCATCCGCCTGGACGCGCTCCACAAGGCTCTTGCCGCCACGCGGCACGATCACGTCGATATTGCCGTCCAGCCCGCTCAGCATCTGGCCGACAGCCTCGCGGTCCGTGGTCGGCACGAGCTGGATCGCCGCTTCGGGCAACCCGGCCGCGCGCAAACCCTCGGCAAGACAGGCATGGATGGCGCGGCTGGAATGCACGCTGTCCGAGCCGGGCCGCAGGATCGCGGCGTTGCCGGACTTGAGGCAGAGCGCACCGGCGTCGGCGGTCACGTTCGGACGGCTCTCATAGATGATACCGATAACCCCGATGGGCGTGCGGACACGCTGGATCTGAAGGCCATTAGGACGTGTCCACTCGGCCATGACCTTGCCGATGGGGTCGTCGAGCCGGGCGATGTCCTCAAGCGCGCCGGCCATTGTCTCGACGCGCTTTTCGTCGAGGCGCAGCCGGTCGATCGTGGCAGTGGGCCGCCCCTGCGCCTTCGCCGCCGCGATATCGGCCTCATTCGCTTCGAGAATAGCATCACTGTGCTCGCGCAGCACACCGGCCGCGGCCAGCAATGCGGCGTTTCGGCTCTGCGCATCCGCTCTCGCCAGAACGCGTCCGGCGCTGCGCCCGGCCTGCCCGAGAGCATTCATCGTCTGGGCCAGCGTCGTCTCGGCCTCGTTCACCATCTCCTGCATCATGCCTCTCCTGCCTCTCGGCCAGGGTCCGTCCCGGCATCCGCGTATTCGTCGCTGCCGCTCACCGTGATTGCCATATCGTCGCGATGTATCATCTCGTCACGCCCGCGATAGCCCAGAATATCTTCGATTTCGCGCGTCTTGCGGCCGCGCAACAGGGCCGCGTCGGCGCTGGAATACGCCGCAAGCCCCCGGCCGATGACCGACCCGTTCCGGTCACGGATGATCACCGTGTCGCCGCGCTCGAACCCCCCCTCAACATCGACGACCCCGGCGGGCAACAAACTTCGCCCGGATCTTAGCGCGCCGACCGCGCCATCGTCGATCACCAGCGTGCCCGCCGCATCGAGACGCCCCGCGATCCAGCGCTTGCGCGCGGCCAGCGGGGTTGAATGCGCGAGAAACCAGGTGCCCGCCCCGCCTTCGCAGAGTGCAGCGAGCGGATGACGGCGCTTGCCCAGCGCAACGACCATGTTCGTCCCCGCGGCAACCGCGATCTTGCCCGCCTCCAGCTTGGTCACCATGCCCCCGCGCGACAGCTCGTTCCCCGCGTCCCCGGCCATCGCCTCGATCTCCGGGGTGATATGCCGGACAACCTCGATGCGTCTGGCCTCCGCGTCCCGGTCCGGAGGCGCGGTGTAAAGGCCGTCCACGTCGGACAGCAGAACGAGGCAATCCGCGCTGATCATCGAGGCGACGCGCGCGCCGAGCCGGTCATTATCGCCGTAGCGGATTTCGGTTGTCGCCACGGTGTCGTTCTCGTTCACCACCGGCACCGCGCCGAGGCTCAGCAGCGTGCGCATCGTGCTGCGCGCATTCAGATAGCGCCGCCGCTGCTCGGTATCACCCAGGGTCAGGAGAATTTGCGCCGCCGCGAGACCACGATCTGACAGCATCTGGCGATACGCGTGCGCCAGGTCGATTTGCCCGACCGCCGCGGCCGCCTGTTTTTCCTCCAGCTTCAAAGCTCCGCCGGGCAGGCGCAGGGCATGACGCCCCAGCGCAATCGCGCCCGAGGAGACCAGCACGACCTGCTTGCCTTGCCTTCGTAGCGTGGCAATATCGTCGATCAGCGAGGCGAGCCAGGCTTCGTTGAGCCGACCGGTGGCGGTATCGGCCAGCAGCGCGGAGCCGATCTTCACGACGATCAGGCGGGCTTTGTGCCATTCCGGTCTAACATCACTCATGGGGTTCCTCGGCCTTTGCCGTCATCTATGAGCGGACGGACGGCCACATGCAAGGGCGCTCAGGGCTGCCAACTCCGCGACGGCGCGACGTCGTCAACCTCGCGTTCCTTGTCTTTAGCGATCTCGCGGCCGATCTGAAAAAGGACTGCGCGGATATTCAGCCCTGACACCGCCGAAAGCAGAACCGGCTTCTGCCCGCATTCGGCTGCCAGCATGGTCTGCTTGCGCGCGGCCTCCGCTTCGTCGACGGCATCGGCCTTGCTGAGCCCGACAATCTCCGTTTTCTCCATGAGGCCGGCTTCGTAGGCCGCCAGCTCGGCGCGGACGACGCGGTAATCCTGCGCCGGGTCCTCGCTCGTGATGTCCACGAGATGCAGAAGCACGCGCGTGCGCTCCACATGGCCGAGAAAGCGGTCGCCGATGCCTGCGCCCTCGTGCGCACCCTCGATCAGGCCCGGAATATCGGCCAGCACGAAATCGATATCGTCTACCTTCACCACCCCCAGATTGGGGTGAAGCGTCGTGAACGGATAATCCGCGATCTTCGGTTTCGCGGCGCTCACCGCCGCCAGGAAGGTCGACTTCCCCGCGTTGGACAGGCCGACCAGCCCGGCATCGGCGATCAGCTTGAGACGAAGCCAGATTGTCATTTCCGTGCCGGGCTGACCGGGGTTGGTGCGGCGCGGCGCCTGGTTGGTCGAAGTCTTGAAATGCGCATTTCCGAAGCCGCCGTTGCCGCCACGCGCCAGCAGCACGCGCTCACCCGGCTCGGTCAGGTCCGCGAGCAGCGTCTCGTGATCGTCCGCAAAAATCTGCGTTCCCGGCGGCACCTTCAGGGTCACGTCCTTGCCCCTCGCCCCGGTCCGGTTGCGCCCCTCGCCATCCTTGCCGCGACCGGCCTTGAAGTGCTGCTGATACCTGAAGTCGATCAGCGTATTGAGATTTCCCACGCACTCGGCCCAGACATCGCCGCCGCGCCCGCCATCGCCGCCATCCGGCCCACCGAACTCGACGAACTTTTCGCGACGGAATGACACGCAGCCGTTTCCCCCGTCACCCGCGCGGATGTACACCTTGGCCTGATCGAGAAATTTCATGGCAGATCAATCTTTAACTGTGCGCCGTCCGTATGCCATAGCCCGTTAACGGGTCACCCCGGCGGAACAGATGGAGTGCGTTCGTGTCGCAATTCTGGATCGTCCTCAGCGTGTCTGTCGCGAGTTTCTTCGCAATGGAAGGCGTTGCCTGGTTCCTCCATCGCTACATCATGCACGGCCCCTTGTGGTTTATCCATAAAACGCATCACCGTCAGGAGCGGGGCGCTTTCGAATGGAATGACCTGTTCGGCCTCGTGTTCGCGGCCGTCGCTGCGCCCCTGTTCTATTTCGGCGCGCGGGGTTATCCGCCGCTGCTGGGAATCGCGTTGGGCATGATCGGATACGGGATCGCTTATTTCCTGGTCCACGACGTCCTTGTCCACCGCCGGATCGGACATCGCTTCACACCGCTGCGCGGCTATCTGCGCCGCGTGCATCAGGCGCATCACATGCATCACGCGGTCCGCCAGCGCGACGGCGCGGTGTCGTTCGGCTTCCTCGTTGTGCCGCGTCCCGAGACGCTGGCGAAGAAGCTGCGTGCGCGCGCGAACGAGCAACGCCGGGCCGAGCAGGCTTCAGCCGAGGTAGGCGCTCGAGCCGAATTCCGTTATCCTGATGCCCAGGTCGGATCTGAACAAGAGGGCCAAGGTGTGGACGCGCGAGACCGCAATTGCCTATCTGAACGATACGTATCACACACTCAACGCTCAAAGCGATCTCAGCCCTGATAACCCTCTCGTCAGCCGCATTCTCCACAGGCTGGTCGCCACGCTCAGCGCATGGCACGATGACGGTTTCGGGGCCGACCTGAGAGAGGCGCCGCAGCTCAAGGACGCGCGCACGGGTCTCCCGCGCTTGTGCGCGATTGCCGAGCAGGACCTTGAAAAATGGTGGTGCCGCAAGGCGCTGGCAAGCCGGGCGCCGGGGCGTGCGGTGGAACAGTTCTGGTATCTGAGCAATTACCGAAGTCTCTGCCGCGCCGAGACCCTGCTCGCGGGCCGGGACACCTTGCGCGAAGCGATTTTTCTTGGCAGCGGCGCCCTGCCGCTGACGGCTATCCTGCTGGCGCAACACGACGAACGCGCGAGCCTGCGCTGCGTGGACGCCGACATGCAGGCCTGCGAATTGGCCACCGCGCTTGTTCGCGCGCTCGGCCTCGATAAGCGCATACGAATCGAACACGCACGCGCCGAACACTGCGACATTCCCGCAAAGGCTACGGTGATATGCGCGAGCCTGCTCGATGCACCCGGGCTGCAAGTTCATTTGGCACAGTGCGGCGTTCGGCATCTGCTGGTCCGCGATGCCGAGGGTGTCTACCAGTGGCTCTATCGTCCAGCCCCGCGCCAGGGCCCGGCATTCCGCGAACGTGCGCGAACCGCGCTTTCCACCCAGCGCATCAACATCACGCGCTATCTGGTTGCCGCTGACAGGATTGGCACACAGCGGACGCGCGGCGCGGACGGCCGCGATCACAGGCAGCGCATGGTCGATCCCTGGGCGAAGGCCGCAGACTGATCTTGCATTGTCGCGGGTATGGGCTGATATAATTGAGACGGGAAGTTGGTGCCGGACGCTTGCCTCGCCAACCGGGTCAGATCCGGAAGGAAGCAGCCCCAACGAGTTCCAAGCGGGTCGGCGTCCAGCTTCCCACCACTTCCACCATGGTGGTATCGCGCGGAGCCGTGAAATCGGTTTCCACTCACGCTGAAAAGGCTCCCGGGCGAACGATGAGCCGATCCCCGAAACAATCGAACGGGCAGACGTCCGCAGGATCCCCCGAGGCAAAATCGAAAGGGGATGGCCCCTTCTGCGCGACGACCGCGCCTTATGTCGTTCTTGCGCGAAAGTATCGACCACACACTTTCGAGGACCTGATCGGCCAGGACGCGATGGTGCGCACGCTGCGCAACGCGTTTGCGACGGGACGGATCGCGCAGGCCTACATGCTCACCGGTGTGCGCGGCGTCGGCAAGACCACGACGGCGCGCATCCTCGCGCGCGCGCTCAACTATTCCCGGCCGGGCGAAGACAATGCCCCGACGCTGGACCTCGCCACCGAAGGCGAGCACTGCCGCGCCATTATGGAAGGCCGGCACATGGACGTCATGGAGATGGACGCGGCGTCCCATACCGGGATCGACGACATCCGCGAGATCACCGATGCAATCCGCTACAAGCCGGCCTATGCCCGCTACAAGGTCTTCATCATCGACGAGGTGCACATGCTCTCGAAGGCCGCGTTCAACGGCCTTCTGAAATCGCTCGAAGAGCCACCGGAGCATGTGAAATTCATCTTCGCCACGACCGAAGTGCGCAAGGTGCCGGTCACGGTGCTGTCGCGCTGTCAGCGCTTCGACCTGCGGCGGGTGGATGTGGACAAACTGATAGACCATTACGCTCGGGTCGCCGAGCGCGAGGGCCGCAGCATCGAGCATGAGGCGCTGGCGCTGATCGCCCGCGCGGCGGAAGGATCGGTACGCGACGGGCTGTCGCTGCTCGATACCGCCTTCGCGCATGGCGGTGAGACGGTCACGGCAAGTGATGTCCGTGCGATGCTTGGGCTGGGGGACAGCGCGCGCATCTATGATCTGCTGGACGCCGTCCTGCGCGGCAACCCGGCCAAGGCCCTCGAAGACCTTGCGGCGCTTCACGATGACGGCGCGGAACCCGAGCGCGTCATGCAGGATCTGGCCGAGGCGATCCATACGGCAAGCCGGATCGCGGTCACCGATCAGCCCGCTGCCGGCCTTGGCGAAACCGAACGCGAAAGGGCAAGCGCCATGGCCGCGGCCATAGGCGTGGCGAGGCTCTCGCGCGCCTGGCAAATGCTGCTGAAGGGGCTGGAGGAAGTGGCGCGCGCGCCCAACGCGTTTGCTGCGGCGGAGATGGTGCTGATCCGGCTGAGCCATGCGGCCGACCTGCCCCCGCCGGGCGAGGTGATCCGCGAGCTATCGAAGCCCGCCGCTCCCACGCGGACGAATCGCGAACAGAAGCAAAACGAATCGGCATCCTTTGATGTTCTTGATTCGTCCGGGGCAGAATCGGCCTCAGTGGCGAATCCCGTCAAGCCGGAATCCGCGCGCGTTGCCCTGAAAAGTTTCGAAGACGTCGCCGCCTTGGCGGGCGAACATCGCGACATCAAGCTCAAGCTCGCGCTGGAGGAAAACGTCCGGCTGGTGAATTTCCGCCCCGGCCATATCGAGTTGAACCTGCTGGAGGGGGCGCCGCGCGATCTGGCGAACCAGCTCGGCAACAAGCTGAGCGCCTGGACCGGCGAGCGCTGGATGGTGTCAGTTAGCGAACAGCCGGGCGAAACCACGCTTGGCGAAGAGCGCCGAGAACGTCAGGCGGCCATGCGGGCCGAGGTTGAACAGCACCCGATGGTGCGCCAAGTCTTCCAGCACTTCCCCGGCGCGGAAATCGTGGGAGTCAGCGAACTGCGCGATGACACGCCCGACGAAACCGGCGCGGCCAAAAGCGAGGACGACGATGAAAGACTTCATGAACATGATGAAACAGGCCAAGGAGCTGCAGAGCAAAATGGCCGAAATGCAGGCCGAGATTGAGCAGCTCACGCGCGACGGCACCGCCGGCGCCGGCCTGGTGAGCGTGACGGTCAACGGCAAGGGCGAGATGCGCAGCGTCAGCGTCGACCCCAGCCTGATGAAGCCGGACGAGAAGGAAATCCTCGAAGACCTCATCGTCGCGGCTCATGCTGACGCCAAGGCGAAGATGGAAGAGGCTCTGCAGGACAAGATGAAGGACATGACCGGCGGGATGCCGCTGCCGCCGGGAATGACGTTTTAGGCCGCGGGGTATGAACCATCCGGCGACGGGCGCGGAAATCGACCAGCTCATAAAGCTGCTCGCGCGGCTGCCCGGGCTGGGGCCGCGTTCTGCGCGACGGGCCGCGCTGCACCTGCTCAAGAAACCGGACCAGTTGCTTGCGCCATTGGCCTCGGCGATGAGCGAGGCGGCGCAAAAGATCGTGACCTGCGAAAACTGCGGGAACATCGACACGGTCAACCCGTGCGCGATCTGCACCGACCCGCGCCGTGAGTCGAATGTCATCTGTGTGGTTGAGGAGGTCGGTGACTTGTGGGCCCTGGAGCGCGCCAAGGTCATCAACGCGCGCTACCATGTGCTGGGCGGGGTCCTGTCCCCGCTCGACGGTATCGGCCCGGACGATCTGAACATCACGAGGCTGATAACGCGCGTGAACACGGGCGAGGTCAGCGAGGTGCTGCTTGCGCTGAACGCCACGGTCGAAGGGCAGAGCACCGCGCACTATATCACCGATCGTATCGAGAATGCCGGCGTGAAGGTTTCTGTGCTCGCCCATGGCGTCCCTGTCGGGGGTGAGCTGGACTATCTCGACGACGGCACGCTCGCGGCGGCCATCCGCTCGCGCCGGCCGATCGACTGAGCGGCGCGGCGCTTGACGCGGCGTTGCCTTTCGGGGCAACAAACATCTCCGCAATCAAAGCCTCCGCTTCAATTCTTAGTCGGGTACATGTCCCCTCTGCTCAAGGCGCGCTACTTTGGCGAATATCTGCTTTTGCGCGGCGTGATCGCGTTCGTGCGGGCATTGCCGCTCGATACGGCGACCGGCTGGTCTTCAAGGATCTGGTCCTTCATCGCGCCGAAGACGCGCCGCCACAAGCGCGCGCTGGCCAACCTGGAAAAAGCCTTTCCGGAGAAATCGCCCGAAGAGCGCGAACAAATCGCTCGGGCGATGTGGGCCAATCTCGGCCGGGTTATGGCCGAAACCATGCGCCTGGACGAGATCCTCGATGAGCCGGAGCGGGTCGAAGTCGAGAACGCCCATATCCTGGAAAGGTACCGCGGCCGCATGGGCCCGGCGATCTGCGCCTCCCTGCATATGGGTAACTGGGAACTGGCGATGCTGCCGCTCACCCGCGCGGAGGCGAAACCGGCCGCCGTCTACCGCCTCGTGGACAATCCGTACGTGGACATGTATCTAAGGTCGCAGCGCGAAAAGCTTTACCCGGGCGGCCTGTTCGCCCGCGGCGCCGGGTCGGGACACGCCACGGCCCGGATCATCGGCAGTTATATCCGGAAGGGGGGCCGGCTGGGCTTTCTCGCGGACCTCTATGATCGGCGCGGCATAGAAGTGCCGTTCTTTGGCCATCCGGCCCGCTCGAACGCGGTGCCCGCGATGCTCGCACGGCGTCTTGGCGCACGGATCTGGGTTGGACGTTGCATCCGGGTTGGCACGGGGTCGCACTTCAAGGTGAAGGTGACGGAGCTGAAAGTGCCGCGCACAGACGATCCTGACGCCGATGTCAGGTGGATCGTCGAGCGGATACAGGCGCAGTTCGAGGCGTGGATCCGCGAGCATCCCGAGCAGTGGATGTGGTCGAACCGCCGCTATCGCTGACATCTCAGGCGGCGAACGAAAGCAAAGCCGACGGGAGCGACAAAATGGCGCAGACACGCACGCCAGCAAAATTCTTTGCACCGCTGGCCGCGGGCGCGCCGAGGCCCTGGCGCGAGAAGCCTGTCCGGCTGGAGCGCATGATCCACTTCGTTCCGCCGCATCTGGACAAGGTTCGCGCCAAGATCGCGGACATCATTCCCCAGGTTGATGTGATCCTCGGCAACCTCGAAGACGCCGTGCCAGCCGAAGAGAAAGAGGCCGCGCGTTACGGCGTCATCGACATGGCCCGCGCGCATGACTACGGCGACACCGGTCTGTGGACCCGCATCAACGCGCTGAACAGCCCGTGGGCGCTCGACGATGTCTGCGAGATTGTCGCCGCTGCCGGCGAGAGCCTTGATGTTATCATGCTGCCAAAAGTGGAAGGCCCGTGGGATATCCACTATCTCGACCAGCTCCTGGCGCAGCTTGAGGTCAAGTACGGCATCTCACGTCCGATCATGATCCACGCCATCCTTGAAACGGCAGAGGGCGTTAACAATGTCGAAATGATTGCGGGGGCGAGCCCGCGCATGCATGGCATGAGTCTGGGGCCTGCCGACCTGGCCGCGTCACGGCATATGAAGACGACACGGGTGGGCGGTGGCCATCCGTCATACGGCGTTCTCTCGGACCTGGGAGACCGACAACAAAGACAGTTTTCCCAGCAGGATTTGTGGCACTACACAATCGGACGAATGGTTGACGCATGCGCGATGTATGATCTGAAGCCGTTCTATGGCCCGTTCGGTGACTTTTCGGACCCCGAGGGCTGCGAAGCGCAATTCCGCAACGCGTTTCTGCAAGGGTGCGTGGGGGCATGGTCGCTCCATCCCAGCCAAATCGATGTCGCCAAACGCGTTTTCAGCCCCGATCCGGACGAGGTTGCATTCGCCAAGCGAATCCTGGCGGCGATGCCCGATGGCACTGGGGCCTTGATGGTGGACGGCCAGATGCAAGACGATGCCACTTGGAAGCAGGCGAAGGTGATCGTTGACCTCGCTCATCTCGTTGTGGCCAAGGACCCGGAAATGGCAAAGGTCTACGAATTGTAGACGGGAGCGCACCCGGTCTTGCGCAGGAAGGACGATAGATGGAAAAAATCAGAACCGCCAAATTCCAGTTGGGCCAAGTTGTCCGTCATCGTTTCTACCCCTTTCGCGGCGTGATTTTCGATATCGACCCCGAGTTCGACAACGACGAGGAATGGTGGCTGTCGATCCCCCCGGAAATCCGCCCGGCCAAGGATCAGCCCTATTACCATCTCCTCGCGGAAAATGCCGAAACCGAATACATCGCCTATGTGTCCGAGCAGAACCTGCTGCCGGATGACACCGGTGAGCCGGTTCGCCATCCGCAGGTGATGGAGTTTTTCGACGAATTGCAGGACGGCGTCTACCGGGTCCGCTATAATCAGGATCACTGAAAGCGCCGCGAACCGACTCCCGACCAGGAGCATCATGAGCGACGAACAGCAGAAAAACGTCTTCGGCGATCCGATCGCCTCGTGTTCCGAAGCGCCGGTCACCGGCTTCTACCGAAACGGCTGCTGCGACACCGGGCCGGAAGATGTCGGCTCTCACACCGTCTGTGCGGTGATGACCGACGCGTTTCTTGACTACACCAAGTCCGCCGGCAACGACCTCTCCACGCCGATCCCGGACTACGGCTTCCCCGGCCTCAAAGCGGGTGATCGCTGGTGTCTGTGTGCCGCCCGGTGGAAACAGGCGCTTGACGCCGGCGCGGCGCCACGGGTTGTCCTCGCATCGACGAACGAGGCGGCGCTTGAAGTCGTCTCGCTCGAAGATCTCAAACGGTACGCGATCGACCTGAGCTGAGTATCGGGAGGATGTCGCTTGCATCGACGGCCGGGATCCAAAAGCGGCTCTGCCCTGCGTCATGCGGCGGCCGAGCAGGTTGATCAGGAAATCCTTGAGGAAAAGGCGGCGTCGCTGACGCGCGCGGGTCGCCGTGTGGAAGCCGCCCTGACGGCGCTGCGGGCGTTCGATGCGGGCGAGCGGCCGGGCGCGCAGCGGAGCGAGCTTCTGGATGAAGCGGCGCGGGCCGTGTGGGCGATGCTGATCCAGCGTGAGCTGTGCGGCTTGCGCGACGAAAAACGCACCATCGAGCTTTACCGGATCCCGCGCGATGTGATGGTCCGCGTCGGACGCATGTGATCACACCGCGAAGGGCCGCTCCAGCACATCCGGCAGATCGTTCTCGATCAGGACGACATCATCCTCCTTCACATTGCGCTTTAACCAGTCTTCGGCCTCGGCAAAGCTATCGAGTTTAACCAGCCGGCCATCCGCCGAGCGACGCTCGAAGGTCTCCACGAAGCTGGGAATGCGGTCGGGGCGCACCACCAGCGCCACGTCAATGCATTGAGCCGCCTTCAGGCCCAGTTCCGCATGGGCTTCGGCGTGCCGATCCCCGAGCTCAGCCATTCCAGGCGTGATCAGGATGCGCCGCCCGTGACCATTACGCAGCGTATTCGTCAGGTCTAGCGCGGCCGCGAAGCCGGACGGATTCGAGTTGTAGGCATCGTCGATCAGGATGCTGCCGTCACCCTGTGGCTTGACCTCCAGCCGGTGCTCGATCTGCGGAACGCTTGTCATCGCCGTGATCGCCTTTTTCGCCGGGACGCCCGCAAGCACCGCGGCACCGAAGGCCAACGCCATGTTCGCCCCGTGGTGCAGCCCGTACAGCGGCGCGAACAGCTCGAATTCCTCGTCGCCGAACATCTCCGGCCATGTGACCTTGACCTTCAGGCCGTCCGGTGACTGCTCCACGTTCACGATCTTGAGATCGGCGAACTCGTCCTCCCCGCAGATCACGAAATGATCCCGGTGTTCGTTCATGTAGTCGACGGCGTACTGCTGGGCGAGCACCTCCTCGCCGACGATCATCTTGCCGTCCTTGGCCACCACGGCTTGTGAGAGCTCGAACTTGGCTTTCGCCACGGTCTCCAGCGACTTGAACCGCTCGTAATGCGCTTCGCCGATGGTTGTGAGAATGCCGAGATCCGGCGGGGTCAGATCGCACAGCCGCTTGATGGAGCCGATGCCGTAAGCGCCCATCTCGGCGATGAAATAACGCGTGCCGGGCTTGAGCTGCTCGCGGATGATGCGCGTGTTCCCCATCACGGTATTGACGCTGCCCGGCGTGTAGAGCGTTCGCGCATGCATGCTCAGGACGTGGCCGAGGATGTGCTTCACCGAAGTCTTGCCGAACGATCCGGTGATACCGATCACCGTGGGCTTCAGGCGCTTGAGCTTTGTATGCGCCTCGCTCCAGAACTTGCGCTGCGTCCGGCTTTCCAGCGGCATCAATACCAGGTTGCCGAGCACAAGCGTGAACGGCACGGCCCAGAGCGGCGCGAGCCACCACAACGGCGCCGGGGCAATTGCGGCAAGCCCGGCGACCACGGCGCTGAAACCGAATGCCATCCAGTAGATGCGCTGCGCGCGCTTGGTCATCGCGAGCTTCTTCTTCGCGTTCCTGCGCGGGTCCGGCTCAAGAACGGCAGCGATAATGAAAATGCCAGCCAGCGCGCCTTGCCAGATCGCCGGCATGAACGGCCCGGCGAGCCAAACGCCAAGAGCAACGAGCGCGATCGCCAGCGCCACGCGCTTGTCGAAAGCCACCGCCCGGAACAGCCAGCGCAGGAAGCGCAGCGAGTCGTATTCCTCTTGCTGATAGATGTGCAGGTAGCGCCGCAGCCGCCGCAGCGCGAAGAACACGAATGCGACGGCCGTGACCGCCCCCCCGAGCCAAATCATGCGATCGTCCCCACGAAGTCGCGCAAGCGTTTCAGCACCTGATGCTTGCCGCCTGCTAACACCGAGTAGTGATCATGTCGTGGCAGGATCGTCAGCTCCGCGCGCGGGATCAGACGTGACAGGCGCTCGCCGATCTCGGGCGGGGTTTCAGTGTCGTTCTCGCCATAGACCAGGTGCACCGGGCAACTGATCTTCCGGGCAACCTCGCTGAGATCTTCCGAGACGACCCTCGCGAGCACGGCGCGCATCTCGCCGGCGCTGGCGTAATCCTTGCTGCCAAAGCGATGGCGCAGCTTCTCAACGTCCAGCCCGAGGACCGGCGCGGCGCGTTTCAGCGCCTTGAAGCTGCGCACCCGCGCCCCAAGCCGTACGCGCTCACCCAGACCGCGCTGACGCGGCAGACCGGCCCCCGCGATCAGGAACAGACCGCTCACGCTTTCCGGATGGCGCGCGGCAATCTGCAGGCCGACGCGGCAGCCAAAGGAATGTCCGATCCAGATGGTCTTGGAAGCGGGCGGGCGCGCAGCTAGCAGTTCCGCGGTGGCGTCGGCGTAATCACCGGTGTCCCAGGCATCAGGCGGCGGCGGCGAGTCTCCGAAACCTGGAAAGTCCAGCAACAGATGCGTCCCTTGCCCCGACAGCGCCTCTGCCAGGGGGGCCAGCGCCCGACCGCTCTGCCCCCAGCCATGCGCCCAGACGAAGCGGGGCCTGCGGGCATCTGCCGGCAGGCCGATTTCCTGATAAGCAAATTGCCCGGCTACCGCCGGCGCGGCTTGCGTCATCGGCGCAGTCATCTCTCCCCTGTCCCAGGTGTGGCACCGCTCTCCCCGTGCGGCGGGCGGATATAGCCATACCAAGCGGCCCGCGGCGCGTCATCCCCAATCGCCGCCAGATTGCGGACATACATCTGGTTGCCCCAATCGAAATGCCAGAACTCCGGCGGGTAATTCACGAAGCCCTCCGCGTGCATGGCGGCGTGCAGCAACCGCCTGTGGAAAAGCCGTGGATCATTGGCCGCAATCTCGCCCCTGCCGAGGGCGCGCTCGCAATGATCACTGGCCGCGCGCGGGCCCATCTCGTCGAACTCAGCGCCCATCTCGGCGAGCGCGCCCGTATCGAGATGCTGCAAGGTCAGGTCGATCGCCGCGCCGGTCGCATGTGTCGGGATGGTCGCGGGGTCGTCGGGGTTAAAGCCCGAGGGGGCAGAGACGAATTCAAGCACGCGCGCTCGGATAGCCGCCTCATCGGCCTCCGGCGCGTCCCGCCGCGCCTGCGCCCACCAGAAGTCCCACAAGCCCTGCTGACAGGCAGCGGGCCGGTAGGCATCCCATATAAAGAGGCGAAAGCCCCACTCCTGCAATCCGCGATTGACGCGCACCAGTTTTTCTGCAACCGATCTTCGCGCCCAGAGATCGGCGACATGCCCCGTGATCGGGCGGTGATACGGGGCATTTTCGCCGTCCGTGCGAGCGTAGAAATTCTCACCGGCGAGACCGCATCTGGCGAGTGATACAAGCGGTTCCGCATTGAGCGGGTGCTGCACATCGACTGGCACGCCGCCATACCCACCCGCATCAAGTTTGCAACGGGCGAGTGGCACCGGCGGCAGCGATGTCCATGCAGGGCGTGGCAAAGCGGTCTGGACCCTCTAATATCAAAGCGCGCAAACAACCCGACAACTTCGGCGTAGCGAAAATGGCGACGGAAAAGCAAGTCATCGCAGTGTTCTTCGGCGGGCGCTCGCCTGAACACGACGTCAGCATCGTCACGGGGCTTCAGGCCGCCGAGGCGCTGGATCCCGACCTGTACGAGGTCATCCCCGTTTACGTTAGCTCCCGCGGCGAGCTGCTGACCGGACAGGCTCTGTTCAGCCGCGACACCTTCATTCCTGGCGCGAATGCGCGCGCGGGGCTGAGTGAAGTCCATCTCGATCTGACACCGGGCGATCGCGGCCGGCTGATAACAGCCGGCACCTCCCTGTTCCAGCGACAGAAAACGATCGAGTTCGACACAGCCTTGCTCGCTTTTCACGGCCTTTACGGCGAGGACGGCCGGCTGCAAGGCGCGCTGGAGATGGCCGATATCGCCTACACCGGGATGCGCGCCTTCGCCTCCACCATCACGATGGACAAGGTGGCGACAAAGCGCCTCCTCGACGACACTGGCATCGCGCTGCTACCGTTTAACGAAATAAGGCGGCCTGCGCAGGGACTGTTGCTGAGCGAGGAAGAGTTGCGCGCGCAGACTGGTGAGTTTCCCTTCCCGGCAATCGTCAAACCGTCGCATCTTGGCAGCAGCATTGGCGTTGCGCGGGTCGCCGACATCAAGGAACTGGGCGCGGTGCTGCCGGGCATCTTCAAATACGACTCCTCGGCGATCCTTGAGCCGTTCGTCGAGAATATGGTCGAATACAACCTTGCGGTTGCACGTATCGGTGGCGAATTGCGCACCTCGGCCTTCGAGAAGCCTAAACGCGCGGAGGAACTGCTGGACTTCAAGCAGAAATATCTCTCCGGCGGCAACAAGGATGGCGGCACAAAGACACCCGGCGGCGGGCGCGCGAGCGAGGGTATGCTCTCGCTGACGCGGGAGTTGAACCCGGACCTGCCGGCCGAGGTGGACGACCGCCTTCGCGACTGGGCATGCACGGCCTATGAGCAAGTGCATGGAACTGGCGCGCCGCGGCTGGACTTCATAGGCAACGAGGAAACCGGGGAGTTCTGGCTGAACGAGATCAACCCCTGCCCCGGATCGTTCGGCTATTTCCTCTGGGAAGCCGCCGAAGAACCTCTGTTGTTTTCGGACTTGCTGGAACACCTCATCGGCGAGGCTGCTGAGTGCCGCGCCAGTGGCGAACTGCCGGATGATCCGACACCCGAAGACGCGCGTTTGTTTCCCAGACGGGGCTGATCACGCGCCGATCCGGCAAGATGGACAGTAAGTCATGACCGGCCCTGTAAACCAGGCACATACAAGTAGCGGGCTCCGGCTCCAGACCACGGTCAGACTGCGCTGGGTCGCCGTGGCGGGCCAGCTCCTCACCGTCTTTTTCGTCGATCAGGTGCTGGGCTTTGCATTCCCCGCTATCGCCTGTCTGAGCGTGATCGCGGCGTCGGCCTTGCTGAACCTGTGGCTCGCCGTTCGGCACCCCGCGAGCAAGCGGCTGAGCGAAGGCCCGGCCATGTGGCTGATGGGCTTCGACATCTTCCAGCTTGCGGTGCTCCTCTTCCTGACAGGCGGGCTCCAGAATCCTTTCGCTCTGCTCATCGTCGTGCCGGTCGCGGTGTCAGCGTCCTCGCTGCCGCTATCGAAGACGATGCTGTTGTCAGTAAGCGCCATACTTTGCGCCACGGTGTTGATCTGGTTTCATTTTCCCCTTCCCTGGGCGGGCCAGCCGGCGCCGGTGCTGCCCTCGGTATATATCTTCGGCGTGTGGACCGCGCTGACAAGCTGTATTGTCTTCTCGGCCGTCTATTCGTGGCGCGTCGGTCAGGAACGCCGGGATATGTCGGAAGCGCTGTCCGCAGCCGAGATGGTGCTGGCGCGAGAGCAGCGGCTGTCGGCGCTCGACGGTCTGGCGGCGGCGGCGGCACATGAACTGGGCACGCCGCTTGGCACGATCACGCTGGTGACCAAGGAACTGCTGCGCTCCACGCCCAACGACTCGACGCATTATGAGGATCTGGAACTGGTCCGCAGCCAGGCCGAACGCTGCCGCGAGATCCTCGGCCGCCTCTCCGGACGCACGCAGGTACAGGACGAGATGTTCGAACGCATGCCGATCGGGGTTCTGATCGAAGAGGCCATCGATCCTTACCGGCAAACAGGCACCAACATCGAAGTGAGCGTTCATCCGGCGGATAGCGCGGATAAAAAGGCGGGCGGGGAACCGATCATGCGCCGTAACCCCGGCATCATTTACGGCTTGGGAAATCTTGTGGAAAACGCCGTCGACTTCGCCCGCGAAAAGGTCGAGATCACGGCCGTCTGGGACCGGCGCAGCGTTCAGGTCAGGATCCGCGACGACGGACCCGGTTTTCAGCATGGTGTCATCAGCCGTCTTGGCGAGCCTTATGTCACCACCAGACCCCAGAGCGAGCGCCGCGGCGGGGTTCCCGAGACGGGCCTCGGCCTGGGGTTCTTCATTGCCAAGACACTTCTGGAGCGCTCTGGTGCGAAGCTCTCCCTTCGCAATGCCAGACCACCGCGCAGCGGCGCCGTGGTCGAGATCACGTGGCCGCGGGAAGCGTTCTATCGCGCCAGCGAGATCGCGGAAACAGCTTGAACGATCGCGCAGCCGATTGTCCCCCGGCGGCTCTTTACGCGCATGGCCAAGTAATCCATTTATAATGCGAACCACGTATACAAGCGTGTTCATAGAGAGGAATGCGTGAGATGACTATTACAGAACCGGAGCGACCCGCAGATATCAGCGCTGACAACACCCTGCTGGTCGTCGACGATGACAAGCCGTTTCTCAATCGCTTCTGCCGGGCGATGGAGTCACGCGGCTTTCACGTGCGCAGCGCGGAAACGGTTGCCGATGGCATCAAGGAGATCCGCGACAATCCGCCAGCCTACGCCGTCATCGACATGCGCCTGGAAGACGGCAATGGTCTCGATGTCGTCCAGATGCTGAATGACATGTGCCCGGAAAGCCGGGTCATTGTCCTGACCGGTTATGGCAACATCACCACGGCCGTTGCGGCGGTCAAGATGGGCGCGGTCGATTACCTGTCGAAGCCGGCTGATGCGGACGATGTCTACGCCGCGCTGATGGCGACACCCGAAACCCAGGCGCCGCCGCCCGATAATCCGATGTCGGCTGATCGGGTGCGTTGGGAGCATATCCAGCGTATCTACGAACTTTGCGATCGCAATGTTTCGGAAACGGCGCGCAAGCTGAACATGCATCGGCGGACACTGCAGCGAATCCTGGCGAAACGGGCGCCGAAATAGCCACGGCGGCGTTTCTGTGCTGGAAATCAGAGATCCTGCTGCGATGACAAAGCGCCAGCCTGCGGCTCAACCGGCTGAACGGCATAGACGACAAAAGAACCACCGCCGGCTGGTGCGATGATGCGCACAGCCGGCGTGGGATGATCATCCTGGCGGGCATCTGCACCGGTTTCCGATACAATTTCGAACGCTCTGACCTGCCCGTCGCCTGTCGTGATCGTGAGCCGGTCGCCTGCTGTCAACTCGCTGAAGTTCGCCGGCTGAATCGCGAGTGTCCCATCGCTATCGGCGGTAGCCGCGCGTTCGGCGAGGACCTGCGCCGAAATGACCTTTCCCCCAACTTCGTCGAGGACGGCGACGCCGGCATCCACCCGTTGCGTCCTGTCGATTCGCTCGACAATCTTGTCGCCGCTCGCACCCTCACGTTCCCGCCAAACCGGAGAGGCCGCGTCGAGCCGGGTTGCCGCGGGTCGATCCTTCAGCGCCTGTTGCCACATCGCCTGGTCCAGCGAGTCTCCAGCATCGCGCCAGCCAAACTGCGCTGCCTGGCCGGCGCCAAATCCGATCGCGGCAACCATGAGAAGCATTACAACACCGCGACCGCGGAGAGCTCCCTGCCCGGACCGCTTAACCCGCGACAAGAGATGAGGGCATTTTTCGCTCATGCTGAACGTCTCCTGTTCTCGGCGGGAAGAGATTGAGCGCTGAACCGATGCACGCGGCATAGGCCAACATGCGCGGTTGACGACAGGCAGTCAGTCGCCCGGCACGCGCCAGCGACAACCGAGCGTGCGTTGCAGACCTGCCTGGCGTACGCAATACCAACTCGCCAGGGGTCTGGTGCTTGGATGTGCCGAGCGCCGAGGAAACGCCGGTTGTCGTTACAAATCCAGCATGTCCGAAGACCGGCGCAATTGCAGGCGCCGTTCCACGACAGGGCCGCCATCACAAGACCAAGTAATTTGTATCATCTCTCGACCAGAAGCGGAAGCGCGATGTGACTCGGCGCGGCACGATGACCGACCTCGGGCAGAGCCGGAGACGAGGTTGTGCCAGACGCCGCCTGCTTCGCACCGAACACGCCGAGCAAGATGAAAACGGCGAACAGCGCGATGCCGAAAATGAGATCGGCAAGCGCCTGGCGTATCAGGCGCGTCTGGTCCGGGGGCTGCGTGTCCATCGCTTGTCACCTGGTCTCACTTTTTCCGTCATGAACGCACAACCGACTCAACTTCAGCGTCTCGTGTGCCCGAGCATTTTGGCGTCGCGTTGGTTGCATTGTGGCACTTCCACACAAATTCCGCGGCACGTCTCGACACACCGCCGGGACGAGCTAGCGCCCTTACCGGCCCGTCTTGCCATGCGCGGGGCTTATCGCGTATCCGGAAGGTATGGATGGAAATGAGACTGGGCGGGAGGCCCGGCAACGTCCCGGGCTTGACGATTACGTGAACGGTGTGCGCACCGGCAATCGCGCAATGCTGGCGCGGGCCATCACGCTTATCGAAAGCCGGCAGAGACGCGACCGCGCGACTGCGGCACGGCTTCTGCAACAGCTCCTGCCCGATACCGGCAAAGCCTACCGCATTGGTCTGACCGGCTCGCCCGGCGCGGGGAAATCGACCACCATCGACCAGCTCGGCTCGAACCTGACCAGCGAAGGGCACCGCGTCGCCGTTCTGGCCGTCGATCCGACCTCGCAGCGCACCGGCGGTTCGATTCTTGGCGACAAGACGCGCATGGCCAAGCTCGCCGCCGATGAGCGCGCGTTCATCCGCCCCTCGCCCTCGGCCGGGACGCTCGGCGGCGTCACGCGCACCACGCGCGAAACCATGCTGCTGTGCGAGGCGGCCGGGTTCGATGTCATCATTGTCGAGACCGTGGGCGTTGGACAGTCGGAGATGGCCGTCGCCAACATGGTGGATTTCTTCCTTGTCCTGCTGCTGCCCGGCGCGGGCGACGATTTGCAGGGGCTGAAGAAGGGGGTGCTCGAACTCGCCGACATGATCGCGGTGAACAAGGCCGACGGCGACAATGTTGACCGCGCGCGCAAGACGGCGAACGACTACCGCAACGCGCTGCAAATCCTCACCCCGCCCAGCCCGAACTGGCGCGCGCCGGTCGTGACCATGTCCGGGCTGCAAAACACCGGGCTGGATGAATTGTGGCAGGACATCGAAAGCTATCGCGATACCATGACCGGCTCGGGCGAGTGGCAGGAGAAGCGGCGCGAGCAAGCGGTTGCCTGGATGCATGACCTGATCGAGGCGCGGCTGCGCGCGGCGCTCACCGACGACCCGGCGATGGCCGAGAAACTGAGCGCACTGGAAGCCCGTGTGCGTGCGGGTGATCTGGTGCCGAGCCTCGCGGCCGAGGAAATCGCCGCCGCGTTGGGCTTGAGCGCGCTTGAGCCCGGCGTGGCAGAGGACAAGGCATGAGCGCAGGCGCGACGCTGATTACCGGTTTCGGCCCCTTCCCCGGTGTGGAGCGCAACCCGTCCGGCTGGCTCGTTCAGGTTCTCGCGCGGACCCTTGAAATGCCTTTGATCTCCGCGGTTCTGCCGGTGAGCTGGCAAGGCGCCTGGGCGGCGCTCGAACCCCTGCTGGACGGAGAACAGCCCCGCCAGATCATCCTGTTCGGTGTCTCCGGCACGGCACACGGATTCTGCCTCGAACAACGTGCCTATAATGCGGGCGAGCCGCGGCGCGACGCGGCAGGTGTCGCACCAACGCCCGGGAGTCTTGTGCCCGGGGCTGGCGAGATCCTCGAAGCAACGCTGCCGGTTCAACCGATCGCATCGGCCCTCGCACGCAACGGCATCCCCACTGCGCTTTCGACCGATCCGGGCCGCTATCTCTGCAACGCCGTGATGTTTCATGCGCTGCACTGGGCGCGGAGGAGATCGACCCGCGTTGGCTTCGTGCATATTCCGCGTATCGGCGCGGAGGCCCCGCTGGCGCCCGCGGACGCGTTGGCCGGCGCGCGGCTCGTCATCGAAACGGCGGCCCGCGCCGACGCCGACGCCCTCGTAACCGACTGACCCCGGCAGGATGCCATGGCTCACCCTTCCACAGCCGAAATCCGCGAGGGCTACCGTCAGATGCTGCGCGCGGGCAGCCTCCGGTCCGACCCGGCGCAGGCGATGGCCGTGGAGAAGCTGCAACTGCTTGCCAATCGCGTGGCGCGCTACCGCCGGCCGGCCCGGACCGACCCGTTATCCTTCTTCACGCGCAAACGCGGCGAAGTGCCCTGCGGGCTTTACATTTTCGGCGGCGTGGGCGGCGGCAAGACGATGCTGATGGATCTGTTCTTCGAAAGCGTCGATCTGCGGGCAAAACGGCGCGAGCATTTCCATGCCTTCATGGCCGAGGTCCACAGCCGGGCCGGGCATTTCCGCAAGACATCCAAGGGCGATCCGATCGAGCAGGTTGCACAGGAGATCGCCGAGGCCACGCGCCTGCTCTGTTTCGACGAGTTTCACGTCACCGACATAGCCGACGCCATGATCCTTGGCCGGTTGTTCCATGTGCTGTTCGAGCGGGGCGTGGTCCTCGTCGCGACCTCGAACGTGCCGCCGCGCAATCTCTACAAGAACGGGCTGAACCGTAACCTGTTCGAGCCGTTCATTGCCGAACTGGAGCAGCGTGTCGAGGTGCTCGAGCTGTCCGCCGCACGCGATTACCGGCTGGAAAAGCTGTCCGGCTCGCCGCTTTATTTCCATCCGCTCGATGATGAGGCCCGCGCGGGGATTCAGGCGCTGTGGACAAGCCTGACCGGCACGGACCGGGGCGAGCCTTGCGACTTGTCCGTCGCGGGGCGGGTTCTGCACGTGCCCGAAGCGGCGATGGGCGCGGCGCGCTTTAGCTTTTCCGAGCTGTTCGAGCAGCCGCTGGGGTCGAACGATTATCTCGCCCTCGCGCAGGACTTTCACACGATCTTCGTCAAGGGCGTGCCGGTCATGGGGCCGGAAAAGCGCAACGCGGCGCGCCGCTTCATCACCTTTATCGACACGCTGTATAACGCGGGCACGGGTCTGATCATTTCAGCCGAGGCCGAACCGGATGCGCTTTACACCGCCGGCGACGGCGCGGAGCTGTTTGAGCGCACCGCCTCCCGCCTGATGGAGATGCGCACGAGCGATTATCTGTCACGCGGGCGGGCGCTGACGCGATCGTGAATTCATATCACTTCGCCCTGTCGGCCCGGATATGCTCAAGTTCGCGCGGTCCGTAACACAAGGGTGCCCCGCATGACCGAGATGCTTGTCGCCGCGCTTGCCGCGCTCATCCTTATGAGCTTCTTCATCGCCCCGCTCGCGCGCGACAGCCAGAGCTTCTATCGCGGCTGGGCCGAAGGGGGGCGCCCGCCTGGCGTGCTCACGCTCACCCTGTCTCAGGTCACGACCTGGATCTTCGCGCGTTCTCTGCTGACAGCGGCAATCCTCGGCTTCTATTTCGGGATTGCAGGCGGCATCGCCTACGCCGCCTACTACCTCTCGTTCCTGACCGGCTGGGCGATCGTCGATCCTCTGCGCTTTCGCCATGGCGCCCGCAGCATTCAGGATTTCATGCGCGCGCGTTTCGGCACACTTGGCACAAGCACATATAACTTTCTGATCGCGCTGCGCCTCATCAGCGAGGTGTTCGCGAATCTTCTCGTCGTCGGCATCATCTTCGGCACCTCGGGCTCCGCCATTTACCTGCTCGCCATCGGGATCACGGCCATCGTGACGCTCGGTTATTCCATGATCGGCGGCCTGCGCGCCTCGCTGCGCACCGATGTGCTGCAGATGAGCCTGTTTCTCGCGCTTATGGTGCTCATCATGGTCGCGCTGATCGATTTGCCGGCGACCAGCTTCGGGGCCATCGGCGCGAGCAGCCCGCTGGTGCTGGAAAACGGCTGGAACCTGCTCCTGGTCGCGCTTTTGCAGGTCTGGAGCTATCC
>CAYFTI010000022.1:0-25322 GCA_964346065.1 uncultured Hyphomicrobiaceae bacterium
GCGCGCCGGCAGGACGCGCGCGCTTACGCTCAAGGAGAGTTCCGAGTTCGCCGCCGGCGCCGATCACGGTGTGAATCTCGTCGATAAACATGATCGCACCCGGATACGCTTCGATCTCGCGCATCACCGCCTTCAGACGTTCCTCGAAGTCGCCGCGGTAGCGCGTACCCGCGAGCAGCGCGCCCATGTCGAGCTGGAAGATGGTGGCATTGGCCAGAACTTCCGGGACATCGCCACTCACGATCTTCCGCGCCAACCCTTCCGCGATCGCGGTCTTGCCCACGCCCGGGTCGCCGACGAACAGCGGATTGTTCTTCTGACGGCGGCAAAGAACCTGGATTGTCCGGTTGACCTCGCCTTCGCGGCCGATGAGGGGGTCGATCCGGCCGTCCGTGGCCTTTTCGTTGAGGTTCACGCAGTAGACGTCGAGTGCATCCCCGCCGCGCTTCTTCTCCTCACCCTGATCCATCGTGGCAGCATCGTCCTCTACACCGCGCGCCGGTCGCGCGTCCGACATTCCGGGGCGCTTGGCGATGCCATGCGAGATGAAATTGACCGCATCGAAGCGGGACATGTTCTGTTCCTGCAGGAAATAAGCCGCGTGGCTTTCCCGCTCGTTGAAGATCGCGACGAGAACATTCGCCCCGGTCACTTCCTCGCGTCCGGACGACTGCACGTGCACGACGGCCCGGTGGATGACGCGCTGGAAGCCGGCGGTCGGCTGGGCTTCACTGCCGTCCTCCAGGATGAGGTTCTCCAACTCGTTGTCGAGATACTCGATCAGCTTGCCGCGAAGAACATCGAGATCGACATTGCATGCCCGCATGACAGCGGAGGCATCGCGATCGTCGACGAGCGACAGAAGCAGGTGTTCGAGGGTTGCATACTCGTGACTGCGCTCGTTGGCGTATTCAAGAGCGCGGTGGAGCGATTCTTCTAAGCTGGTGGAGAGCGAGGGCACGATCCGAATTCACTCCTTTTCCATGGTACATTGCAAGGGATGCTGATGCTGCCTGGCGAAACTCATGACCTGAGTAACCTTCGTCTCGGCAACCTCATATGTATACACGCCACAGATGCCGACACCCTTTTGGTGAACGTGCAACATGATCTGCGTGGCCTCTTCAGTTCCTTTATTGAAGAACCGTTCGAGGATATAAACGACGAACTCCATTGGGGTATAATCGTCGTTGAGCAGAAGCACCTTGTAAAGACTGGGCTTTTTCGTCTTTGGGCGCGTCTTGGTGACGGCACCCGTGCGCGCATCACCCTCGCCGTCGTCCTGCCCCGGATCATCGTCGGACATCCGCGGGAGGCTGCGTCCGGCTCTGCGATCTTCGTGCACTGCATGCATATTCGACGCCCAAGGTGTTTCCCACATGATGTGCGCTCTTCGTGGCTGTTTTCAAGCTGATCTGACCGTGCCCCGCCGCGCGTGCGATGCAGCCTCCTTCGCGCCGGCCAGAACGGTTGCTGTCTGCTCGGTCGCAAGGCGCGTGTCTCATTGCCGGCGCCATTTCGGGACGCGCACCCCGATCTGTTAGAATATGGTTCCGCCCAACCGTGTTCAATATCCCGCTCATGGTGCCGATGCAGGCTCGCCGGAAACAGCCGCCCTGATACATCGATTTGGTCGAATGATAGCGAAAAATACCGGCGCCGAAAAGCTCTCGGCCCGCGTCGCTAAGAAACACCCGCCCCATGCCTTCGATGCCTCATTCCCGCCGCCCCGCCGGATAACGTCTTATTAAGGTTATTCGCGTCTTTTTGAGTGTTGCGTCCGTGCGGGGGCCCAGGCACGTCCCGGCTTCCGGCGTCAGAGCGTAGCGGGTGAGGGAGTTTTTCTAATGCGTGTGCGGATGTCTCGCTTTGCGTGCAGACGATCAGCCGACAGGCTCAGCACCAGTCACTTTTTTCTTCTATTTTCCAGAGGGTTAGCGCAAAGCCTCATCATTGGATTGGGGGTTTTCGCGCTTTGGGCGACAGCCACCTCGCCAGTTGCACGGGCCTACTCGCCGCCCAAGGCCTCGCTGATCATCGACGCCAATTCCGGCCGCACGCTCCACGCGAGCAACGCCCGTGCCGCACGGTATCCCGCCTCGCTTACAAAGGTGATGACGCTGTATACCCTGTTTTCATATCTGCGCGACGGACGTCTCGACATGGACACGCGGCTGACGGTCTCGAAGACTGCGGCCAAACGTCCGCCGTCCAAGGTCGGCTTCAAGCCGGGCGACAGCGTGACCGTGCGTGCGGCCATTCGTCTGTTGGTGACCAAGTCCGCCAATGATGTCGCGGCCGTCATCGCCGAGAACATTGCCGGCTCGGAATCGGCCTTCGCAAAACTGATGACGCGAAAGGCGCGCGAAATGGGGATGCAGGACACCACTTTTCGCAACGCCTCGGGCTTGCCGGACAGCCGCCAGAAGACGACCGCGTACGACATGTCCATCCTCGCGCAGCGCGTCCTGGCCGACTTCCCCGAGCGCGCCGACGAATTCAAGCGCCGCTACTTCAAGTTCCGGGGGCGGACCTATCGCAATCACAACCGCCTCCTGTTCCGCTACAAGGGTATTCAGGGGCTGAAGACAGGCTTCATCCGCGCATCTGGATTTAACGTCATGCTGGCGGCGAAGCGCGGGGACAAGCGGCTGATCGCGGTCATCATGGGCGGACCATCGGCGCGCTCGCGGGACGCGCGCGCCCGTCGGCTGCTCAACGCTGCGTGGAAGAGGGCCTCGGTGAAAGCGCCGGAAATGGCCGAACACTTGCCACGGCGCAACCCGGCCTTCACACCCTCCCCGCGCGAACTGGATATCCGCCGCAGGCTGGCGCGTGCTGAGCGTTCGCCGGCGGCCTTGCTCTTCAAGCACGTTCAGGCCGTCACCCGGGACCGCCGTGAACAAAGCGCGCGCGTCGAACAACGCTCAGCCCCCGAGCCGGACACCGCATCGCGCCCGCGCCGGGCCGCGCGCGCCCGCACCAGCACCGGCTCGAGCGCGAGCCGCGGATTGGCGGGGCCTTATCACGTGCAAGTGGGCGCTTATGTCTCCGCGGATGATGCTCAGCGCAGGCTGGAAAGCGTTGCCAGGCGGCACGAGCGGTCCCTGGGCCATCACCCGCGTGAGGCCGTTCACGCCGACGTACGCGGCCGCGAGGTGTTCAGGGCGCGGTTCGGCGGCTTCGACGAAGCCCGCGCGCGCGAGACCTGCGAGAGTTTGAAGCGCAAGGCGATCGACTGCCTGGTCAGTGCCAAGAAGTAGCGGCCAAACGGGCGAAGCGTGCTGCTTCTACTCCGCCGCGACGCTCTGCGGACCCGGTGTCATCTCGCGCACATCCACAAAATGTCCGGCGATCGCAGCCGCAGCGGCCATCGTCGGCGACACGAGATGGGTGCGGCCCTTGAAGCCCTGGCGCCCCTCGAAGTTGCGGTTCGAGGTCGAGGCGCAGCGCTCACCTGGCGCCAGCTTGTCGGCGTTCATGGCCAGGCACATCGAGCAGCCCGGCTCGCGCCATTCGAAGCCCGCCGCCTTGAAGATCTTGTCCAGCCCTTCAGCCTCCGCCTGCGCCTTCACCAGACCTGAACCCGGCACGATCATCGCTTCGAGGTTCTCGTTGACATGCCGGCCGGCCACGACCTGCGCCACGGCGCGCAAGTCCTCGATGCGCCCGTTGGTGCACGATCCTATGAAGATACGGTCGAGCTTGATGTCCGTAATCCTGGTGCCCGGCGTCAGACCCATGTATTCGAGCGCGCGGCGCACGGCGGCCGCCTTGGTTTCGTCTTCCAGGTCCTCCGGATCGGGAACGCTCCCCTCCACCGAGACGACGTCCTGCGGGCTGGTCCCCCACGTCACCAGCGGCGGCAGGTTTGCCGCGTCGAGCCGGATCTCGCTGTCGAAAGCGGCGTCGGCATCAGAGTACAGGGTTTCCCAGTAGCGCATGGCCATTTCCCACGCCGCGCCCTTCGGCGCACGCGGGCGGCCCCTGAGATGCTCGAAGGTGCGCTCATCCGGCGCGATCATGCCGGCCCGCGCGCCGCCTTCGATCGACATGTTGCACACGGTCATGCGCCCTTCCATGGACAGCGCGCGGATGGCATCGCCCGCATACTCGATGACATGGCCCGTGCCGCCAGCCGTGCCGATCTGGCCGATGATGCCGAGGATGATGTCCTTCGCGCCGACGCCGCGCGGAATTTCCCCATCCACGACGACGCGCATGTTCTTTGCTTTCGACTGGATGAGCGTCTGGGTCGCCAGGACATGCTCGACCTCGGACGTCCCGATGCCATGGGCCAGCGCGCCGAATGCGCCGTGGGTCGAAGTATGGCTGTCGCCGCAAACGATTGTCGTGCCGGGCAGCGTGAAGCCCTGCTCGGGACCAATGATATGAACGATGCCCTGCCGGTCATCGAGTTCGTTGAAATAGTCGATGCCGAACTCGGCACAGTTGTCGGCCAGCGTCTTGACCTGCAGCGCGGATTCGGCATCGTCGATGCCGCCCGAGCGGTCAGTCGTGGGCACGTTATGGTCGACAACGGCGAGCGTATTTTCCGGCTTGCGCACCTTGCGCCCGGCGAGACGCAGCCCTTCGAAGGCCTGCGGACTCGTCACTTCGTGAATGAGGTGGCGGTCGATGTAGAGCAACGATGTGCCGTCGTCCTGGGTGTCTACGACATGGTCATCCCAGATCTTGTCATACAGCGTGCGTCCGCCGGTGCTCGCCATCTGTCCATCCTCCGATTATTGAGCCCTTTCACGTGCATATCGGCATCGGCAGGCCGTAAGCCAATAGAGCGGTCAGGAAAGCCGGGCGGCCTCAGGATTTGTCCTGCTGTTCCTCGGTGTCGTCAGACGTTTTCTCTTCGGCAGCCGGCACTTCGTCCAGCGTCGCCTCGGCCATCAGGCCGCGGGCCTGTTCCGTCCAGCCATCGCGTTCGATCTGGCCGCCAAGGCCGAGCGCATCGTCCACCTTGGCGATGTCCTCATCGGAGAATGCCGCGATCTGGCCATACTGGATCACGCCGAGCTTGCGCAACTGTGCCTGGATATCGCTGGTGATGCCGGAGATGCGCGTGAGGTCGTCGGGCGTGCCTTTCGGCTTCTTGAAGCCCTTGAAAGGCTTGGCCGCTCCGCCGGCGCGCACGCGGGCATCGCGCCGCTCCGGAATGCGCGCTGCCTTGCCGCGCAGGCCGCGCAAGTAATACAGCTTCGCGCGGCGCACCTTGCCGCGGCGCATCACCTCGATGCCCTCGATCAGCGGCGAATACAGCGGGAAGACGCGCTCGACGCCCTCGCCGTAGGAAATCTTGCGCACGGTAAAGCTCTCCTGGAAACCGCGGCCGCTGCGCGCGATGCAAACACCCTCGTAAGCCTGAACGCGCTCACGGTTGCCTTCCACGACGCGCACATTCACGCGCACCGTATCGCCGGGCTGAAAGGGCGGGATGCGGCGCTTCTGCTCGATCGCGGCGGCCTGCTCCCGCTCGATGTCTTCGATGATGTTCATGTCTCAAACCTTCTGCCGCGGGCAGCGCGCCATGCGCCGCCGCCAGTCGATGTATCGCCCATGCTGGGAATTGAAGAGGGTGATAAAACACTTTCACGAGGTTGTCGATGGGGTTTTGGGAAACTGGTCAAGGCTGTTTCTGACGCGACGTCTCTTACTCGGCCCCCACCGGCTCATCCGTACCAGCATCTCCCTCCGCCAGTTCCTCCGCCCACAACGTCGCCGAGGGCGCGGGCTGCGACGGACCAAGAACGTAGTCGCTCTGATCCTCCGGCGTCGCGCGCCGCGTCATGCGGTAAATGGCGAAGGCCGCGATAGCGATATGGATCAGCGCCAGATAGGCGGCGAAACCCTCCGGCCCGAAAATACTGAGTGCCCAGCCTGCGCCAGATGGCCCCAGAATCGCGCCTGCGCCGAAAATCAGCACAAGTGTCCCGCTGGCCGCCACCATCTGGTTCGGCTCAAGCCAGTCGTTGGTGTAGGCGAGGAAGATCGGATAAAGGCTAAGCACCAGTCCGCCCATCAGCGCACAAGTCAGCAGCAGCGCGATGATCGAAACCGCCGCAACCGCCTGCATCAACAAAGAGGCGAGCGCGGCGGCAATCGCAATCCCGAGGATCACCTTGCGCCGATCGAACAGGTCGGACAGCTTGCCCAGCGGCCATTGCAGCACCACAGCGCCCATGACCAGCGCGATCATGAAGACCGAGACTTCTCCAACCGACAGGCCCAGCTTGCTCGCATAGACCGGCGCCATGCCGAGGATCACGCCCTGGGCAATGCCGGTCACGAAGCAGCCGATCGCGCCAAGCGGCGCTTTCCTGACGAGAAACGCGATGCTCGCCGATTGCGGGGTCGTCGCATCAGGCTGCGGCGTGGCGGTCACGAGGATCGGCACCAGCGCAAAGGAGATGACGATCGAGCACAGGATGAACAACTCCGCCGTCTCCGGCGGGGCCGCGTTCAGCAAAAGCTGGCCAGCGGCAAGCCCGAGATAGCCGATCACCCAGTACAGCGCCAGGATGCTTCCTCTGAGGTTGTTGGAAACGCTGTGGTTGAGCCAGCTTTCCGAGACCACGTAGAGGCCGGCGAAACTGAGGCCCGTGATGAAGCGCATCGCCGTCCAGACGCTTGGGATCACATACAGGCTGTGCACGAGGATGGCGATCGACGCCAGCGAGGCGAGCGCGCCGAAGGTGCGCACATGCCCGACGTTTCGCAGCAAGACCGGCGTGATCAAGGAGCCGGCGAGGAAGCCGACGTAAAACCCGGACATCATCAGGCCGGTGATCGCGTCACCGAAGCCCTCGGACTCGGCGCGAAGCCCGAGCAGACTGCTTTGCAGCCCGTTGCCCGCCAGCATTGCGCCCATACCCAGCAGCAGCGCCCAGATCCTGAGCGCGGCCGAGGCGGTCGTATCCGGCGCTCCTGGCGCGGCAGTGGTCATGGCGGGGTGTCTCCCGTGCCGAACCCGGGGGCTGCGGGCTAGAGGGCGTTTCGAAAGGCAAGGCCAACCTTTAGGACCAAGCAGCCGGCGGAGAAATGAGCTATACCCATCGTTCCGAACCTTTGGAACGCGCTAAAGCTTTAGCGGAGACAGACGGCGGCCGCAAGCCACGCGGTGTTACGACGCAGTGAAGTCGAGATCGGCTGGAGAGATCAGCACATCGGATCGTTTGCACCAGATGACGGTGCTGGGATATTGCGCCAGGTCGACTCCCTCGGGTATCGGGTACTTTTGGCTGCCCTCGAAGCTGCGCAGCCGGCTTAAATCGATAAACGCCCAGCCGATCACATCCGCCGACGACCGGATCTTCACCTTTGGCACGAGGTAGACGTGGTATTTCGGCCCCGGACCGAGCTTGAAGTTAGGTTCGAGGAAAATCGTGCCCTCGTAGACAGTGACATCGCCCTCGCCCCGGTGGATCGGATCGGCATGAATGAAGGTGCCGCGCGCCGCAATGTCGGTCTGCTCGGCCGCTGAAAGCGTTTCGGCAGCCGGGGGTGGCGGAAAGACGTAGGGAAAAAGAAAGAAGCCGAGCGCGACGCCGAGCCCCGTCCCAAGGATTGCGCCAACAAGAAATGAGCCGATCACACGCATGAGTTGCCCTCCCTTCGCGCCGGGCGTACGCAACAGCGCCTCACCGCCACATCCTTTCATTACTGGCGCCGCGCAGATTTGAGAGGCTGGAAGCGCCGCCGGTTCGGTATGCTCGCGGTTTTTTGAAGGCTGATGCGCCCTTGGCGGGAGGTCGTGGAAGGTGTTTGTCGCAAAGTCCGATTGACGCCGGCATTTGCCTCGGCAACTGTCGCCGTTCAGGCGAATTGCGCTAGCCGATACGCATCGTCTTGCTGCACGGAGAGTAGGGACGCCCATGGACAACAAGCACTTCTTCAACATCGACAACCCCGAGGGCGGCATCCCGCGCGAACTGGCACCGGGCATCACGACCACGGTCTTCCCCGGCGAGCACGCGATGCTGTCCATCGTGCGCATCGCGCCGAACACGCGCGGCACACTGCATCACCACCCGGAAGAGCAGTGGGGCTACTGCATTGCCGGCTCGGGCACCCGCATTCAGGGCGAACAGCAAGTATCTGTCGCCGCCGGAGATTTCTGGCGAACGCCGGGCAATACGCCGCACACCATGGAATCGGGCGATGACGGCCTTGTCGTCATGGACGTGTTCGCGCCGCCGCGGGAGGCCTACAAGCAAGCCGGCAGCGGTTTCGGAGGGCCGGACGAATGAGCGTTCGTCATCACAAGCATGACTTTCGCCGGCTCGCATCCGCCGAGATCGCGCCGTGGAACGACTTCGGCACAGCCGAGATTTCTGATTGCCTTGACCGTGCGCAGGCGATGTTCGGCGCAATCGGACCTCTGCGGCCTGGCATCAGGGTTGTCGGCCAAGCGCGGGCCGTAAACTGCATGGTGGCGGATAACAGCGCGCTGCACGCCGCTGTCACGCTGGCCGAACCGGGCGATGTGCTCGTGGCGTCCGCCCAGGGCTTCGAGGATGTTGCCGTCTGGGGCGGGCTGATGACCCGCGCCGCCCTTGCGCGCGGCATTGCCGGGCTTGTGGTCGACGGGGCCGTGCGCGACAGCGACGAGATCGCCGAGCTGGGCTTCCCGTGCTTCGCGCGCTGCGCGGTGCCGCGCGGGCCGCACAAGGGTTTTGGCGGAAGCGTTGATGCGCCGGTTTCGTGCGGCGGCGTGACGGTCTCATCCGGTGATCTCGTCATCGGCGATGCCGACGGCGTGGCGGTCGTGCCGCTTGGGCGGGTGGACGCGACGCTTGCCGCGGTGCGCGCGCTCAAGCAACGCGAAGCCGTGACGATCGAGACGATGGCCGATGGCGCATCGCTGGCGGAAATCTACGGCGTGCCGGAGATCACCGTCATCGCGCCGGATCCTCAGACCTGAGACACCCGGTCGGCCGCCTCAAGGTTTCGGCCCGACATAAGGCGGATATTTGCGGGCGTCGACGCAGGCCCGGCCGTCCCAGTAGTAGTATTCACCACAGCTTCGTGGGCGGCGCGCATAATACTGTTCGTCGGGCGCGTCGGTGCCGTCGCCAAGATGCGGGCGGCGCGGGTCAAAGCCCTGCTCGCTCTCGCGAAAGGTGCCCGGCTCTTCTTCCCGGACGACGCGGTCATCGCCGTAATGATCGGGATATCTTGGGCGGATGAACAGATCGTCTTCTGGATACTGCTCGTAGTAGAGGGGGCGGTGATAGCGGTGCCCTGAGAGATATGGCCGCCGGTCTTCGTAATACCGCGGGGCATCATACCGCTCGTAATGCTCACCGTAGTAGCGTGGCGCAGCGTCGCGATACGCGACCGGGCCATGATACTGGGCGGAGGCAGCCTGTACGCCGGCCAGCATCGTCCCGGCGGCCATAAAAACGCTTAATACGCGCAACATCTGCGTCCCCCATTTGTATCAGGTGCAAAGCATGAACATACGGGCCGGCACCGGCCAATCCGCCTGCGGATACGGTAGCGTCAAATTGAGACAAAATTGATCGGAAACCGCGCAGAGGGTTAATGCGTTCGCGCCGGCCCGATGCGCTGGGCCAGCCGCTTGCCGGCGCCGCAGCTATAAGTCCAGCCGAACATGCCGTGCCCGACGCTGACTGACAGGCCGTCGATGCGCGTCGGCCCGACCAGCGGCAGCCCGTCCGGCGTCATTGGCCGCTCGCCCGCCCAGCCATGCGGCTCCGCCGTGTAGTCGGCGGCCTCGGGCAACAGGTCTTGGGCAAGCGCTGTCAGCTTGCGGATACGCGCCTCCACCACCCGCTTGTCGCCACGGGCGAACTCCGCGAAACCGGCGACCCGGAAGCGGTCGCCCAGCCGGCAGAACACGACCTTGTTCGCGGCATCGGTGAGGTTGACCGCGGGCGCGCCCTGCCTTGCAGGCAGCGTAATGCTGAAGCCCTTGATCGGGTAGATCGGCAGGCGCAGCCCGGCGGTGCGCGCCAGCGGCTCGGCGTCAGGACCGGTCGCAAGGACGTAATGATCCGCGCCCATGCGCCCTTGCGAGGTCTCCAACCCGCGCACGGCGCCGTTTTCGCGTATGATCCGGTGGACCTGCACAGAAGTGTGCTTGTGGACGCCGAGGTCGTTTTCGCACACCGCCATAAGCGCGCGGCAGAACTGGCCCGCATCGCCCGCCTCGTCGCCCGGCGCATAAACAGCTCCGGCGAAGTCCGCCCCGTAGGTCTCCAGCGCCGGGTCCAGCGCAACGCATTCGTCGCGGCCCAGGCGGCGCTGCTCGACGCCTGCCTCGCGCTTCAGCGGAATCATCTCGGCGGCGTGTTCGAGCGCCGCATCGGACTGGTGAAGCACCATCTTGCCGGTGCGGCTGTAGTCGAACCGCAGGGCGTGTTCTGCGACGAGCTCATGCAGCGCGTCACGGGACTCAACGCTGAGGGACAGGGCCGCGCGCGCATTGCGTTCGAACCGTGAGGCCGTGCAGTTGCGAAGGAACTGCATTCCCCAGCGCATCAGCTTCCAGTCGAACAGGCGCGTCATGACAAAGGACGGCTCCAGCCCGGCGATGATCCGGGGAAGCTTGGGCACCAGGTCCGGCCGCGCCATCGGCTCGACATAGGAATAGCTGAGCTGTCCGCCGTTGGCGAAGCTGGTGCCCTCGCCGCTGCGCGCCCGGTTGTCGAGGATTTCCACGTCATGGCCGTCGCGCGCCAGGTAATAGGCCGCCGTAACGCCCGCCACACCCGCGCCAATAACGATGATGCGCATTGCCGCTCCTAGTCGTCGTCCGCCAACAGGTCTGGCCGGCGCACACGGGTCAGGGCCAGCGCTTTTTCGCGCCGCCATAGCGCGATGCGGTTATGATCGCCCGACAGCAGAACTTCCGGGATCTGCCGCCCCTCCCAAACCCGCGGGCGGGTGTACTGCGGGTATTCCAGCAGGCCGGATTCGAAGCTCTCCTCGGCAAGCGACGCGCCCGCGCCGACAACGCCGGGCAACAGCCGCACACAGGCATCGATCAGCACCATCGCAGGCAGTTCGCCGCCAGAGAGAACGTAGTCGCCGATCGAGATTTCCTCGGCGGCGCGCGCATCGAGCACGCGCTGATCCACGCCCTCGAACCGGCCGCAGAGAAGCATCGCGCCTGGGCCGGCACTCAGGGCCCGCACGCGGGTTTGCGTCAGGGGCTTGCCGCGCGGCGAGAGGTAAATGAGCGGGACATCCGGCTGCCTGGCCCGTGCGGCGTCGATCGCCGCACCGACAACATCCGGGCGCATCACCATGCCCGGTCCGCCGCCGGCGGGCGTGTCATCAACCGAGGCGTGCTTGTCGGTGGCGAAATCGCGGATATTGATGGCCTCGAGCGTCCAGATGCCATCCGCGAGCGCGCGCCCGGACAGGCTTTCCCCAAGCGGCCCCGGAAACATCTGCGGATAAATGGTCAGCACGCATGCGCGCCAGCGCATCGCTTCGCTGCTCTCTTGGCTCGCTGTCATTCTGGCGTGATAGTCGTTTCAGGGCTGTGTGTCATCCTTGCGCCCGCACCTTGCAATAACCGCGCCTCACGCGTAAGCAATCCGAAGAAAAACGCCTTAGGACCGCAGCCATGACCGACCGCCCCCTGCTCGCCATCATCCTCGCCGCCGGACAGGGCACGCGGATGAAGTCGCGAATTCCCAAGGTCCTGCACGCGGTCGCCGGGCGGGCAATGGTGGGGCATGTGCTGGACGCGGCGCGGGTGGCCGGCGCGGACGAGTTGGCGGTCGTGGTCGGCGTCGGCGGCGATCAGGTCCGCGAGGCCATTGCTGCCGAGCATCCCAAAGGACGTGTCTTCGTGCAGGACGAACAGCTCGGCACCGCGCACGCAGTCGATGCGGCGCGGGACGCGTTCGCGGAGTTCGACGGCGATGTGCTCGTGCTCTACGGCGATACGCCGCTGATCCGCCCGGACACGCTCAAGCGCCTCCACCATGCGCTGAACGACGGGGCGGCAATGGCGGTGCTCGGCTTCGACGCCGTGGACCCAACGGGCTATGGCCGGCTGCTGCGCGATGAGGAGGGCGCGCTGATCGGAATCCGCGAGGAGAAGGATGCGAGCGCGGATGAGCGGGTGATCCGCCGGTGCAATTCCGGCGTCATGGCCTTTCGCGCCGAGGCGCTGCGCACCCTCCTCCCGCGCATTGGCAACGACAATGCCAAGGGCGAGTATTACCTGACCGACACGGTGGCGCTGGCGCGTGGCCGGGAGTACACGGTGGCCGTCACGATGGGATCCGAGGCCGAAGTGCTCGGCGTGAACGATCGGGCGCAGCTCGCCGCCGCCGAGGCGCAGATTCAGGCACGGCTGCGCGCGGAAGCAATGGCCGGCGGCGCGACGCTGGTCGATCCGGGCAGCGTCACTTTCAGCCATGACACGGCGCTCGGCGAGGATGTCGTGATCGAGCCGAACGTCATCTTCGGCCCAGGCGTGCGCGTCGGCGACGGCGCGCGCATCAACGGATTCTCCCACATCGAGGGCGCGCAGATCGGCCCCGGCGCGGTCATCGGTCCGTTCGCGCGGCTGCGCCCCGGCGCAGAGCTGGGCGAGAACGTGCGGGTCGGCAATTTCGTCGAGGTCAAGAAAGCCAGCATCGCGGACGGCGCGAAGGTCAATCACCTGACCTATATCGGCGACGCGCGTATCGGCGCGGGCGCGAATATCGGCGCAGGCACGATCACCTGCAATTACGATGGCCACGCCAAGCACATCACCGACATCGGCGCGGGCGCGTTCATCGGCTCCAACACAGCCCTTGTCGCCCCGGTGAGCATCGGGGATCGCGCCTATATTGGCTCGGGCAGCGTCATCACGAAGGATGTCTCTGAGGGGTCCCTCGCCCTCAGCCGCACGCCGCAGGAAGAACGCGAAGGCTGGGCGGACCGAATGGCCGCGCGGCGCAACCGGGACGCCAACAAGCCCGAAGAAGATTGAGCGCGGGGCATGAAACGGGGTGTAACGCGCTTTGATTTGGCGAAAGCGCGCCGTGCCGATAAACCATCACCTCAATTCTGTGAAATCTGCAAAGTTCTCGCGTTTCCTGTCGGTGTGGGGCCGACGGCAACGCGCCATGATGCGCGATAAAACGAACGCTTGGAGGGATAAGCGATGTGCGGGATCGTGGGAATTCTCGGCTCCGGTCCGGTGGCCGATCCGCTTCTGGAGGCGCTGCGGCGGCTGGAGTATCGCGGTTACGATTCGGCGGGTATTGCCACGGTGGAGAACGGGCGGATCGACCGGCGGCGCGCGCCCGGCAAGCTCGACGCGCTGCAGGGCGTGCTCACCGGCCAGCCGCTGTCGGGCAAGGCGGGCATCGGCCACACCCGCTGGGCCACCCACGGCGCGCCCACGGAGATCAATGCGCATCCGCACATCTCAGGCCCGGTCTCGCTCGTGCATAACGGCATCATCGAGAACTTCTCCACGCTGCGGCGCGAACTGGAAGCCGGCGGCGTCACGCTTGAAAGCGAGACAGACAGTGAGGTGATCGCGCATCTGCTCGCCCGCGAAATCGCCGTCGGCAAACCGCCGGAAGCGGCCACCGCATCTGTCCTGCGCCGGCTTGAGGGCGCCTTTGCCCTCGCCATCATCTTCGCCGGCCACGATGACCTGATGATCGCCGCGCGCAAGGGCAGCCCGCTGGCGCTCGGCCACGGCAATGGCGAGATGTATCTGGGTTCGGACGCCATCGCACTGGCGCCGCTGACCGGTGAAATCACCTATCTCGAAGAGGGCGACGTCGCCTTCATCACGCGGCGCGGTGCGCGCATCCACGATGAAGCCGGCGCGGAGGTGGAGCGGCCGCGGCAGAAGGGCGTCGCCTCGGCGCTGATGGTCGACAAGGGCAACTACCGCCACTTCATGGCCAAGGAAATCCACGAGCAGCCGGAGGTGATCGCCCACACCATCGCGGACTATGCAGATCTGAGCGAACGGCGCATCGAAATTCCCGGCCTGGATGTCGATCTCGCGTCGCTTTCCCGAGTGACGCTGTGCGCCTGCGGCACAGCGTTTTATGCCGGGCTGGTCGCGAAATACTGGTTCGAGCGTTATGCTAGGCTACCGGTCGAGATCGACGTCGCCTCGGAATTCCGCTACCGCGAGGCGCCGCTGCCGAAAGATGGGCTAGCGATCTTCATCAGCCAGTCGGGCGAGACGGCGGACACGCTGGCGGGCCTGCGTTATTGCCGTGAGCAGCGCCAGCATATCGCCTCGGTCGTCAATGTCCCGCATTCCTCGATCGCACGCGAATCGGACGTATTGCTTCCCACGCTGGCAGGACCGGAAATCGGCGTTGCCTCGACGAAAGCCTTTACCAGCCAGCTTGCGGTGCTCGCCTCGCTGGCGATCGCGGCCGGAAAGGCGCGCGGGCATATCGATGCGGCCCTCGAACAGGAACTTGTTGGCGCGCTCGTGGAGTTGCCGAGGCTGATGAGCCGCGTGCTGCGCGGCGAACAGGCCTTCATCGACATCGCGCATCAACTTTCCCACGCGCAGGACATGCTCTATGTCGGGCGCGGCGTGAACTACCCGCTGGCGCTGGAAGGCGCCCTGAAGCTCAAGGAAATCTCCTACATTCATGCCGAGGGCTTTGCCGCGGGCGAACTGAAACACGGTGCGATTGCGCTGATTGACGAGACCGTGCCCGTCGTGGTGATCGCGCCGCCCGACCGCACGCATGACAAGACCATGTCGAACATGCAGGAGGTCGCCGCGCGCGGCGGGCGCATCGTCCTGCTGACCGGCGAATCTGGGGGCGCGCCGGACTGCGGGCTCATGGCGGACTGCCGGATGCCCGATGTGCACGAATTCGTCGCGCCGATGCTTTACGCGCTGCCGGTGCAGTTGCTGGCCTATCATACGGCGGTGTGGCGCGGGACGGATGTGGACCAGCCGCGCAACCTGGCGAAGTCCGTGACTGTGGAATGAGCCTGTGGGAATCCGGTCACAGTCTTGCCTTCCTGCTCTGCCTAGGTCATGAAGATCGGACCCTGTCTCGGACGGGAGCAAACGCCACAGGTCGGAGCGACATGCGCCTTCTGAGCCTCATCCCCGCACTGCTCGTCTTCGCGAGCCTTATGGCGCCAGCCGGGCCGGCGAGCGCGCAGTCGAAGGAAGACCTGCGCAAGTTGGCCGAGATCTACAAGCTCATCCAGAACGATGAGACCGGCAAGGCGGTCGAGCAACTCAACACGATGCTGGACGAGAGCCCCGAAGAGGCCGACACAGCATCGAAGGCCATGCTCCTGCGCGGACAGGCCTATGCGAAAGCGGGCCGGCACGCGCAGGCGCTATCGGACTACAACGCCGCGCTGTGGCTGAAAGGCCTGAACGATAGCCAGCGCAAGGACGCCGTTGCCGGGCGTCAGGCCGCGCTCACCAAGCTCGGTCTGGCCGATGAGAGCGAGGACCCGCCCGCGAACGAGGACGCCTCCTCCACGCAGACCGCAAGCATTCCGACCACGATCCCGACGTCGTCGGATGACGAGGAGCCGGCCAGCGAAACCGTGTCGGCCCCCGCGCCCGAACCTGATCCGGCCCCCGCCAACGAGCCGTCGTCGGGCGCCTGGCAGACCGCCGTCCAGACCGATGAAACCGAAGCGGAAGACGAGGACGCGATCGGCGCGTTCTTCAACAACCTGTTCGGCGGCTCCGGGAACGAGCCCGCGGCCGAGACGGGACAACAGACAGAGACAGCCGCCACCTCCGGGTGGACCGCCAGCACCAGCGAGACTTCGGCATCACCTTCCGCCTCTAGCGAGGATGGGCGGCAATATCGCGTTCAGCTTGCCTCGGTGGGCACGCGCGAGGGCGCGGACTCCGAAGTCCGCCGGCTCTCGCGCTTGCTCGGCGACGCTCTGCAGGGCGAAAGCCCGAGCGTCGTGCGGATGGACACGGATTCGGGAAACACCTACTTCCGCATCGTTGTTGGACCGAAGCCGTCCCGCAGGGCGGCGAACAGCATGTGCCAGGACTTCAAGTCGCGCGGTGTGGACTGCCTCGTTGTCTCCAGCCGTTAAGCCTGTACAAGCCGCCTCTCGCTGAACGGCGGCACGCCTGCGCCTCCCGCATTTTTCTGATATTCTAACGAAATGCGATTACGCTGGCGCCAGTTTTCGGCGTGCATGAGTGGCGACTGATGGACAATACACACAAGCAGGAACCGCCCGGACAAGGCCCCAGGCGCCGGCGCCGCGCCAGCTTCGCCCGGCTCTTTGTCGGTCGCAAGACCGAAGAGAGTCTCCGCTTCGGCACCCGCTTGCGCAACTACCTTTTTACCGGGCTGATCATTGTCGGGCCGGTCAGCATCACGCTCTACATCGTCTGGTGGTTCGTCGGGCTGATTGACGCGTGGGTCAAACCGCTCCTGCCCAGCGTTGAGGAAGTCGAGCGGAACCTGCCATTCAACCTGCCCTTCTCTGTCTCAGCGCTGCCCGACATTCCCGGCATCGGGCTGATCGTCGCGATTATCGGACTTACGCTTATCGGCGCCCTGACGGCCAATCTGTTCGGGCGCACCATCTTTGGCTACGGCGAGCTGATGCTCGGGCGCATGCCGATCGTTCGCAACGTCTACGGCGCGCTCAAGCAGATCTTCGAGACGGTCCTGTCGAAAAGTGGAAGCAGCTTCCAGCGAGTGGGCCTGATCGAATATCCGCGCAAGGGCATCTACTCGATCATTTTCATTTCAACGGAAACCGGCGGCGAGATCCAGGCGCGGCACGGATCGGACCAGCTGATCAGTGTCTTCCTGCCCACCACGCCGAACCCGACGTCGGGCTTTCTGCTGTTCGTCCCCGAGAAGGACGTGACGATCCTCGACATGACGGTCGAGGAAGCCGCGAAGCTGATAATCTCGGCCGGATTGGTAATACCTGAATACGCCGACACAATGGAAGACGCTGCGGCCCGTATCGAGGCGGCGTCAATGCGTGCGGGCCATGAGAGCCAGAAGCAGCCGGCGAAGAAACACGGCGACACCGCAACCGTTTAAAGCCTGTTCAACGACACCTGGGTCGCTGAACAGGCTCTACGTTGTTGGTTCGGCGAACTCTCGTTGGGTCGCACCGGCGTCCGGTTGATGACACGAACCCGGAGCCACTTTTGCTGACGGTGCGGCAATGTTCATGACTGGCCGGGCTCAGGCACTCACGACTGCGATGCCTTAGTCAGATGGCAACAGAACCTGATCAACGACGTGAATGACGCCGTTGTCGGCCTGAATGTCGGCCTGCACGACGTTCGCGCCGTCGACCGTCACGGCCTGAGTGCTGGCGGACTTTTCAACCGCAAGCATGTCGTCGCCGCCGTCCTTGATGGTGCTCACATGAATGCGCCGCCCCGGCAGCATGTTGGAGGTCAGTTCGCGCGGCAGCACGTGATACGACAGGATCGCGGCGAGCTTGTCCTTGTTTTCCGGCTTGAGCAAGTCTTCAACGGTGCCTTCCGGCAGCGCGTCGAATGCCGCATCGGTGGGCGCGAAAACGGTCAGGTTGTCGCCCTCGGCCAGCGCTCCGGCAAGACCGGCCGCCTTCGCCGCGGTGATGAGTGTCTCGAATTTACCCGCTTGTTGCGCGGTCTCGACGATATTCGCCGCGTTGGCTGGTGCGGCTGTGCCGACAAACAGCGCAGCGAGGGCTCCGAGCAATACCTTACGCATAGTCACTCTCCTTTCGTGGGATCGACGCCGGGCTGATGCGTGCGCCCGCGTCCGATTGCTTGGGTGACGTGAATCACCAACGCGCGCGCTGCGGCTATGGATCACATCTGGCGGCTTCGGCGCGCTATCCGCAAATTCGACTCAGGCCAAGGCGCCAAGGTGTCAAGTTAGCTTGGCTATCGGGACCATCGGTCAAACGAGCCAGCCATGAGGGAAGCCCTCCGCAACTATCTTGGCGCACGCGGGATCAACCGGGTCCAGCCCTTCGAGACGGTCAAGCAGCTCTGCGGCTGGCTCCGCGATGCGGGTATCTCGGCGCTCAACTTCGACCTGATGTACGGCCTGCCGCACCAGACGCCGGAGATGCTGGCCGAGACGGTGAGGCGTGCCGTGGAGCTCCAACCCGCACGCATCGCGGTGTTCGGCCATGCGCATGTGCCGTGGATGGCCAAGAACCAGCGCAAGATCGAGGAGGACGCCCTGCCCGGTCCGCAGCCGCGCTTCGACATGGCCGAGGATGCGGGCGCCTTGCTGGAGCCCCTCGGCTATCAGGCCATCGGCATCGATCATTTCGCACGACACGATGACAGTCTTGCCGGGGCCGCGCGCAGCGGGCATCCGCGGCGCAACTTCCAGGGCTACACAACGGACCAGGCGGATGCCCTGATCGGTCTGGGCGCCAGCTCGATCTCGGCCCTTCCACAAGGCTACGCGCAAAATCTGGTGCAGACGAACGATTATCTCCGCGCCATTGATGAGGGCGCCCTGCCGGTGGCCAAGGGTGCAAACAGCGCGGAGAGGCGTCACGCCACCGTTTGATATCTGCAGCCTGTAGAGCGGCCGATTGACACACCCGTCAGGCGGTCACTACGCTCGCGCGAGGCGTTTGGCCTTCGGCACGCGCGAGCCCTCATTACAGCGACCGTGAAAGCGCGCTCGCCAGGCTAAGCTTCTCGCATCTTTCGACCTGCAAAGCCTTCCCGTTCTTGCAGCAAATGCTCAAGGGAGGAAATAATGAATTTACGCAATACACTTCCGGTTCTTGCCGCGACCATTCTCTTCGCGCTTGCAGGCACATCCGCCGCGCAGGCGCAGAAGAGCTACCCCGTCGTCTGCAATGGCGGTGGTAACATGATGGCGGAAGTCAGCGCCGGCAACACGGTGCGCGTGCGCTTCGATGCGGGCAAGGAAGCGGCCAGTTCCAGTCCCCCTGCACAGGGCGAATGCCGTTGGCTCGACCGCGCCTTCCGCTCCGGCGAGCCCAACATCCTCCTGGTAAAGGGGAATGGCAAGCACGCGGACTACATCATCGACTCCGTCCGTAAGGGCGAGACGTTCTATGCCCATATCTATAACACGGGCCGCGGGACGATGATGGTTGATCGCGTCGGGCCGTAAAGCCGGTGCGGCCGTCCACGCAGCATGCAAGACAGACCTCAAGGCGGGTGATCATCTCCTGCGGCAGCGCGGGTGGTTGTCCGTCTGCGTGGATATGCTAGCCTTTCACCCATGATGAAGCCGCAGGACCGTCCCGATCATCTCACCGCTCTGCGCCAGCGAGCTCGCGACACCATTCGCGCGCCGGAGACCCACCTGGTCCCCGAGCTTATAGACAGGGCAGCCCTTTCGCCGGACCAGCGCGCGCGCATCACGGGCCAGGCCGCCGACCTCGTGCGCCGGATCCGGAGCGATTCGCGGCCCAGCATGATGGAACAGTTCCTCGGCGAATACGGGCTGAGCACGCAGGAAGGCATCGCGCTGATGTGCCTGGCCGAGGCCGTGCTGCGTGTACCGGACGACCGCACGATCGACGCGCTGATCCGCGACAAGGTCGCCGGCGGCAAATGGGCGGAGCATCTGAACCGCTCCAGTTCCACGCTGGTCAACGCCTCGACCTGGGCACTGATGATGACCGGGCAGGTGGTGGACGATCGCAACCAGGGGCTGGCCGGAGTGCTGCGGGGTCTGGTGCGCCGGCTGGGTGAACCCGTGGTGCGCTCCGCCGTCGAGCAGGCGATGCGCGAAATGGGCCGGACGTTCGTGCTGGGCGCGGACATGGACGAGGCGCTAGGCCGCGCGAAGCATTGGGAGGCCGAGGGCTACACCTATTCCTACGACATGCTGGGCGAGGCGGCGCGCACCGATGCGGACGCGCGGGCCTATCACCTCTCCTACGCCGACGCGATCAGCCGGCTCGCGCCGCACTGCACGGGCGACGTCGCGGATAATCCCGGCATCTCCGTAAAGCTCTCGGCGCTGCACGCGCGCTATGAATATGCCCAGAAAGACCGGGTCATGCGCGAACTGACGCCGCGGCTGATGTCGCTGGCGCTGCTGGCGAAAAGCGCGAACATGGGTTTCAACATCGACGCGGAGGAAGCTGATCGGCTCGACCTCTCGCTCGACGTGATCGAACGTGTGCTGAGCGACCCGGCGACGCAGGGCTGGGGCGGCTTCGGGGTCGTCGTGCAGGCTTATGGCCGGCGCGCGCCTTACGTGCTCGACTGGGTGCATGCCCTGGCTGAGCGCGAGAACCGCCGCATCATGGTCCGGCTGGTGAAAGGCGCCTACTGGGACACGGAAATCAAGCACGCCCAGGTCAACGGCGAGGAGAGCTTCCCGGTCCTGACGCGCAAGGCGAGCACGGATGTCTGCTTCATTTCCTGCGCGCGCCAGCTGTTCGGGATGACGGATCGGATCTACCCGCAGTTCGCCACGCACAACGCCCACACGGCCATGGCCATCCTTGACATGGCGCGCGAAACGGGCACCGGGAAGGACGCTTTCGAGTTCCAGCGCCTGCACGGTATGGGCGAGGCGCTCCATTCAATGATCAAGGAGGACCACGACACGCGCTGCCGCATCTATGCGCCGGTGGGCGCGCATCGCGACCTGCTGGCCTATCTCGTGCGGCGGCTGCTGGAAAACGGAGCGAATTCGTCCTTCGTCAACCAGATCGTGGATGAGGACGTGCCGCCCGAGGATGTCGCGCGCGACCCCTTCACGATGCTGGAGCGGCTGAATGATAGCGTCGAGAACCCGGCCGTCACCCCCGCGCCGGAAATCTTCGCCCCAGGCCGGCGCAATTCGCGCGGGTGGGATCTGAACGATCCCCAGGTTGTCGGTGCCCTGCAGTCACAGATGGCGGCGTTTCGCGCGCATCAATGGCGGAGTACGCCGTTGATCGCCGCCGAGGCGCCGCCGCCCAAGCTCGCGCGCGCGGTCGTGACCCCCGCCGTGCCGTCCGACACGCCCGGCAATGTCGAAGACGCCACGCCCGAGCACGCACGCCTTGCGCTCGACGCTGCGGAGGATGCGGCCAAGCGCTGGTCGGCCGAGCCGGTCGAGAAACGCGCCAAGATCCTCGAATCGATCTCCGACGCTTACGAGAGCCACGCCGCCGAACTGTTCGCGATCGCCAGCCGCGAGGCCGGCAAGATACTCGCCGACGGGATCGCCGAGGTCCGAGAAGCCGTCGATTTCCTGCGCTATTACGCTGCTGAGGCTCGCCGCCTCGGCTCGGACGCGCCGCTGGAGGGGCGCGGGGTATTCGTGTGCATCTCGCCGTGGAACTTCCCGCTGGCGATCTTCACGGGTCAGATCGCCGCCGCGCTCGCGGCAGGCAACGCGCTCATCGCCAAGCCGGCCGAACAGACCTCGCTCATGGCCGCACGGGCGGTCGCGCTCATGCACGAGCACGGCATCCCGCGCGATGTGCTCCAGCTTCTGCCCGGCGACGGCGCGGAATTGGGGAATGCGCTCTTGCGGGACCGGCGCGTCGCCGGCGTCTGCTTCACCGGCTCGACCGACACCGCCAAGATTATCGACCGCACCCTGGCAGAGCACGCCGCGCCCGGCACGCCGCTGATCGCCGAGACGGGCGGGCTGAACGCCATGATCCTGGACTCCACGGCGCTGCCGGAGCAGGCCATCCGCGATGTTGTCCAGTCGGCGTTTCAGAGCGCGGGTCAGCGTTGCTCGTCGCTACGCTGCCTCTACATCCAGGAGGATGTGTTCGACCGCACGCTGAAGATGCTCTCCGGCGCGATGGACGAGCTTCGCGTCGGCGACCCATGGGACCTGTCCACCGATGTCGGCCCGGTGATCGACGCCGATGCCCAACGCGATATCACCGACTATTGCGCCCGGATGGAGGCTGATAACCGGCTGTTGAAAAAGATCGACGTGCCATTCGACGGGCGCTTCGTCGCGCCGTCGGTGTTCCGTGTCTCAGGCATCGAGGAACTGGAGCGCGAAGTGTTCGGCCCGGTGCTGCATGTCGCGCCGTTCAAGGCGGAAAATCTGACGAAGGTGGTCAACCAGATCAACGCCAGCGGCTACGGCCTGACGGCGGGGTTGCACACGCGCATCGACCGGCGCGTGCAAGAGGTCGTCGACCGGCTTGAAGTCGGCAATATCTACGTCAACCGTAACCAGATCGGCTCGATCGTCGGCTCGCAGCCCTTCGGTGGCGAGAAGTGCTCCGGCACCGGGCCGAAGGCTGGCGGACCGCACTACCTGATGAGCTTCCGCAAGCCGCCGCATTCGCCGGATCCTGCGCCGGCCTCCGCCGATGGGGCGACGCTGGCGCGCGCGGAGCTGGAGCGCGCTCTGGCGCAGGCGGCAAAACACCAGCCCGAATGGGAGGCGCGCGAGGATCGAATTGCCACACTGCAAAACGCATTGGTTGATGCGCCCGCTGCGGCGCGCGAGGCGATAACGGCCGCCAGCGCAATTGCGCCGGAGCATGTGCTGCCCGGCCCGACCGGCGAGAGCAACCGGATGACGGTCCATCCGCGCGGCGCCATCCTGTGCCTCGGCCCAGATGCTGAAACCGCCTTGGCGCAGACGGTGCAGGCCCTGGCCTTCGGAAATGCGGCTGTGGTGGCCTGTCCCGACCTGCCGGAGATCGGCCCGCTTACCAAACGGGGCGCGCCACTGGCCATTCTGGCCGGCCGCCTCGACCCGGAAATCCTCGCCGATCTCGACGGTATTGCGGGCGTGGCCTGCACCGGCGATGAAGCCGATCTGAGCGCCATGCGCCGGGCGCTCGCCCGCCGTGACGGCCCGATCCTGCCCCTCATAACCGAAGTGTTCCGGCCGGATCGCTATTTCCACGAGCGCCATCTTTGCGTCGACACGACCGCCGCGGGCGGTAACGCGGCGCTACTGGCCAACACGGGCTGACACACCCCGGCTGTGCATCATCGCGCAGGCCCTTGCGCCCGCCCCCGGGAGCGGCTAGCACTTGGTCATGCACCGAGCGCCGCGGTGGCTCCCCGGCCTATGGCACCTCCCCGGCCTGCCCCACGAACAGATCCACAAGGAAGCGACCCATGGCGACATTCAACCTGCTCCTCCTGCCTGGCGACGGTATCGGCCCGGAAGTAATGAACGAGGTCAAGCGGGTCGCGCAGTGGTTCAACCAGCACGACACCGTGACGTTCAATCTTGACGAAGATCTCGTTGGCGGCTGCGCCTATGACGAATACGGCGAAGCCATATCCGATCCGGCCATGGACCGCGCAATCGCGGCTGATGCGGTCATGCTTGGCGCGGTGGGCGGACCGAAATGGGACGGCGTGCCCTACGACAAGCGCCCGGAGGCCGGCCTTTTGCGGCTGCGCAAGGATATGGAGCTGTTCGCCAATCTGCGCCCGGCAATCTGCTATTCGGCGCTGGCCGATGCCTCCACACTCAAGCGCGAGGCGGTCGAAGGGCTGGATATCATGATCGTGCGGGAGCTCACCGGCGGTGTCTACTTTGGCGAGCCGAAGGAAATCGTGACGCTCGAAGACGGCCAGAAGCGCGGCGTCGACACCCAGCTTTACACCAGCAGCGAAATCGAGCGGATCGCGCGCGTGGCCTTCGACCTGGCGCGCAAGCGCGGCAACCGCGTGGCATCCGCCGACAAGCGCAATGTCATGCGCACGGGCGTTTTGTGGAACGAGGTCGTCACGCGTGTGCACGCCCAAGGCTATTCCGATGTCGACCTGACCCATGTGCTGGCTGATAACTGCGCAATGCAACTTGTTCGCTCGCCTAAACAATTCGACGTTATCGTGACGGATAACCTATTTGGTGATATGCTTTCCGACGAGGCAGCGATGCTGACCGGTTCGCTTGGCATGTTGCCGTCGGCTTCGCTGGGCGAGGCGCAGGTCTCGGGCCGCAAGCGCGCGATGTACGAGCCGGTGCATGGCAGCGCGCCGGATATCGCCGGCAAGGGTATCGCCAACCCGATCGCCATGCTGGCCAGCTTCGCGATGGCCCTGCGCTACTCGTTCGATCTCGCGCAGCAGGCGGACATGCTGGAACGCGCGATCGAGGCGGTCCTCGATCAGGGCTTGCGCACCGGCGACATCATGCAAGAGGGCATGAGCCGGGTTGCAACGGACGAGATGGGAAAAGCTATCGTCGCCGCCATGGAGGCACAGGCAGGCTGAATGCGGCAAGCGGAACCCGACCTCCCGAATCGTGGAAAAATGCCGCTTCTGCGTCCTGTCATGTCGCGACGGCATGGTGAGTGGGCGGCAGGTTATGCCATTTTGCCGAGGTGGGCACGCTAGGAAGGCCAGGCATGAGGGCAATGCAGGCCGATAAGCGAACGCGTCGCGCTCGTCCAAGGACTTCAGTGGGGACATGACGGATCATTTCAGCATCATCGGGTTTCAGGCGCGGTCGGCTGAAGAGCTGGCGAGCCTGATCGGGAAACTGCCGGAAGACCGCGCCGAGTCGCTCGAGTGCCGACCGGGGTATTACTATCGTTGGCACACCGATGTCGGCTCGGAACTTTGGATCCACATGCAAAAACGCGTGGACGACGTGGCCGATGAGGGCGCCGGACCGCCCGGGGACACGCTGGCCATCGTCGGTGTCACACCGTTCTTCGCAGGTGCCGGGCGTGTGCCGATCCGCGCCGTCGCGATCAAGCGCCGGCCCGAAGACAATGCGTTTGAGGGCGCAATCTTCGCGGAGGTCGAGCCGGGCGAGAGCCCGCATGATTGCACGACCGTCGCGCTTTTCGATGTCGTCGATTTCGCCTGCCTCGCAAATCGCGTTGCCCCCTTCAAGGCGGATGCTCAGGTCACCGCCTTTGCGCATGACATTGCGGTGTTTCCAGACGCCGCGACATTCGAGGCCGCACAGGAGGGACAGGAAGTCCGCTTCGCCCCCAAGTCGTTTTTCGCCAGCGGACTGTTCATGCCATCGGACGATGCGAGCGACCAGCCCGTGTTCCACGACCCGGACCAACCGGGCTTCAATGCGCCTTCGCGCGCCTTTCTGAGCGGTCAGGTGCTCCGCTCGGAGATCCGCACCAACCCCGTGACCGGCCAGAGCTTCTGCTGGGCCCTTGTGGAAACGCTCGGCGGCACGGTGGATGTCGTCGCGCTGGAATCACAGATGGATGGGCACCATGGCGCGCTGACGAGCGGCATGATCGTGCAGGGCGAATTCTGGCTTTGCGGCCGGCTGCTGAGCGACGGTTGAAGCGCGATCCGAAAAGTGGGAACCGGTTTTCGGAAAAATTGCGCGTGAAATAAATTATCTAGGGACGTATCCGTTTCGATCAGAGAGGATATGGCTCTAGAGTGCCAGTACGCCCACCGCCGCTGCACC
>CAYFTI010000023.1:0-24170 GCA_964346065.1 uncultured Hyphomicrobiaceae bacterium
CCGGGGTGATCTCGCGCTATGGGCTGATCGCGATGAAGGGCGAGACGTGGTTCAATACCGAGTTCAGCCCGCGCATCGGCAAGATCACGCTGATCGCGCTGCTGTTTACCATCGTCGCGATGTTTTCGCTGAAAGGCGGCATGGTTCTTGAACTGCCGTTGGATGCGCTGCGCATCGCGGTACCGCTGGCGATCTACTTCTTCCTCATGTTCCTGATCTCGTTCGCGATGGGCAAGCTGATCGAGGCGGACTATCCGCGCACCGTGTCAATCGCCTTCACGGCGGCGAGCAACAATTTCGAGCTTGCCATCGCGGTCGCGGTCGCAACGTTTGGGCTGGCCTCGCCGGTCGCGTTCGCCACGGTGATCGGACCGCTTGTCGAGGTTCCGGTGCTCATTACGCTGGTAAGCGTTGCGCTCTGGTTCGGGCGGCGCTATTTCCCACGCACGCTTCCTGCAGAGGCGCGCGCGCCATAAGCCGGCATCCACGGCGACGAAATCTTGGAAAACCGGGGCGCGCTTGACCACAGGCGCGCTCTCTGGCGTTAGAATGGCGCGTTGTCGGGCAACCCACTGATGGAGTCTTCACCGATGAGCTACATGGAGCCGAAGCCGGTCAATGCGGATTTGACCGCACGCGCCGTCGTCGACAGCAACGAGCTGGAATGGCTGGCATCGCCGGAAGAAGGCGTGGAGCGCCGCCCGCTGGAACGCGACGGCGGCGAAGTGGCGCGCGCCACCAGCATCGTGCGCTACGCCGCCGACAGCAGCTTTTCCGAGCACACGCACGGCGGCGGCGAGGAGTTCTTCGTGCTCAGCGGCACGTTCTGCGACGAGACAGGGGAGTTTCCTGCCGGCAGCTATGTCCGCAACCCGCCGGGATCGAGCCACAAGCCGTTCTCGCGCGAAGGGTGCACGATCCTGGTCAAGCTGCGCCAGATGCGCGATGACGATCGCGAGCGCGTGGTGGTCGACACCAACAAGGCCGATTGGCAGCCGGGCGCAACACCGGCGCATCATGTGGTTCTTCTGTTCGCGGGCCCGGACGAGCAGGTCTCGCTGGAGAGGCTCGATGCCGGCGGCACGATGACCACACCGGAGACAGAAGGCGGCGAGGAAATCTTTGTCCTTGCGGGGAGCTTCCGCGACGAGCATGGAACTTACGCCAAAGGCACATGGATCCGCAATCCGCCCGGCACGCACCAGAGCATCGAGAGTCCGGAAGGCTGCCTGCTCTGGATCAAGCGCGGACACCTCGCCACCGCTTGAAGCGGCACAAGCGAGCGCAGGCCACCGGCCGGGCGATCACCGCCTGCTGCCCTGCCCGTCGAGCCCGAATTCGCGAATCTTGCGGTAAAGCGTCGAGCGGCCAATGCCCAGCCGGCGCGCAGCCTCGGTCATGGACCCCCGGTAACGTCCGATAGCCAGCCGGATCATGTCGGCTTCCACATCGTCCAGCGAGCGTATTTCCCCGCGCGCGGTCAGCGCGGGAATACCAACGGCAAGATTTTCCCGCACGTGACCGGCAAGCGGGGCTGCTGGCATCCCTTCTACAAGTGCCGCGGTGGTGGCCTCACCAACCTCGCTGGACGCCGGGCCGCGCCGCGCCGGATATGAACAGTCGCCCGGCGTGGCTCGGGAGAGGGATTGCTGAAGCCGCGGAAAATGGTGCGCGGTCAACATATCCTGCTCCGCCATCAGCATCGCGCGGAACACCTCTCTTTCCAGTTCAAAGAGGTTGCCTTGCCAGTCGTGATGCGAAAGCAGCTCGGCGGCCTCGGCGCTAAGGGTTTCGATCCGCCGCCCGGTCTCCAGTGCGAACGCCTGCATCAACCGCTGTGCAAGCGCGGGCACATCGTCCCGGCGCCGGCGTAGCGGCGGTATCAGGATCGGGCAAATGTTGAGCTGGTAGAACAGATCGTCGCGGAATTGACCCGCCTTGACCCTTTTGAGCAGATCACCGCGCGTCCCCGCCACGAGACGGACCGACGGTTTGGCCGTCGCCCGGGCGTCGCGCACATCATTATCGGGTGGCCCCACCATGCGTGCGAGACGTGATTGCGCCGCCAGCGGCAGGAGCTGGATATTGCGTATGAAAAGCGTGCCGCCGCGTGCGCGCCAGAAAAGCCCGTCACGCTTGTCGAACAGGGTGCGCTCCGCATCATTGCAAGCCATGGCAGAGAGGTCGGCCTCCACAAACGGGCGCGACGCCCGCGCGCTCGCTGCGTGAATGGCGCGCGCCATCAACTGCTTGCCCACGCCTGCCTCGCCTTCAAGCAGAACGTGCATCTGCATGCGCGCCGCCCGCTCTGCAAGCGCCACGGCCCGCTCCATGTCGTGGCTCGCCCCGCGCAGATCGTTGAGCCGGAGTTCGGCATCGGGGTATCCCTTGATGCGAGAGAAATCGCTCTTGAGCCGGCCAACCTCGCTGGTGCGGCGCATGGCCGCGCTGAGCGCGGCTTCGCCGGCTGCAGCGGGCAAGACTTCGGCCGCCCCCAGACGGTAAAGCTCCTTCGACCTACCTGGCTCCTCACTGAGCGCCATGATCGGCGGCAGCGCCATGTCCGGCTTTTGCGCAGCTACGAGCGCGGCAAATTGGTCAGCGGCTATGCCGGAGCCGAGGACGATCAGCGACCATGCTTGAGGCTGTTGCTGAACCTGCGAGAATGCCGCCTGGTTCATGTTTGCCACGTCGCCGACAAGGCCCGCTCGTTCCGCACATCCGGCAAGCCTAGCAGAGGCGGCCGCCTCCGCCTCGAAGATCAGCGCCCATCCACTCATTACGCTCACTCTTTCTGCGAACCGGCCGCATGGCCAAAACACCAATGAAGCCGTACTCTCATCGGGAACAGGTAAAGGGGCGATTGACCCGCTGGCGCCCCCGCGCCGATTTCCGCAAGGCTGATTAAGCGCGGGTGAACGCCCGGCCGCGACGGAGGCGGGAAAGCCGCACTCTTGCGGGCTTGATCCGCACAGCGCACATTAGATGCAGATCCGCGATTGCACCCTGCGCGCGATCCGGACGGCACAGCTCTGAACAAAAAAGGCCTTCTCGCTAATGACCACCTGGTTCGGTTCCCACCCTGCTCCCCTCACCCACAATAGCAACGCAACCCTTTCTGCGGATGGCGCATCGCAAGAACAGGCGGCAGGCCTCGGCGACCTGCCCACCTGGGATTTGAGCGCGCTTTATCCGGGGCCCGGCCAGCAGGGTCTATGGGACGATCTCGCCCGTGCGGAGACGGAGGCGGCCGATTTTGCGCGCGACTACCAAGGCAGCATAGAGGCCATCGCCGCGGCCACCGGAGCGGGCGCGCGGCTTGCCGAAAGCGTCAGACGGATGGAGGCGTTGCACGACCGCATAGGGCGCATCGCAGCGTTCGCACACCTGAACTACGTGACCGATACCGCCGACCCGGAACGCGCCAAGCTGCTTGGCGACGTTCAGGACAAGCTGACGGCGATCACGTCAAAACTCGTATTCTATTCGCTGGAACTGAACCAGCTGGACGATGCCACCCTGGAGCGCGCGATGAAGGATCCGGCGCTCGCGCATTACCGGCCGTGGCTGGAAGATATCCGCAAGGAGAAACCTTATCAGCTCTCACAGGAGCTTGAGCTTCTCTTCCACGACAAGTCCGTTACCAGCCGCAGTTCGTGGAGCCGCCTGTTCAATGAAACAATTGCCTCGCTGCGTTTCGAGGTGGATGGCGAGGCGCTATCGCTGGAACCGACGCTTACCTTGCTGACCAGCCCCGATGAGAGCAAGCGGCGCAATGCGGCTCATGCACTGGCGAAGGTGTTCCGCGAGAACAGCCGCCTGTTCACGCTTGTGATGAACACACTGGTCAAGGACAAGGAGATTTCCGACCGCTGGCGCGGCTTCGAGGATGTCGCCGCCTCGCGTCACCTGAGTAACCGCGTCGAGCCGGAAGTCGTCGATGCCCTGGTCGAGGCGGTGCGCGGCAGATACGCCAACCTGTCCCATCGCTATTACCGGATGAAGGCCCGCTGGCTGGGCAAGGAGCGGCTGGATTACTGGGACCGCAACGCGCCCCTGCCCCACACGCCGGACCGGATCTTCAACTGGGATGAAGCGCGCCAGATCGTTCTCGACGCCTACAAGGGTTTTTCGCCGGAGTTCGGCCAGATCGCCGAGCAGTTTTTTGACAGGAACTGGATCGATGCGCCGGCCACGCCAAGCAAGGCGCCGGGTGCATTCTCCCATCCCACGGTTCCGAGCGCGCACCCCTACATCCTGCTGAACTATCTTGGGAAACCGCGCGATGTGATGACGCTGGCGCATGAGCTTGGCCACGGGGTGCACCAGTCGCTGGCGAACGAACAAGGCGCGCTCATGGCGCGCACGCCACTGACCCTGGCTGAAACCGCCAGCGTGTTCGGCGAGATGCTGACCTTCCGCGCGCTTCTTGATCGCACGCCGAGCGCGGAAGAGCGCCACGCGCTACTCGCGCAGAAGGTCGAAGATATGCTCAACACGGTGGTGCGCCAGATCGCCTTTTACATCTTCGAGCGCCGCGTCCACTCCGAGCGCCGCGAGCATGGCGAGCTGACCGCGGAGCGTATCGGCGAAATCTGGCTGGAGGTGCAGGGCGAAAGCCTGGGCGACGCCGTGCATCTGGGCGAGGGGTACGAGACGTTTTGGTCCTACGTGCCGCACTTCATCGGTATGCCGTTCTACGTTTACGCCTACGCGTTCGGAGATTGCCTCGTGAATTCGCTCTACGCCGTTTATGAAAACGCCGAGCCGGGTTTCCAGCAGCGGTATATGGACATGCTGCGCGCCGGCGGGACCAAGCACCATAGCGACATGCTCGCGCCTTTCGGGCTTGACGCGCGCGACCCGGATTTCTGGCAGATGGGCCTGAGCGTTATCGAGAGCATGATCGACGAAATCGAGCAAACCGAGGCAAACGTCGGGGCGCGCGCATGAGCAGCACCGACGAGAACCGCCCGCCTGACGCTGCGGAACAACCCGACACCGAGGCCAACCGCTTTTCCCGCCGGATGCGCCGATACGCGCAGGTGAGCACGGGCATGAGCGGGACCGCCGCCCGGCTGGCGGGCAACGCCCTGTTCGGCATGAGCCTCGACCGGGACAAGAACGCGCAGCAGCTCGCGAAAGCGCTTGGCGGAATGAAGGGGCCGATCATGAAGGTCGCCCAGCTTCTTTCCACCATCCCGGATGCGCTGCCGCCTGAATACGCCGCAGAGCTGTCGCAGCTTCAGTCGCAGGCGCCGCCGATGGGCTGGCCCTTCGTGAAGCGGCGTATGGCCGCCGAACTTGGGCCGGACTGGCAGAGCCGCTTCGCCGAGTTTTCGCGCGAGGCGGTCGCTTCGGCCTCGCTCGGGCAGGTGCACAAGGCCCGCACGCATGACGGCGAGACGCTGGCATGCAAGCTCCAGTATCCGGACATGCAGTCCTACGTTCAGGCTGACCTCAACCAGTTCCGCTGGCTGCTGCGCATCCATAAGCAGATGGACCCGGCGATCGACACCTCGGAAATCGCGGCGGAGCTGGAAGCCCGGCTTTACGAGGAGCTGGATTACGATCTGGAAGCGCGCCACACAACCCTTTACGGACATATCTTCGAGGGCGACGACCTGATAGAGGTGCCAGCGGTCTACGAGTCGCTGTCAACCAGGCGGCTTCTCAGCCTGAGCTGGATGGATGGCCAGCCGCTGGTCAACTACAAGACCCATTCACAGGAAGACCGCAACCAGATCGCCCGCGCGCTGTTCCGCGCCTGGTGGCACCCATTCAGCCATTACGGCGCGATCCACGGCGACCCGCATCTGGGCAACTACACGATCTTCGAGAAAGACGGGCGCCCCGCCGGCATCAACTTGCTGGATTACGGCTGTATCCGCACCTTCGCGCCGCGCTTCGTGGAGGGAGTCATCAACCTCTATCGCGGGCTGGAGCGCGATGACCGCGACCTGATCGTCCACGCCTATGAAACCTGGGGCTTTGTCGGCCTGTCCTACGAGGTCATCGAAATTCTGAACATCTGGGCACGGTTCATTTACGGGCCGCTGCTCGACAACCGCACCCGGCGCATCGCCGAGGATATATCGCCGGGCCAGTACGGCCGGCGCGAGGCTTTCTCCGTGCACAAGGCGCTGCAGGAAAAGGGGCCGGTGCGCGTCCCGCGCGAATTCGTCTTCATGGACCGCGCGGCAATCGGGCTGGGCGGCGTGTTCCTGCATCTCGACGCGGAGATGAACTTCCACCAGCTGTTCAACGAGACGATTGCGGATTTCGATATCGATGAAGTCGGCGAGCGCCAGAAAGCGGCCTTCGACAAAGCCGGCGTCCCGCTTCCGTTGCATGGCGGCGAAGGTGCAATGGTCCTCTGATTGCGTTCACGCGCTCTTGGCGTCGAGTTCGAATTGCAGCTTCGCAAGCCTTGCATAGACGCCGCCGCGCGCGATCAACTCATGATGCGTGCCCTGCTCGACAATGCGGCCTTCGTCCAGAACGAGAATTCGGTCCGCGTTGAGCACGGTCGAGAGCCGATGCGCGATCACGAGCGTTGTGCGGTTTTCCATCACCCGCTCCAGCGCCTGCTGAACGAGACTTTCGCTGTGCGCGTCAAGCGCGCTGGTCGCCTCGTCCAGCAGCAGCACCGGTGCATCACGCAGAACCGCACGCGCGATCGCGATGCGCTGACGCTGTCCACCAGACAACATGACGCCGCCCTCGCCGAGTTGCGTATCGTAGCCTTCCGGCAGAGTTGCGACGAACTCCTCCGCCAGGGCGGTTTCGGCGGCTGCACGGACCTGCGCATCGCTAGTCCCAGGCGCGCCGTAGCGAATGTTCTCCTTCACGGTGTCGGAAAACAGCGCCACGTCCTGCGGGACGATCGCGACCTGATCGCGCAGGTCGTGGAGATCAAGACGCTGAACCGGGATACCGTCCAGCGTGACCTCCCCAGATTGCGGATCGTAGAAGCGCAGCAGCAGGCTTACGATGGTGCTCTTGCCGGCGCCGGACGCCCCAACAACGGCGATGCGCTCACCCGGCGCGATCTCGAAGGAAACCCGAGAGAGCGCCCGCTCTTCCGGTCGTGTCGGGTAATGGAACACCACATCCTTGAAAGCCACCTCGCCGCGAACAGGCTTGGGCAGGGGAACCGGGTTCGCCGGCGACTGGATTTCCGGCTCGATCTGGCGAAGCTCCGCCAGGCGCTCCGCAGCGCCAGCGGCTTGCTGCAACTCGCCCCACACTTCGGACAACCCGCTCATCGCCGCCGCCGCAATCACGGTATAGAGCACGAACTGGCCCAGCCGACCGCCGGTCATCTCGCCAGTCAGCACGCCCTGTGCACCGTACCAGAGGATGCCGACCACACTGGCGAAGGTCAGGAACATGGCCAGCGCCGTCAGCCCGGCGCGCGCGCGCATCCGCTCCCGGGTTGCGTCGAAAGCCCGCTCCACCGCAGCGCCGAAACGCTGTGTGACGGACTTTTCATGCGTATGCGCCTGCAGGGTGCGCACCGCAGCGAGATTTTCCGCCGCGTAGGCCGCTGATTCGGCGATCGTGTCCTGCGCATGCGCGGACAATCGGCGCACCGCCCGCCCATAGGCCATCAGCGGCAGCACGATGACCGGGATGGCGAGCACGACGAGCGCGCTCAACTCGACGCTCGTGATCACCATCATGATGAGCGCACCGGCAAGCAGCAGCACGTTGCGCAGGAACTGCGTCGCCGCGACACCAACCGCCGCCTTGATCTGCGTGGTGTCGGCCGTGAGGCGCGACATCACCTCGCCCGACTGGGTTTTCTCGTAAAACGCCGGGCTGAGTCTGCACAGATGGCGAAAAACGGATTCGCGCAGATCGGCGACCACACGCTCGCCCAGCCAGTTCACGTAGTAGTAACGCGCCGCACTGGAGACGGCCAGAACCAGGCCGACAACGACCAGCGTGGCGAAATAGTTGTTCACCAGCGCCGTATCCTCGCCGGAAAAGCCGAGGTCGATCATCCGGCGCACGCCCATCGGCAGGGCCAGCGTGGCTACCGTCGACACCAGAAGGGCGATCAGGGCCAGCGCCACGTGCCCGCGATAGCGAAGCAGGAACGGCTTCAAGTTGATGAGTGCGGCAAGCGAAGGCTTGGCCGATTTGCGTTTCTTGCTGGCCCGCGTGCGCGCTGGCGCCTCGTCCTGCGAGGCCGCATTGCTGGGTGACGTAACGACCACTGAACGTTGCCCTTTTTTCATGGCTGCAGGTCTCGTTCTAGCCGAACGTGTGGTGTGAATGAAATGGAAAATCGCAAGTGAGCCCATTGGCCGCGACAGGCGCCTCGCGCTTTCGTGCTTGTCATCGCCCGCGGCCACAGGCTATATCACGCGGCAAATGGTGGCGTCGGCGGCTGCGCTGGCGCACGATCCGAATTCAGGCGCGGAGACGAGCAAGATGAAACGCGATATCCACCCCGATTATCACAGGATCAAGGTCGTCATGACCGATGGAACCGAGTTCGAAACCTATTCGACCTACGGATCGGAAGGCGACACGCTTACGCTGGAAATCGACCCCAAGACGCATCCCGCCTGGACCGGCGGCAGCCAGCATCTTGTCGACCGCGGCGGACGCGTGAGCCGCTTCAAGAAGAAGTTCGAGGGCTTCATCGGGTAACGCCGGACGTGCCGCCCCTGAAGCGGCGCGCCAGCGCGTGACGGCCGCGATGACATCGCCCGCCGACATCCTCAAGCGTAACCGAGTCTGGGCAAGCCAGCATCTCGCGGACGACCCGGGCTATTTCCGGCGGCTGGCCAATCTCCAGCGTCCGGATTATCTCTGGATCGGCTGCGCCGACAGCCGCGTTCCGGCCAACGTCATTACCGGTCTGGAACCCGGTGAGGTGTTTGTCCACCGCAACGTGGCCAATGTCGTACATGCCTCTGACATGAACTGCATGGCGGTCATTCAGTACGCCATTGAGCATCTGCATATCCGCCACATCATCGTATGCGGCCATTACGGATGTGGCGGCGTGCGCGCGGCCATGCAGGCGCAGGACCACGGCCTCGTCGATTACTGGCTGCAACCGGTGCGCGCGCTTGCCGTTCAGGCGCGGGATGACCTCGCCCGCCTGGACACCGAGCAGGCCCGAGAAGACCGCATGTGCGAGATCAATGTACAGGCGCAGGTGCGCAACGTCTGCGCAACGCCGATCCTTGAGCAGGCGCGAGCCCGTGGCAGCGAGATTGCCGTGCACGGCTGGATTTACGGGCTCAATGACGGCCTGCTGCAGGATCTGGACTGCGGCTGCCATTGCGGCCAGGCCGGCTAGCCGCAGCGCTTAACGGCTTTCGTCTTCGCTTGCCTCGCCGGTCTCGAAATTCGCGAAGGCGCGTTCCGCCAGGTCCTCGGCGTTTTCCTCGTTCTCTTCCTCGGTGCTTTCCGCGACTTGCGCGTCATCAAAGACCGCCTCGTTACCAGCCGGTTTCGGCGTGTCCTCGACAGGCTTCAGGCTGCTGTCGGCCGCCGGCGCCTGGGCGGGAGCCTTGCCGGTATCCTCGCGCTTTGCCGCCTTCTGAACCTCTGCGTCGAGATCCATCTGCTTGCACAGACCGAGCGTCACCGGGTCCTGCGGCTGAAGGTTCGGCATGTTCCAGTGCGTGCGATCACGGATCGACTGGATCGTGGGCTTGGTGGTGCCGACAAGGCGCATGATCTGCGCGTCCCGCAATTCCGCGTGATTGCGCAAAAGCCAATAGATCGCATTCGGCCTGTCATGGCGCCGTGACACAGGGGTATACTTCGGGCGACGCTTGGTCTTGGTCTCGGGCACCTGCACTCGGCTCTTCGCCAACCTCATGCGATAGCTGGGTTCATCCTGGGCACTGGCAATCTCCTCGCGCGTCAACTGGCCCGAGGAAATGGGGTCCATCCCCTTGATGCCCTGTGCGACCTGACCATCGGCAATCCCCTTCACTTCGAGCTCATGCAGGCCGCAAAAATCGGCAATCTGCTCGAATGTCAGCGAAGTGTTGTCGACCAGCCATACAGCCGTGGCTTTCGGCATTAGCGGTTTTTCACTCATCATGCGTTCTCCGTGCTCAAGCGGCGTGCCTTGAGCGGGTCATTTTCTTTCATCTTGAAGGGAACAGCGGGACTCGCTTCTGGTCAGGAACATAGTCCCGCCAGCGCGCAAGCGCAAACCCGGCGAAGGAGACGGGGGCGCTTTTCACCGAACCTGAGGGCTTACGCTCGTGTCTCCAGCAGGATCTTGCCGATATGGGCGCTGCTCTCCATGCGCTTGTGGGCGCCCGTGGCATCCGCGAGCGCGAAGCGGCTGTCGATCACCGGACGGACCTTGCCAGCCTCGATGAGCGGCCAGACATTCGCTTCAAGGGCGCTTGCGATGCGGGATTTCACATCAGCCGGGCGGGCACGCAGCGTCGATCCCGTGAGCGTGACCCGTTTGAGCATCATCCGCATCAGGTCGACCTCCACCTTCGAGCCGCGCAGGAACGCGATCTGGTTGATCCGGCCGTCCTCCGCGGCAACGGCGATGTCCCTCTGGACATAATCGCCGCCAACCATGTCGAGGATGACATCCGCGCCATGCCCGTCGGTGGCGGACTTGACGACCGATACGAAATCCTCCGTCTCATAATCGATCGCGCGCTCGGCGCCCAGCCGCGCGCACACGGCGCATTTCTCCGTGCCGCGCGCCGTCGCGAAAACGCGGGCACCAAGAGCGTTTGCGAGCTGGATCGCGGTTGTGCCGATTCCGCTTGTGCCCCCATGCACCAGGAACACCTCGCCCGGCTGGAGCCCGCTTCTCTCGAAAACATTGACCCAAACGGTAAAGAAGGTCTCCGGGAGAGCGCCTGCATCGGTTGCGGCCATCCCGGCCGGGACAGGCAAGGTCGCGCCTTCGGATGCGAGGCAGTATTCGGCGTAGCCACCGCCGCTGACGAGCGCGCAGACCTGGCTGCCGGGCTGATAGCGACGGGTATCCGGGCCAGTCGCCACCACTTCGCCGGAAATTTCCAGCCCGGGGATCGGCGAGGCCCCTTTCGGTGGCGGATAAAGACCCTGGCGCTGCATGACATCGGGCCGATTGACCCCGGCGGCAGCCACCTTTATCAGCAGCTCGCCCGCGCCGGGCTGCGGCACCGCGAGTGCACGCGCTTTCAGCACATCGGGCCCGCCGGGCTCGGAGATCTCGATGGCTGTCATTCGCTCCGCAAGCGCGGTATCGTCATTCATTCGAGCCTCCACGGTGGTGCGTCCCGTGGTAGTGCAAACGCCAAGCCACCGCAAGCCGCGCCAGATTTCCCGCCGCCATCGGATCGGAGCTGTGCGCTGATTGATATAACCATCAGGAAAAATACGAAAAAATTTCCGACGCCATTAACCGTCGCTTAAGGACGATGGGCTAGCGTCATGATTGTCCAGTCAAATTGGCGTCGAACGGTTCACTCCGTTCTGTCAGCCTCCCTGTTCACAAACTGAGCCGCCCTCGGGCGGCTCTTTCTTTTTCCACGGGACATCCGCCACAACAAAAACGCAATGTTAAGCGTTCCCTCATAGCGTGGGGATGAAGAAAATTGCGCGGCTACCGCGTTAGTTGGTATGAACCTAGCGGAGTGCGTGTCCGCGCGTTGGCTGAGCGGAAGTGTCATGAGTCATAATCAAGCAGAAGATCCCCCCAGCGATGGTGACGATGGTCCTGTCGCCTTTGCCGAAAAATACACCGTCTCTCCCCAATTCGAAGACCTGTTCCGCGAAGGCATGGCCCTTGTGGAAGATGCTGCGCGTTATCTCGATGGGCCGGGACGCAGATCATCGAAGGAGTTGAGCGGCACCGTGGGCCTCGCCTACTCGACAGAAAGCATGCGCCTGACATCCAAGCTGATGCAGATCGCTTCGTGGCTTCTGGTTCGCCGGTCGGTCGGGCGTGGCGAGATGACCCTCGAGGAAGCCCTGAAATCGCGCCAGCGCGCGAAGCTGACCTACCCGTCGGAGCCCGACCGCTCAAAGGGCTTCGAGCAGCTTCCCAACGACCTGCAGCGGCTGGTGAGGGAATGTGATGCGCTTTATGACAGGATCTTGCGTCTCGATCGCCTCATCAGCCTTTCCAACGACCGGGCGCCCAGCGCGGGCGAGAATCCCGTCGGATCGCAGGTGGAACAGCTCAAGAGAGCCTTCGATCCGGATGCCGGAGCACCCGCCTCCGCCGCAGGCGCCAATCACACTGACAAGCGGTGACACCATCAGGCCGATCCGGTGTCCGGCGGCCGGCCACGCCTTTTCCCGATACATCCGGCATCGTTCATGATAAAATTTGCCCGTGCTTCAGCCATGGAGGACGGTGTTTGCCATGCTTGCGTATCCCGCGGGATTGGTAACGCGCATCGTTGCCACCGCTTTTTCTGCTTGCCTGAGCGCCCCACCGTCGGCTGCGCGTATCCTTGCCGCTGAGCGGGCAACCGCGTTGCACCAGCCCATATTGTTCCGCCTCGCAGACGGCAAGCCCGTCAAAAAGCGCGGCGAGCCCCGGTTTCATAACCGCCTGCCGTGGCGAAAAGGCTCAGATGTGTCACGACACGCCAATGCTGGAACAAGGAAGGCAAGGCGGTTTGCCGCGAGGTCCGGCGGTGCTTGCGACGGTGAAGAAATCCGGGAAAAACGGCCCTGTGCCTTTTGCGCCGCGACAGTGAGCGGCAAAACGCCTCAGGGCTGCCGGTTTATAGTTTGATCTGAATCAAAGCGGCCATTATGAGCCTCAGCGAAAGGGAAATCGGTTGTGAGCGCAGTCGGCCTTGCCCGCGCTGTGGCTCGTCTGGACAGATGAGAGGAGGGTTGAATGGCGGAAGCCACGCGGCAGGAGATGTCGGCTTTAGCAGACGCGCTCGTTTTGGCGGCAGCCGCCTTCGGTGTTCTGCTCGGTGGATACCTGTTCTTCATGTCCATCGATCCCGTGATGGCCTTTCACGGACTGCTGCTGGCCGGCGGTTCCGCGATCGGAGGATGGTATATTCTCACGCGGCTTTCCGATGGCGATCTGGTCGTTGGCGGTGAAGGCTTCTACAACGACACGGTGGTCAAGGCCGGCGTTGTTGCCACGGTTTTCTGGGGCATCGTGGGCTTCCTCGCCGGTGTCTGGATCGCCTGGCAGCTCGCCTTTCCAGTGCTGAATTTCGATCTTCCCTGGACCAATTTCAGCCGCCTGCGCCCGCTGCATACCTCCGCGGTTATCTTCGCGTTCGGCGGCAATGCCCTTATCGCCACGTCCTTCTACGTGGTGCAGCGGACATGCCGGGCGCGTCTGGCCGGCCGCTGGGCCCCGTGGTTCGTCTTCTGGGGCTACCAATTGTTCATCGTCCTTGCGGCAACAGGTTACGTCTTCGGCGTCACCCAGTCTCGCGAGTATGCAGAGCCGGAATGGTACGCCGATCTGTGGCTGACGCTGGTCTGGGTCGTCTACCTGCTGGTGTTCCTCGGCACGATCATGAAGCGCAAGGAACCCCACATCTACGTGGCCAACTGGTTCTACCTTGCCTTCATCGTCACCGTGGCGATGCTGCACATCGTCAACAACCTGGCGCTGCCGGTCTCGCTGACCAGCACGAAGAGCTATTCGCTGTTCTCCGGCGTCCAGGACGCCATGACCCAGTGGTGGTACGGCCATAACGCGGTGGGCTTCTTCCTGACAGCGGGCTTTCTCGGGATGATGTATTACTTCATCCCCAAGCGCGCCGAGCGCCCGGTCTATTCCTACCGGCTGTCGATCATCCACTTCTGGGCGCTGATCTTCCTCTACATCTGGGCGGGTCCGCACCATTTGCATTACACGGCCCTGCCGGACTGGGCTCAGACGCTGGGCATGACCTTCTCGGTGATGCTGTGGATGCCCTCGTGGGGCGGCATGATCAACGGCCTGATGACGCTTTCCGGCGCGTGGGACAAGTTGCGTACCGACCCGGTCATCCGGATGCTTGTCGTGTCGGTGGCATTCTACGGCATGTCCACCTTCGAAGGCCCGCTGATGAGCGTGAAGGCGGTCAACTCGCTGTCGCATTATACCGACTGGACCATCGGCCACGTGCATTCCGGCGCGCTCGGCTGGGTCGGCATGATCAGCTTCGGCGCGCTCTATTGCCTTGTTCCGTGGCTGTGGAACCGGCAGGGGCTGTATTCGCAGCGGCTGGTCGAGTGGCACTTCTGGCTGTCGACCATCGGCATCCTGCTCTACATCACCTCGATGTGGGTGTCCGGCATCCTGCAGGGCCTGATGTGGCGGGCTTACGATGACCTCGGCTTCCTGCAGTACTCCTTCGTGGAGACGGTCGAAGCCATGCATCCGTTCTACATAATCCGCGCCCTCGGCGGCACGATCTTCACGCTCGGCGCCGTGCTTATGGCCTACAACATGTGGCGGACGGCGCGCGGCGACGTTCCGGTCGATGTCGATGATCAACCCGGGGTGGCCGCCGCCCCCGCCTTGCGCGGTCGCGGCCCCGCCGCGGCGCCGGCCGAATAAGGAGATTGCAGATGAAATGGCACCAACCGTTTGAACGCCGTTCGCTGCTCCTGCTAATCGGCATCCTTGTCGTCGTCTCGATCGGCGGATTGATCGAGATCGCGCCGCTGTTCTGGCTCGGCTCCACTATCGAGAAGGTCAAGGGCATGCGCCCTTACTCGCCGCTCGAACAGGTGGGACGCGACATCTACATCCGCGAAGGCTGCTATGTCTGCCACAGCCAGATGGTGCGGACGTTGCGCGACGAGGTGGAGCGGTACGGTCATTACAGCCTTGCCGCCGAAAGCATGTACGATCATCCCTTCCAGTGGGGGTCGAAACGGACGGGACCGGATCTCGCCCGTGTCGGCGGCAAGTATTCCGATGCATGGCATGTCGAGCATCTCAAGGACCCGCGTTCGGTCGTCCCGGAATCGATCATGCCCGGATACCCCTTCCTGGCCGAACGTGAGTTGGACGACCGCGACATCAAGGACAGGCTCAGGGCGCTTCGCGCAGTCGGGGTGCCCTATAGCAGCGAGATGATAGAGAACGCTGCAACCGATCTCCGTGCACAGGCCGATCCCGATGCCGAAGGGGGCGAGGCGATGGCTGAACGCTACCCCAAGGCGCAGGTGCGAGACTTCGATGGCGATCCCGACCGGATCACGGAGATGGATGCCATGGTCGCCTATCTCCAGATGCTCGGCACACTGGTCGATTTCGCCACGTTCGACGAGACCGGGGCGGCCCGGCGATAAGGCGCAAGCTATGGATTACAACTCTCTGGTCATGATCACGCAGCTCGTGGGCCTGGTTCTTTTCATCGGGCTGTTCGTGGCCGTTCTGATCTATGCCCTGTGGCCAGGTAACAGGAAGCGCTTTGATCGTGCTTCGCGGGTGCCGCTGGAACAGGACGATACGCCCGAAGAGGAGAGGCAGCGAGGGGGCAATGGCGGATAAACCCGAACGCGACGACGTTACTGGCTTCGATACCACGGGCCATGTCTGGGATGACGACCTGAGAGAGCTTAACAAGCCTCTCCCGAAATGGTGGCTGTACGTGTTATACGCGACCATCATCTGGTCGATCGGCTATTGGATCCTCTATCCATCCTGGCCGCTGATAAGCGGCTACACCCAGGGGCTGCTGGGCTACAGTCAGCGCGAGACGGTCCGCAGCGAAATCCAGGACGCGCGGGCGGCTCAGAGCAAATTCACCGAACAGATCGAGAAGGCTGAACTGGCCGAAATCCGCTCCGACTCCGACCTGCTGCGCTTTGCCATGGCCGGCGGCGAGGCGGCATTCGGCGACAACTGCGCGCCCTGTCACGGCCGTGGCGCCCAGGGTGGCACAGGCTATCCGAACCTGAACGACGATAGCTGGATCTGGGGCGGCACCCTGCAGGACATCCAGCACACGATCCGGTACGGTATTCGTGCCGACCACCAGGAAACGCGGATGAGCCAGATGCCCCGCTTCGGTCTGGACGGCATCCTGGAGGAGGAGCAGATCCAAGATGCGGCGGCGCATGTCCGGTCCCTGGCCGGTCTGTCGCACGACGAGGCCGCGGCCGAACGCGGCGCGGAAATCTACACGCAGCAATGTGCCTTCTGTCACGGCCAGAAGGGCGAGGGCATGGAGCAGGTGGGGGCTCCCAATCTGAGCGATGCCATATGGCTGTATGGCGGCGACAAGGATGATATCGTGACCAGTATCCGGACGGGCCGGGGCGGAATGATGCCCCAGTTCGTCAGGCGGCTGGAAGATGTGACGATCAAGCAGCTCGCGGTTTACGTCCACACGCTCGGTGGCGGAGAATAGGCGGCGCGTTGATGGTCCGGCGAAGATCTGAAGGACGCATGAATGGCTGACGACAGCGCAATGACTCGCGCCTCCGGCGCCGGGGCGCAGCGCGAGGCTGCCCCTGGCGTGGCACAACTCGATGTCAAGGCGGTCAACACGGCGGAAGATCGCCAGCTCTACGCCGAGCGCCAGAAGGTTTATCCCAAGCTCGCGCACGGCAAGTACCGCACCATCAAATGGGTCGTGATGGCCGTCACGCTGGGCATCTACTACCTGCTGCCATGGATGCGCTGGGACCGGGGACCCAACCTGCCCGACCAGGCTTTCCTGATCGACTTCGCCAATCAGCGCATATACATGTTCTGGCTCGATATCTGGGCGCAGGAACTCTACTTCGTCACCGGCATCCTCGTGATCTCCGCACTGGGGCTGTTCCTGGTCACCGCCTATGCCGGGCGCGTCTGGTGCGGCTATGCCTGCCCCCAGACAGTGTGGACCGATCTCATGATCGCGGTCGAGCGGTTCTGGCAGGGCGACCGCAACGCGCGGATGCGCCTCGACAACAAGCCGTGGGGCGTGGAAAAACTCTGGAAGAAATCGGCCACGCATGTCTCGTGGGTGCTGATCGCCCTCGCGACCGGTGGCGCCTTCGTCTTCTATTTCCGCGACGCGCCGACACTCGCCGTCGAGCTTGTGAGCGGCACGGCCCCGCCGATCGCGTACATATTCCTGGGCATCTTCACCGCGACGACCTACCTGCTCGGCGGCCTCGCCCGCGAACAGGTCTGTATCTACATGTGCCCGTGGCCGCGCATTCAGGGCGCGATGTTCGACAGCGATTCCATGCTCGTCACCTACCGGGCCCACCGCGGCGAACCGCGCGGCCCGCACAAGAAGGGCGACACATGGGAGGGACGCGGCGACTGTATCGACTGCTACCAATGCGTGGCGGTCTGCCCGACAGGTATCGACATCCGCAACGGGCCGCAGCTGGAGTGCATCCAGTGCGCCCTGTGCATCGATGCCTGCGACGCCGTCATGGACAAGGTCGGCCGCCCGCGGGGGCTTATCGCCTATGACACCTTCCGCAATCTCGATGCCCAGAAGCACGGCGAGAGCGCGCCACCGCGGCTGATCCGCCCGCGCACCGTCCTGTATGCAAGCCTGATCGCGGTCGTGCTCGGGATCATGGGCCTCGGCCTGATGAACAAGACGGTGCTGGAGACCAATGTGCTGCGCGACCGCAACCCGCTGTACATCCAGCTTGCCGACGGAGACATCCGCAACCGCTACACGGTGAAGATCCTGAACAAGCGTTACGAGCCGCGCACCTTCAAAATGGCAACTCAGGGGCTGCCGGGGGCGCAGATGGAAATTGTTGGCTTTGAGGGCGCCCGGGCACCCGACATCACCGTGCCGGCAAGCGATCTGCGCGAACTGCGCGTGCATCTCACGGTCCCGGCTGAACGGCTCAGTGCGCTGGAGGGCACGGCAACGCCGTTTGCGTTCGTGATCAATGACACGCAAGCTGAAACCAGCAGCCGTGTGACAAGCACGTTCCGGAGGCCCGAATGACGTCACGAACTGACGGTGGCCGCGCACTCACCGGCCGCAAGGTGCTTTACATCCTTCTCGGCTTTTTCGGCGTGATGTTCGTCGCCAACGGTATCTTCACGTATTTCGCGGTGAGCACCTTCAATGGCCTCGTTGCGAACGATTCGTATCGCCGTGGGCTCGAATACGATGAGCGTCTCGCCGCCGAGGCCCAGCAGGAGCGCCTTGGCTGGACCGCCGATCTCAACTTGAGTGATCGCGGCGACGAACTTCGCCTGAATCTGGCTGGCGAGAATGGCCGGCCAGTCTCTGGACGGCTCGTGCGCGTGCGCGTCGGGCGCCCGGCGACGGACAAGTTCGACCGGACCGTGCTGCTGAATGAGACCGCGCCCGGCACCTATAGCCGCGAGATTTCGCTGCCCGGCGACGGCAACTGGCTGGCCTCTCTGGAAATCCTGGAGGGCTACGATGAGGCCAAGTCGGTCGTTTACAGGATGAAGAAACGGCTATGGCTGAAGCCGGAGACCTGAGCCCCGCCCGGGCGGATACCTTGGCGACCGGTGCCGCAATAAGTACCACGCCAACAGACAATGGCACCGCAGCCCCGAAGAACAGCGGCGCAGAGACGGTCACGCTGATCATCGAGAACATGCACTGCGGCGGGTGCATGACCAAGATCGAACGGGTGTTGGCCGCTACGCCAGGCGTGCTCGAAGCGCGCGCCAACCTTACAGCCAAGCGCGTCACCGCCACGATCGATACCGCCGAGACCTCGGCGCCGACCCTGACCGACGTTCTCGGCAATGCCGGCTTCAACGCCGCGGAACTGGCCGATAATACGCCGCCGTCGCGCGACGACGATCAACTTCTGCGCGCCATGGCCGTGGCCGGTTTCGCAGCAGCCAACGTGATGCTGCTTTCGGTCTCGGTCTGGGCCGGCATCGCCTCCGACATGGCGCCGGAAGTTCAGTCGTTCTTCCACTGGCTATCCGCGCTCATTGCCCTGCCCGCGATCCTCTATTCCGGCCAGCCGTTCTTCACCTCCGCGCGCGACGCCCTCAAGGGCGGGCGGCTGAACATGGACGTTCCGATCTCGCTGGCGATCCTGCTGGCCTCGTCCATGAGCCTTTACCAGACGATCCGCGGCACCGAGCAGGTCTACTTCGATGCCGCCGTGACGCTCCTTTTCTTTCTGCTGATCGGGCGGTTTCTGGACCAGCGGATGCGCCGCCGGGCCAAGGGTGCCGCCCAGAACCTGATGGCGCTGCAAGCCACCAACGCAACGGTCATCGGCGACGGGCCACCTCGCCAGGTGTCCACACGCGCGCTGTCACCGGGCATGAGCGTGTTGATCGGCACAGGCGACCGCGTCCCGGCCGATGGCGTCGTGCACAAAGGCACGGGCGAAATCGACGAAAGCCTTATAACCGGCGAGACGCTTCCGCGCGCGGCCGCGCCCGGCACCGAACTCCACGCCGGCACGCTGAATCTCGGCGCCCCGCTGGAAATGGAGGTGCGCGCCGCCGATGACAGCACCCTGCTCGCCGAGATCCGCCGACTCATGGAAACCGCCGAGCAGGCCAAGGGCGCCTATGTCCGGCTTGCCGACCGCGCCGCGCGGATCTACGCGCCCTGGGTGCATGTCTTCGGCGCAGCCACGTTCATCGGCTGGATGATTGCCGGAGCGGGCTGGGAAACCGCGCTGACCTATGCGATCGCCGTGCTGATCATCACCTGCCCCTGTGCGCTGGCGCTGGCGGTGCCGGCGGTGCAGGTCGTGGCGTCGGGGCGGTTCTTCGCCAATGGCGTGATCCTGAAGGCAGCGGACGGGTTCGAGCGTCTGGCCGAGGTGGACACGGTGATTTTCGACAAGACGGGCACGCTCACGGTCGGCAAACCGCAACTCGTCAACGGCGCGGCAATTGATGACACCGCGCTGTCCAAAGCCGCCGCGCTCGCCGTCGCAAGCCGTCATCCCTACTCCAGGGCGATCATGGCGGAGGCAACAGCGCGCGGCATTACGGCCGTGCCAGCGGACGGGCTCCGAGAGTTTGCCGGGCACGGGCTCACTTGCCACGATCCGGCGGGCGAGACCCGTCTGGGTTCCGCGGCATGGTGCGGGCTGGACGACCCGGCCTCCGACAATATGGGGCGGGTGTATCTGGTGCGGCCCGGCCAGCAGCCGGTCATGTTCGCATTCGAGGATTCCCTGCGCCCTGATGCCGCCGAGACGCTCGCGCAGCTCAAGCGGGCGGGAGTTGACGTGCGCATCCTCTCCGGGGACCGTACGGAAGCGGTTGCGCGGGCCGGCGCGGCGGTGGGTATCGAGGATTGGCGGGCCGAGCAGCGCCCCGATGACAAGATCCGCCTGCTCGACGAGCTGAAGGCGGAGGGACGCAAGGTGCTGATGGTGGGCGACGGGCTGAACGATGCACCCGCGCTTGCCGCCGGGCACGCCTCGATGTCGCCGGCGACCGCCACGCATATCAGCCAGACGGCCGCTGACGCGATCTTCCAGGGCCAGTATCTCACGCCTGTGGCCGAGGCGATCGCGCTGGCGCGCCGGGCCAAGCAGGCGGCCCTACAGAACTTCGGGCTGGCAGCAGGCTACAACGCCATATGCATTCCGCTAGCGATGGCGGGCTACGTGACGCCGCTCATTGCCGCGATCGCGATGTCGGCATCGTCCATCGTCGTGACCAGTAACGCCGTGCGGCTGCGGGGCGCGCGGATAGCATTGGAGCCACCAAAATGACGGCGCTGGCCTGGCTGATCCCGGCGGCTCTGCTTCTCGGGTTCCTGGGCGTCCTCGCGTTCATGTGGGCCCTGCGCACCGGCCAGTTCGAGGATCTGGACGGGGCGGCCTATCGCATCCTTGAAGACGAGAGGGACCAATCAGACGACGCGTCCAGCCCGCGCCGCGACCCGTCGGCCCGAGAGGCGCCGCGGGACCCGCGCGATCATGCCGGGTCCGACGACTCCCCTTCCTGAACAGACGGAATGATCTCGCGGTACGCATGCCAGGTCGCGTGGCCGATCAACGGGAACGCGATCAACAGGCCGAAAAACAGGAGCGCAAAGCCCAACGCCATGATCGCCGCGATCAGCACCGCCCAGAGCAGCATGACGCCGGGGTTGAGCGCCACCGCGCGCCAGTTGGTGACAATCGCCGTCACTACGTCCACCTGGCGCGTCATGAGCATGGGGATCGAAACGACCGTGCTGGCAAAGATGATCGCCGCCAGCACCGCTCCGAGAAAGGTCCCGACCGACAGCAGCACCAGACCGCGCGGCTCCAGGATCAGCGTCTGGACGAACTCCGCGAACGGCGGCATGGCAATCGGCCCGAAAACCAGCATGAACAGCAGAAGCGCGATCTCGACCCAGGCGAAAAAGGCGATCATCAGCACCACGCCCATGAAGGCGAGCTGCCCGGGCGACTGGATATTGACAAACAGGGTGTCACGCAGCGTCACCTTCTCCCCGCGCTCCATGAGCGCACTCATCCGGTAAAGCCCGGCGGCGACGATCGGCCCGACCAGGAGGAAGCCGCCGGCCATCGGCAGGATCAGTGCGGGCACTTCGGCCATCCAGAGCCCCAGGAGGATCAACGCGGCAATCACCGCGAAGGCCGCGCCGTAAGCCACGCTCAATAGCGGCGCGCGGCCCATATCGCGGAGCCCCTTCCCGAGCCAGCGCCATGGCGCCTCCATCGGCACCTTTGCCACGGGAATGAGATTGACATACCCGACGCTGTCGCCCCCGAGCCTGTCGGACCTGTCAGACGCGCCCGTCGCGCCGCTTGCAGCTTGCTCCTGAGACATACGGACCTGCTCCGGTGATCTGAAATGAATGAGCGTTAAAGCTTCGAGCCGACGGCCGACTTGATACGGGTCAATTATAGCCGCTTCGTCCAGCGGCGAAAGCCCTTCGTGTACCAGGCCACATCGACGGGCCGGCGTAAGCCTTGCGCGAAGACGAATGGCCTGGCAACCAGAACGTGGTCATGCATGGAACACATTGCCGTCGCAATACGTTAGAACATGGCATTGTCATCACATCTTCATGGTTTCATCACCGTGCGCGGGCTGCGCGGACGGCCATTCACCAATAGTCAGGAGACAAATATGCGGACATCCGCCACCATCGTTGTTGCCAGTTTGCTTCTCGCCGCTCCGGCTGCGGCGCAGGATACCACGAGCGACAGCGCCGCGACCGGTGCTCAAAGCGTCGAGTTCGTCAAGAAGCAGAGCAAGACCCAGGATCTCGTCAGCCAGTTCACCGGCACACCCGTCGTCAACACGGAAGGTGAAACGCTGGGGCAGGTGAATGATATGGCGCTGAACCCCGCGGGTCAGGTCGAGGTCATCGTGATCGGCGTTGGCGGTTTCCTGGGCGTGGGCGAGAAGAATGTCGGCGTGCCGTACGATGCGCTGTCCCGTCAGAAGGGCGAAGAAGGCGCGACGCAGCTCGTGCTCGACGCGACGCAAGGCGATCTGACAGATGCTCCGGAATACCTCACCGCCGACAACCAGTCGTTAAGCGTCACCAAGCGTTTGCGTGAACGCGCCGGCGAACTGACGGAAGAGGCCAAAAAGACCTATGACAAGGCGAAGGAACGGGTGATGGAAGAGGCCGAGCAGCTCAACCAGTAGAGCGCCTCACTACAGTCACCGGCCATTGCGGTTTGGAAAGCGCACCTCTCCAGGGTGCGCTTGGACACCTCGAACGACCCTGAGTTTTCGGCGTCACGGCTGCGGCGCGGCGCATATGGCGCGTGATGGCGGCTTGATCTTGCCGATTTTGTAGGATTCCAGCGTGTGGTCGAGCCGGTTGTCGGCGCTCTTGCGGTCGGTCCCGCCTCATGCGGGCGCACGTCGCCCCTCGTGCCAGACGTAGCGGCGCAGGTTACAGGCGAGGTTGGCCATGCCGATCTTCGCGCGCGCCATCGGCCTGGCGTGGGCAGAGGCGAAACTGACGCTCGCCAACATCGCTTACAATTTCGACCGGCTGATCTTCCACGAGCGCCGGGCAGCCATAGGATGAATCCGCCTGAAATCAGCCAAAGCAGCCGAAAAACAGGGATGATCGGGCCACAAACCCGCTAAAAAGCACTTCCCATCGACGGCGGCGATCCCCTTATGCGCGGAATAGCCATCACTCGACTGACATTGCCCGGTTGTTGCGGGTGTCCAGATGACGGAACTTGCCAAGACGACCATCAATCCGGAGGCGGCCTAGCGGCTGGCATGAGTTACACTTACGCGCATCCGCGCATGGCCGTCACCGTGGACGTCGCGCTGTTCTCAAACGCCCACTCGCCCGAGGTGTTGCTGATCCGGCGCGGTAAGCCGCCGTTCGAGGGGCGGTGGGCGCTCCCCGGCGGCTTCGCCGGGATCGACGAAAGGCTGGAGGACGCTGCCGCCCGGGAATTGGCCGAAGAGACCGGTGTCGCGAGTGTTCCCCTGGCGTTTCTGGACTATTTCGATGCAATCGACCGCGACCCGCGCGGGCGGACCCTTTCCCTCGCCTTCTGGAGCCGGATCGACAAGCGCGATGTGATCCTGCGCGCGGATGACGACGCCGCGGAGGCGCGCTGGTTTCCGGTTTCGTCGCTGCCGCCGCTGGCCTTCGATCACGACCGCATCATCAGCGAAGCGCTCGACGCGTTCCGTGCCACCCACGTCTGAAAAGGCCGGGCCACGTGACCCGGCCTCAATATCGTTACGCGGGTTTGCGGAACAACTGGATGCCCCAGGCCAGATGGCCAGCATCGGCGGCCTTCACCCAGTTCTCCAGCCCGACGCTCATCTTGTCGAGATACTGCGCCGACGCGCCGTTTTCGCGCAGCCGGTCGTAATTCGCCAGCAATTCCTCTCGAACGCGTGCATAGTGCGTACGCAGATGATCGGTCAGCACATCCTGGCGCAGCACCTCGAAGCCCAGCGCCTCCGCCGCTTCGCGGTAGAAGCGCAGCGAGCCGAGGCTCGAAAGCTGCAAGCGGTCATAAACCGGCTTTAGCGCGGCCGGGTCGGCGTCGTCAGCCTGCATCGGGTCGGTGAAGACGAAATGACCGCCAGGCTTCAGCACCCGCCAGACCTCGGCCAGCACCTTGGCGCGCTGGTCGGAATGCAGGATCGAATCCTGGCTCCAGACCACGTCGTAGCTCGCGTCCGGCTCCGGGATGTCCTCGAACACGCCGTGGACCACGCGGATCTTGCCGGCCAGCCCCGCCTGACGGGTCTTGGCGCGGTTATAGTCGTTCTGCGTCTCGGAGATGTTCAGGCAGGTCGCCTCGCAGCC
>CAYFTI010000024.1:0-17162 GCA_964346065.1 uncultured Hyphomicrobiaceae bacterium
CAGAAATCGAGCTGACCTACGACAGCTCCCGCCTCTACGGCAAGGCCGCCTATTCCACCATCGACGGTGAGGACAAGGACACGGGCGAAAAGCTGGGCGTGCTTTACCCGGACAAGCTCGATCTCGATATCGGCGTGAAAGTTCCCGAATGGTGGGCGCGCTTCGGCACACGGGTGACCTTCGCCGACGAGTTCGACAACGTGGACGATCCCTCGGAAATCCGCGACTCCTACACCCTCGTCGATCTCTATGCCGTGTTCGAGCCGCTCGGCGGCCCGCTTGAGGGGCTACGCCTCGACCTGGGCGTCGATAACCTCACAGACGAGGATTACGAAGTCGTGTTCGCCGATGTCAGCGAGCCCGGCGTGAACTACAAGGCGTCGATCTCCTGGACCGAAAAGTGGTGAGCGCCCCCGCCGCTTGTTTGAACAGCAGCTATAGATGCCCCCCCTGAAAGGCCGGCCCGCTCTGGCCTTTCTCCTGGCGCGACACTCAACGGAAGCGAAACGGGATCGAGAAGGTGCGTTGCCCCGCGCTCATGCCACGGGGCGGACGCGGGAACGGCGCGGCGCGGCGCACGCTGGCAAGCGCGGCCCGGTCGAGTCTCCGGTCGCCGCTGGAGCGGACCAGGCGTGAATACCGCAAGCCCCCGCTTCGGGCGATCGCGAAGCGGACCACCGCAGTGCCCCGCCGTCCCCGGCCGGACGGCCGATTGCGCGCGATGCGTGAACGCACCATCCCGGCATACCGCCGAACCTCTCCCGCGCTCGCCGATGCGCGGCGGCGCGCCGCCCCTTGCTGCTCGCTGGCTGCACGCGAGCCTGACCGGCGCTGCCCGCGACCCGTCCCGCTTCTCTGACGGCGGGGTTTCCCCCGCTCCTTTGACGGTTTGCGCGTGGTGCGCTGGGGCTTTCTGACTGGCCTGCGCTCGGCCTCGGTCGGTTCCGGCCTTCGCATCGGCATGGCCACCCCGTCAGGCTCGGCTTTGACCTCTTGAGTGGCCGGCACCGCAGCGCTTTCGGCAGCCTCGGCCGGGATCGCCTGAGCCGGTTCCTGGGCCAGGGCATCATTGACGGGCGCCTCGGATGCCTGTTCCCGGGTCGGCTCGCTGACAGGTTCGGCATCAGCTTGTTTTGCCGTCCGGACATCCGCTTGCGGGGCTACCCGCTCCGGCCCGACCTCCTCGGCCCGCGCCCCCGGCGGCTCCGCGGAGATCTCTTGAGGGGAGTCCGCGCTCAGCGCGGGCGCGGGATCCTCCGGCTTGCGCTCATCGGTGCCAAAAACCTGAGCAGCCGACCCGAGCACCTGCACCTGGGGGCCTGTCCCGCCTGGCGGCTCACCCGACGAAGGCGCGCGCAAGCTCACAAATGCCGCTACGTGGACCAGAACGGCCGCCAAGCCCGCCGCAATCCAGTGCGTCTTGGTGAGCCTCATGGGACGGCCCTGCCGTCTGGCGCCCGCTTGCGCACGATCAGCTTGACCTCCTCAACGCCCGCCGCCAGCGCCACCTGGCCGATCTCGACCACGCGCGCCGCGGGCAACGCCCGGTCCGGAGCGATCAGCAGCGGCATGTCGGGTTCGGACTGCGCAAAGACGGCAAGCCGTGTCGCGAGCGCGTCCGGGCCGATGGGTTGGCCGGCCAGCGTGAGCCGCCCGTCGGCATGGGCGAGCAGCACGTTCGGCCCCTGGTCAGCCCCGGCCTCCGCCTGCGCCTCGCTCAGGTCCAGGCCGGCAGGGTCGAAGCTGCGAAGCGTGCTGGCGACAAGGAAGAAAATCAGGATCAGGAAAACGATATTGATCAGCGGGATCAGGTTCGCTTCCGACCCATGCCCGGAGTGCCGTTCGCGAACACGCATCGGATCACCGCACAACCGCCAGATTGTTCAACCGGGAACGCCGCGCCTGCTCCAGCGCGCCCACGAGGTCGCCCGTCTCGGCACCTGTCACGACGCGCAGCACGGCCCGTTCCGCACCGCGTTCGGCCCATGCGTCGAGCGTCCCCGCAAGTTCGGCCACGCTCACCGGCTCGCCGTTGACATCCAGCGCACCCTCTGCGCGCACACGCACGATCACCGTTTCGCTCATGGACGGTGCTCCCGCCCCTTCACCGGCGGCCGTGAGCGGGAGATAATTGAACTTCAGGAAGGTCGAGGCGAGCATGAAGAACACAAGCAGCAGGAACACCACGTCGATAAGCGGCGTCAAACCGATGCTGGTCACCATCCGCGGCTCCTCCGGCAGCTTCATCCCTTAAAGCGCCTCCCTGCGCTGCGCCGCGTCGTGCGCGTCGTGGGGCCAGGTGATCGCCTGGCTGTCGCCGTTCGCCGACAGGCCCGCTGTACTCAGCCGGCGCGTGAAAACGCTCGTGGCGGCATCCTCGATCCGCGCGCGCTCGCTTTCGATGCGGCCCTGAAACCATGTCAGCGCAAGCGCGGCGGGTATCGCGATCGACAGCCCGACCGCCGTCGTCAGAAGCGCCACCCAGATGCCGCCCGCCAGCACCGCAGGGTCGGCCTGAGCACCCGCGCCCTCGAGCGCCTGAAACGAGGCGATCATGCCGAGCACCGTGCCAAACAGGCCCAGAAGCGGCGCTGTCTGCACCGTTGCCTCGATCACCTTCAGGTAAGATCTGAGGTTGGTCAGCTCGCCAACTGCCACCCGCTCGGCGTCTTCACGCACTTTGGCCTCTTCCGCACCGGCGTGCAGCGCGCGCATCGCGTGCGTGGCGACGCGCGCCGCTGGCCCGCCCCTGCCGTTCAGGCGATTGAGCGCCTCATCCGTGCGGCCATCGCCCCACAGCGCCAGCGCATGGTCCACCCCGCCGGCACGCCCGACGCCCGCCCGCGCAAACTGCCAGAGCTTGGCAAGAATGACCGTCAGGGTGATTATTGACATCACTAGCAGAATGACCGTGACCGGCCCGCCCGCTGCAATGATGCTTTCAAGCCCGGACACGTCCAGCCAGCCAATCAAGCCGTCGGCGGTGCTATCAGGCGCGGCCTCGCCGGGTTCCATCGCTTCCGTCGGGGTTACGGCGCCGATATCTTCGCCCACGATGGGCAGGTTCTCAGGCGCGTCGGATTGCGACTGCGCGGGATCGCTCATTGCGCCGGCCTCATGCTTGCTTGCGTGGTTACATCAGGAAAGCTGGATCGACGCGGGAAGATACCTCCAACCGGGCAATGCAGGTCGCCGGAGAAAGTTCCGCGCCTTCGCATCGTGTCACATCGTTCAGGAGGACCCGGCCAACTTCGGCACAGGCGACCTCCGGCACGACGAAACGCTTGACGCGGGTCTTGCCGGCAGGCAGCGCGCCCCCGTCCAGTGCAATCATGCTTGCCACCCTACCATCGGGGGCGAACAAGGCGAGTTCCATGCCCAGCGCCTCGATTGCTTCACCGAGGCGATTGCGCATGACGAAGGTCAGCCGGCACCCGTTTTCTGCGGCATCAAGTGTATTGAGTTCTAGTGTCAGCCGGCCCGGCTCCTCAGCGGCGGCTGTCACGGCCCTTCCCGGTGACGCAGCCACGAGGAGGCACAGGCAAATGGAAGCCGCGAGCCACCACAGCCCACGATTTGCGGCCAGTTTGGGAGCTTGGATCATTGAGGTCGCACCAACAGACAATCATGAGATCGCGTGACCGGATGTTATACTATAACAGCCGATACCGACAATCTCAAAGTGTGCAGCCGGATTGCTGAAAGCATTACGAAACCGATGCGGCCGGCGCTGGCCGACCGGCTACGGACCGTCCTCATCTTACGCGCGCCCGATCAACGCGCAACCGTCCTTGTCAGCAGACACGTGAACGAATCAGCGTGCGATGCCGACCGCCTCGATGAGGGCGGGAATCTGCTTCTTGAGCTTGAAAAACCCTTTTGTGGCATGCGGCCACGCCGCTGCGTCCCAGGCTCGCCGAGCCCGTACGAGCGGAAGACCAGCATCGGCGAGGACCTCCCGTGCGGCTTCGAGGCGGTCCGCGGCCGGACCAACCGGTGCATGGGGCGTGACGATCGCGTCGAGCTCCTGCGTCCGCGCCCACTCACGCAAGGCGTCACCCCAATCCGCTGCGCCAGGCTGAGCGGTCTCCACACCGTAGTAAGCGCTGGCCCGCCCCAGAGCATCGGCGACCGCGCCATTGGCGAAACGGCACGCTTGCTCGGAAACCGGCAGCGGTGAGCGCGCGGGCGTTGCCGTCAGGCCGATTGCCGCGACGGGCATGACCGGCAAATCGAGCGTCTCGTGCGCGCAATCCTCTTCGGTCACCAAAAATCCGGCGCGTCGCGGTTGTCCGGCCTCATCCGGGGCTGGAAGCGGAACAAGCGGATGATCTTCCTCCTCGTTCAGCGGCGGCGCGGATCCCGCCAACTGACCGGCCGGGTTGAAGCGCCCCTCGGTGAATTTCGCGATGTTGTCGGGCCGCGCCAGATAAGTCTTCCCCCTGGTATGCAGCCCGCCGACCCAGCGCCACCCGAGCGTGTTCGACGCCGGGTCGCCGTCCAGAAGATGGCGCAGGAAGAAATCCGCGCCAAGCTGCCACGGCAAGCGCAGCGTGAAAATCCAGATGCTCGCGAACCACATGCGGGCATGGTTATGCAGATAGCCGGTCTCGATCAGTTCGCGCGCCCAGGCGTCGAAGCAGTCGATGCCGGTGCGGCCCTCGACCGCCTCAGTGTAGCCCGTGCGCAAGCCCGGCTCGGCCTCCAGCCGTTCCGCCAGAGCGGCGACGTCCCGGCGATAGGCGCGCCAGATGCTCGGGCGCTGCTCCAGGAAGCCCTTGGAATAGGTGCGCCAGAACACTTCCTGAATGAATTTCTCCGCGGACGACAGGCTGTGTTGTTCCAGCGTGCGCGCGACCACCTCCTCTTCCAGCACCAGGCGGTGCCGCAGCCACGGCGACAGACCTGAGACGCTCTCGTGCCGGCCGGGGCCGAAGTCGAAGTTCCGCAGCTTCGCGTAGTCGCGCCCGGCGCACGATACAAAGTCGGCAAGACGCTCGAGGCCCGCTGCACGCGTTGGTTCCGTGTGTTCACTCATATCCGCAATCCATATGTCATCTGATGCGTAGATAGAGTACGCTTGAACCGCACTGCGGATTGTCAGCCCCTGGTCGCGTCTTTCTCTCATACGCCGGAAATCCAGCAAACAATCAGGATCATGGAAAGCTTCCAGCTCATCGACATCGCAGCCATGCTGGCCGCCGCAGTTCTCGGCGCCATGCTGTTCTTCGCCGGCGTCGTGGCGCCAATGGTATTCGCGCATTTCCCGGAGGCCGATGCGGGCGCGTTCATCCGCCGCCTGTTCCCGCGTTATTATGACGTGCTGGCGATCGCGAGCGCGGTGGGGGCGGCCTTGGCGCTCGGCACATTCGAGGGCATGATCTTGGCAGCGGTGGCCGCACTGTTTGTCATTTCGCGTTTCTGGCTGATGCCGCGGATAAATACGGCGCGGGACCTGGGCGCGGCGGCGGCGCAGCGTTTCGAACAGCTCCACCGGGCGAGCGTCATCATCAATCTGGTGCAAATGGTCGCGCTCATCGTTGTCGTCGTCATGGCGCTCGCCTGAGCGAAAGGATTTGGAGATGAAGGTCGTCATATTCGGGGCAAGCAAGGGAATCGGGCTCGCCACCGTGCGCCGCGCGCTGGAGGCGGGCTACGAGGTACGCGCCTTCGCCCGTAGCGCCTCGTCGATCCCGGATGACCATCCGAACCTTGAGAAAATGGACGGCGATGCACTCGATCCGGCCGTGGTACGCGCGGCCATCGGCCCCGACGACGCGGTCATCCAGACGCTCGGGGTTTCGCTTTCGCCCCAAAATGTCATCAGCCCCATAACGCTGTTCTCCAAGGCAACGCGCGTCCTCGTGGATGCGATGAATGCCGTGGGCGCCAAGCGGCTGATCTGCGTGACAGGGTTCGGCGCGGGTGACAGCGCAGGGCGCGGGGGCTTCTTCTACCAGGCCTTCGGGCGGCAGGGCCTGCTCAAGCGCGCCTACGATGATAAAGACGTTCAGGAATGGATCATCCGGCGCAGCGGGCTGGACTGGACCATCGCCCGGCCCGGCATCCTCACGGACGGCCCGCACACCGGCAGCTATCAAGTGCTGACCGACCCGGAGGAATGGCGGCTCGGCAAGATCGCCCGCGCGAATGTCGCGGACTTCGTCGTCGAGCAGGTGGCCAGCGATCAGTATATCGGCGAGACCCCCGTGCTGATCGAATAGCTCCGCAGCGGTCGGTTTGATAGGTTGGCCTGCGTCGGGACCGGACCAATGCGAGGGGACGGGAGATGGAGGCGAAGACGGTCGAAGCAGGCGTGTTGCGCGTGGCCTACTACGCGTATGGTCCTGCGCACGGGTGGCCCTGCGTCCTGGGCCACGGCTTCCCGTATGATGTCCACGCTTATGAAGCGGTCGCGCCGCGTCTGGCCGAGGCCGGGGCGCGGGTGATCGTGCCGTGGTTGCGCGGCTACGGGCCGACCCGATTCCTGTCGCCAGACACGCTGCGCTCGGGCGAGCAGGCGGCCCTCGCGGCGGACATGCTGGCATTGATGGATGCACTGGAGATCGAGCGCGCGGTCCTCGCCGGTTACGACTGGGGCGGGCGCGCGGCGTGCATCGTTTCCGCGTTATGGCCGGAGCGGGTCATCGCGCTCGTGTCCGGCAATTCCTACAACATTCACGATGTGCCGCGTTCGTGGGAGCCGCTACCGCCGGAAGAAGAGCAGATGCTCTGGTATCAGTATTACTTCCATTCCGAGCGCGGCCGGCGCGGGCTTGAGCGCAACCGCCGGGCACTGACAGAGCGTTTGTGGCGTCTGTGGTCGCCCAACTGGGGCTTCGATGACGCAACGTTTGAGCGCTCGGCGCAAGCGTTTGATAACCCGGACTTCGTGGATATCGTGATCCACTCCTACCGTGTGCGCTTCGGGCTGGTCCCGGGCGATCCCGCCTACGCGCATATCGAGACGCGGCTCGTGGCGCAGCCGCCGATCATGGTGCCGGCGATCACGATCGACGGCGATACCGACGGCGTCAACAGCGGGACGGCGCATCACGCGCACAAGTTCACCGGGCCTCACGAGCATCGCGTCTTCGCGCGCGTTGGGCACAACCTCCCGCAGGAGCGCCCCGCCGAATGGACGCGTGCCACGCTGGACGCGCGCGCGATGGCTCCGGGCTAAGGCGCGGGGTCCGCCTTGTCGAGGATAAGGCGCGGCGTCGCCTCTTCGATCAGCATGTCAACATCCATGCCCGGCGCAGGTGCTGTGGGGCGCGGACGATCAATGGATCCCTATCGAGACCGGGCAGATCGCGCTGTACCGCCAGATCGCGCAGATGGATATGAAATACCCCGACGAGGTCGAGCCGCGCTACGGCGCGATCCGGAGCCATTCATGCGCGGAAAACGGCGTGCCGTGCAGCAGCACGAGCGCGGGCGCGTCCTCCGGACCGGCGACGCCGTAGCGAATTTCATGGCCACGAAAGTCGAACCTACCGTTCAGATGTAGAGACATCGGATACTCCCGGCCGTGACGGACACTGTCGCATCGACAACGCGCGCGACGCTGTCTACCGTCCGTTGAGAAATAGCCGTTTTGAAAGCTTGCCGCGCATTGCTTGAGGATATCGCATGACCACGGCGCCCCGGATCGAGCTATCCAGCGATACCCAGACACGGCCGACCGCCGGGATGCGCGAGGCGATGGCGAATGCCGTGGTCGGTGACGAACAGCGCGGGGAGGACCCTTGCGTCAACGCGCTGTGCGATCGCATGGCTGAAATGCTCGGCAAGGACGCAGCGCTGTTCCTGCCCTCCGGGACGATGGCGAACCAGATCGCGTTCCTCGTTCAGTGCCGGCCGGGCGATGAAATCCTCGCCGAGGAGCGGTATCACGTCATCAATCTGGAGGGCGCCGGGGCCGCCGCGCTGGCCGGGGCGTTCGTGCGCCCGCTTTCCGCGCCGCGCGGCATCTTCACGGCCGAGCAGCTTGAAGCCCGCATCCGCCAGCCGCGCCGCGAGACGCCGCGCCCGCGCGTCGTGACCATCGAGCAGACGGTGAATTTCGGATCCGGGGCAGTGTGGCCGCTGGAGACGATCGAAGAGGTCGCCGCCGTGGCCAGCCATCACGGTCTGCTCATGCATATGGACGGCGCGCGGCTGCTGAACGCAGTCGTGGCCAGCGGCATCTCGGCGGCGGCTTACTGTGCGCCATTCGATTCTGTCTGGCTCGATCTCAGCAAGGGGCTGGGCTGTCCGGTCGGCGCGGTGCTTGCCGGCTCGGCGGATTTCATCAACGCGGCGTGGGTGTGGAAGCAGCGTCTCGGCGGCGCGATGCGCCAGGCCGGAGTTCTGGCGGCGGCGGGGCTTTATGCGCTCGATCACCATGTTGATCGCATGGCCGATGACCATGCGAATGCCCGGCTGTTCGCAGAGCGGATCGCGCGCGTTCCCGGCATCCAGGTGGCCGACCCGATCGAGACCAACATCATCCTGTTCGAGATCGAGGGGATAACCGCGCATGACCTGATCGCCACGCTCGCCGAGAAAGACATCCGGCTCGACGTGATCGACACACACACGCTACGCGCCGTCACGCATCTGGACGTGGGCCGCGCCCACGTGGAAGAGGCCGCCGCCGCTGTGGCCGAAGCCATTGGCGGCTGACCCCTAATCGTAATCGTCGCCGCGATAGCCTCCCTTCATCCCGTCGAGCTCGCTGCGCAGCCAGCGCACCTCGTGCTCCAGAAACTCGATCCGCTCTTTCAGCTTCATGAAAATCCAGATGACGGTTCCGGCGATAAGCAGGATCACGATGTTTTGCAGAGGATCCATCCCAAAACCCTTCCCGTTGGCGGCCTGAAATCGTGACATTAGAGCGCCTATTTGTTCTAAGCGAACCGAAAAGGGCTCTAACTATCTGATTTAATCCGCATTCTTATCCGAAAATCGTGCCTGCTTTTCGGAATACGCTCTAGCGCAGCACCAGCACCGAGCACGTCGCGTGGCGAACGACCCGATGCGCCGTCGAGCCGAGAAGATAATCGCTCAGCCCCGGCTGGTGCGATGCAATGATGATTGCATCGGCCTTCTTTTCTTTCGCGGTGCCGAGGATGCCGGCGGAAGGCTGACCGCTGCGCACGACGATCTCGGCTTCGAGGGCCGATTCGCGCGCGACGTTGGACAGGGCGTCATGCGCGTTCTTCTTGGCCTTGTCGATGAAGCCACCGGGCAGTTCTGTCGCGACGTAGGTGGGAATATCCTCGACAACGCTCATCAGAACCACATGGGCCTTTTCGCCCCCCAGATGCTTGGCCGCTTCCAGCATGGGTTGGGCCTTTTCCACATCCGACAGGGCAATTGGTACGACAATCGTTTTGAACACGGGCGGTCCTCCTCCTGGTTGCAACATAACTCGCGATTTCCACAGTGTAGAACAGCACGGCGCGGGCAGCATTCATTTTAGGTGCTGCACGCGCAGAGTCTTGTGCAATTCTGAGCGCTTCAGCGATCGCTTCGGGATCGGCTTCGGCCGTTCTGCGGGCCGCATGTCCCGCCGCCGCCTTATCAGACAGCCGGGCCCGAGAACCGGCAAATCGCTGTCTTCCAAAGCAGATACCCTGTTGTCGGCAGCCTCAAAGGGCCTAACATCGAGTGGCCCCACGGTCCGTCCAAGGATAACAACAAACATGAGTCAGGGCATTCTCGCTTCCGTCTTCATCGCACGGATCTTCCTGTTCCTGCCATTCATGACCGTGGCTGGCTGCATACCCGTGCTCATGGAGGCGTGGGAGATCGGCGCCGCGAAGGTCAGCACGATCGTATCGGGTTTCTACTTCGCCTACGCGTTTTCGTTGCTTGCGTTCTCGTGGCTCGCGGGCCGGATCGGGGCGAAACGGGCGGTCACGCTGTCGGCCTGGGCGACGGCGGCCTCGTGCGGCGCATTCGCGCTGTTCGCCCGCGAGTTCACGTCCAGCCTGATCCTCTACAGCCTGATCGGGCTTTGTCAGGGCGGTATTTACACGCCGCTCATCATGCTTTTCCGCGAAAACGCACCCCCGCATCGGCTTGGCGCGGCAATCGGCGCGCTCATCGCCTCGACTTCGGTGGGCTACGCCGCGTCCATAGGGGTGACCGGCCTTTCGCTCGGCCTGTCCGGCTGGCGCACGGCCTTTATCGCGACGGGCGCACTGCCCGCGGCGGGGCTCGCGCTTCTGCTGGTTGCGATCCGCACCCTGCCCAATGTCGTTCATGAGCGGGTGGCTGAAAGCGGGCTCCGGCGCCAACTCCGGCACAATGTCAGCGCGCGGCGTCTCCTGCTCGGCTACACATTCCACAACTGGGAACTCCTCGGCATGTGGACCTGGGCTCCCGCTCTCATTGCGGCGAGCTTCGTGCTCAGCGGACAGCCGACGGTGGATGCATCGCAATCGAGCGCCTATTTCGTTACGGTTCTGCATCTGGTCGGCGCCCTGGCGGCCTACAGCATGGGCAGGCTTTCGGACCGGATCGGGCGGCGTACGGTGATAGTCTGGGCCGCCGCTATCGCCACGGTTTTCTCTTTCGGGATCGGCTGGCTCGTCGCCGCCTCGCCGTATCTCGTTGCCGTGCTCGTCATCGTCTACGCTTTCTTCGCCCTCGGCGATTCCCCCGTCATGTCGACAACGCTGGCGGAACGGGTGGAGCCGGCGTCGCTTGGCGGTGTTCTCGCGGCGCGCTCGGCTGCGGGGTTTGTGACCGGCGCGGTCGCGCCGATGGTTCTTGGCTGGGTCATTGATACGCTGCGCGCCGTCGAAGCCAGCGAGACACTGGTCTGGGGCTCTGCGTTCGCAACGCTGGGACTCGGCGGGCTTCTCGCGGTCTGGTTTGCGGTCCGGCTGCCCGCGCGCGGCTGAACGCAGCGGGCGAGAGCCTCAGTCCTCCCGACGGATGGGCTTGGGCTGCTCTTCCGGCAGCACGCCCTGCCGCCGCGTCAAGAGCACGATCTGCAGCAGCACCCCAATCATCAGCACGCGTGCGGCGCCCGCCTGCGTCGCCATATCGGGCGGCAACAGCCTCGTGAAGATCTCGGTCCCCGACCACACCAGCCACACCAGCACGGTGCCGAGCAGCGCGCCCTTGTTATTGCCACTGCCGCCGACGATCAGCATCGCCCAGACGAGGAAGGTGCCGAACACCGGCTGAAACGCCTCCGGCGAAACAAAGCCGAAGAAGTGCGCATAAAGCCCGCCGGCAAAGCCCATGAGCGCGGAGCCGACCACGAAGGCCTGCAACCGGAAGCTGACCACGTTCTTGCCTGCCGCCTTGGCCGCGTCCTCGTTGTCGCGGATGGCGCGCAGCACGCGGCCCCAGGGCGATATCCGCGCGCGCTCAACGAGGAAATAGGCGGCGACGACGCAAATCAGGGCCACGACGAGGAATGCGGGTCCCGCCAGAGGGCCGCTCTCGATCAGCGGGCGCGGAATCTCGGCGATACCGCGCACACCATGCGTGACCTGCTCCTCGTTCTTGATGAGGAAGCGGATAATTTCGGCCAGTCCGATCGTCGCGATCGCGAGATAGTCCGATCGCAGGTTCACCGTAATGGTGCCGATCAGCACAGCGACCAAACCGCTCAGGATTACAGCCCCGATCAACCCGACGATGACCGGCATATCGAACCCGCCGAAATGGTCCGGCGTCGGCGGCACTGTCAGGATGGCGGAGGTATAGGCGCCCACGGCATAGAACCCGGCAACGCCGATGTTGATCTGGCCGGTCATGCCCCACTGGATGTTCAGCCCGAGCGCCATGATCGCGTAAATGCAGGCGAACGAGGCGAAGAACACCAGATAGCTCAGCAGGCCGGAAAGCTCCATCAACCGTTCTCCGTCGTTTCGGTCGCGTAGCTCACAGCGAACTCCCGCGGAAGATTCCCGTGGGCCGGACGATCAGCGTCGCCACCATCAGCGCGAAGGCCACGGCCTGCTTGTAGGCGGGATTCATCACCATCGTGGACATCTCCATTGCGATGCCGATCAGCAGTCCGCCCGCCATCGCCCCGTAAGGCCGGCCGATCCCGCCCACGATCGCCGCAGCGAACACCGGCAGCAGGAGCTGCCAACCCATCACCGGATGCAAGCGCGTGTCCATCGCCAGGAAGATCCCGGCCATCGCCGCCAGGCCGCCGGCTATTATCCAGGCTATGAGGATCACCCGCCCGGTCGGGATGCCGGTGATACGCGCCAGATCGACATTATCCGCCATGGCGCGCATCGCCTTGCCGAACTTCGTGTACTGGAGAAAGACGTGAAGAGCCGCGATCAGCACGATGGTTCCCGCGATGATCCACAGGTGATCCGGCTTGATCGCGATGCCCGCGACGCGCAAGGGAAGCTGGATGCCAGACTCGTAAACCTGGTTCCCGGTCCCGAAAATGAGCTGCACCGCGCTGCGCAGGATCAGCGCCATGCCGAACGAGGAGATCAGCAACACGATCGGCGAGCTTTCGCGCAGCGGCCGGTAAATGGAAAGCTCGATGGCGATTGCCACGGCCGCGACGATCAGGATCGCGAAGGGTGCGGCGATGATGATCGGCATTCCAAGGCCGGCCACGATGATGAGCGCCGAATACGCGCCGATGGTCATCAGGTCGCCGTGCGCGAAATGCGCAAACCGCAGGATCGCGAAGACGAGGGACACGCCGATAGCCCCGAGCGCAAGGATGCTGCCCGTTACGATCCCGTAGACCAGAAGCTGAATAACGTCGCCGGCCATACGCCCTCTTCTTCTCACGCACGATTTATCCGGAAACCGGACGCCACTTTCCTGATCGCGCTTTATCCCCCGAGAAACATCTCGGCGATTTCCCTATTTTCGAGCATCCGGTCCGCGCGATCCTCGAAACGGTTATGTCCCATTGCCAGGACATAGCCCCGATCGGAGACTGCCAGCGCCTGTTTCGCGTTCTGCTCCACCATGAGGATGCCGATGCCCAGCGCGTTGATCTCCTTCACCTGCTCGAAGACCTGGTCCATGTAGAGCGGCGAGAGGCCCGCCGTCGGCTCGTCGAGGATCAGCAGCTTCGGCTCCAGCATGAGGGCGCGGCCCATGGCCACCATCTGCCGCTCGCCGCCGGACATTTGCCAGACCGGCTGCGCGCGCCGCTCGCGCAGGCGCGGGAACAGCTTGAAGACCTTTTCGAGCTGATCGCCGTAGTCATCGGTGCGCAGGAAAGCGCCCATTTCGAGGTTTTCCATGACGGTCATGGAGGCGAAAACGTTGTGCTCCTGAGGCACGTAGGAAATCCCGGTGCGCGCGGCGTTTTCCGGCGCCATGCCCGTGATGTCGCGGCCCGCGAAGCTCACGTTTCCCGACCGGATGGTAACCAGCCCCGCCAGCGCCTTGACCAAGGTCGACTTGCCCGCCCCGTTCGGACCGACGATGGTGACGATCTCGCCCGGCTCGATACGCACGCTAACGCCATTGAGGATGTCGACGCCGCCATAGCCGCCGTAAATGTCGCTTGCCACCAGCAGGCTCACGCCGCCACCCATCGCATCCCTCAAACCGGCTCGGCGTGGCCAAGATAGGCCTCGCGTACGGCCTCGTTCGCGCGAATCTCCGCCATCGTGCCCCGCGCAAGCACCGTCCCCTGCGCCATGACGATCACGGGGTCGCAGAGCTCGGCGACCATGTCCATGTCGTGCTCGATCAGGCAGAAGGTATAGCCGCGCTCCCGGTTCAGCCGGCGGATCGTCTCGACGATCTGACCCAGCAATGTCCGATTCACGCCCGCCCCCGGCTCGTCGAGCAGCACGACCTTCGCATCCGTCATCATCGCGCGGCCGATGTCCAGGAGCTTTTTCTGACCGCCGGAAAGCCGCCCGGCCAGCTCGTCGGCGAGCGGCGCGAGTTGCAGGAATTCGAGCACGTCCTGCACCTTGTCGGCGATCTGCTGTTCCTGCTCGCGCACGGCCCGCCAGCGCAGCCATGATACAGCCAGGCTCTCACCCTTTTGCCCTGCGGGCACCATCATCAGATTCTCGCGCACCGTCATGCGGCTGAACTCGTGGGGTATCTGGAAGGTGCGGATCAGCCCGAGATGGAACAGGCGGTGCGGCGGGGTGCCGGCGATGTCGCGTCCATCGAGCAGAATGCGCCCCGAGTCCGGCTTTATGAAACCGGCGATTATCCCGAACAGCGTCGATTTACCAGCGCCGTTGGGCCCGATCAGGCCGGTGATCGTGCCTTCAGGCACCTCCAGGGAGCAGTCCGAAACCGCTTTCAGGCCGCCGAATGATTTTGAGACGTTCTCGACAAGAATCACGCGAATTACCCCTGCCTGCCCGGCGCACCCGCGCCACGGCGATTGGTTGAACAGGAAATTGAACCCGCTGTCCATGCCCGCAAACCGGCGTCTATGATCCTTGATGCAATGACGGCGCGATTGCAACGGATGCGCTGGATGGTGCGCGGATACGACATGGCAAGGTGCCGAATTGGGGCAAGGCGACGCTTCTGGTTCAAGAGGGGCGGGCGTGATAACGTCCACCCGCAGCCGAAACCCCAATGGGGCCATCCAAGGGAGGTGAAAGCATGAGCAGTCATTTATTCAAGACGCTTGCCGCGGCCTTTGTCGGCCTGTCGATGGCGGCGCCCGCCCAGGCCGAACCGCTGAAAATCGGCGCATTGATGCCGATCACCGGCGACCTGCAAGCCTATGGCGAAGCGGACGTGACAGGCGTGCAGTTCGCCATCAAGCAAATCAATGCGGCAGGGGGCGTGAACGGCGAAGACGTCGAAATCGTGGTTGCCGACACCCAGACACGACCGCAAGCCGGCGTTGATGCAGCGCAGAAGCTCATCAACGTGGATGGCGTCGATGCCATCGTTGGCGCGCTGTCCTCCGGTGTCACCATTCCGGTCGCAAAGAGCGTGACCAGCCGCGAGGGCGTCGTGCAGATATCCAATGCCTCGACCTCGCCGACGATTACAACACTTGAAGACAATGACTTTCTGTTCCGTTCGGTCCCTTCCGATGCCTTTCAGGGTGTGGCGTTGGCCAACCTTGTCGAAGAAAAGGGGCTGTCCAGCGTCAGCGTTATGTATGTGAACAACGATTACGGCCAGGGGCTGGCCGACGCATTCAGCGAAGCCTTTGAAGGAGACGTGTCGACCTCGATCGCGTTCGAACAGGGCCAGGCCTCTTATCGCGGCGAACTGCAGCAAGCTGCGGGCGGCGGCGCCGAGGCGCTTGTGCTCATTGGCTATCCCGAAAGCGGCAGCGTGATCCTGCGTCAATCGCTCGAAGGCGGTTATCTCACGAAGTTCATTTTCACCGACGGCATGAAGGCGCCGGAAATCATCGATCGCCTTGGCGGGCAGTTCCTGAACGGCTCGTTCGGCACAGTGCCGCAGGCGCCAGAGAGCGAGGCCCGGACCATGTTCCGCGAAGCCTACACGGCCGAGTACGGTGAACTGCCGCAAAAGCCTTATTACGACACGGCCTATGATGGGGCATTCGTGATCGCCTTGGCAGCGCAGAAGGCGGGCTCCACCGATCGCACGGCGATCCGCGACAACCTGCGCGAGGTTGCGAACCCGCCAGGCGAGACTGTGCGGCCCGGTGAATGGGACAAGGCCGTGGAGCTCCTCGCGGACGGCCAGGACATCAACTACGAGGGTGCAGCCGGCTCGGTCGACTTCGATGATGACGGCGATGTGCCGGGGACGATCGGCCACTGGGAAATCCAGGACGGCGAAATCGTCGAGGTCAAGCTCATCCAGTAAGGGACTCGGGCGGGGTCATCGGGCCCCGCCCACCTCACCGCCCGAGCAGGAAGCCTGCGCCGATACCCGTCGGCGCGAGCACCGCCGCCGCCCACACAAACGCCGACGCCAGGCTCGCGAGGGCAAACGGCACCAGCGGCATCCGGCAAATCCCCGCCACCAGCGGCGTGAACGAGCGCAGTGGCCCCATGAACCGCGCCAGGAACATGCTTGCCCAGCCCCACCTCGCGAAGAAGACGCGTCCGCGCGCGACCGTGCGCCGGTTCTGATAGAACGGCCAGCCGTCTTTCAATTCGCGGTAGCTAAAGCGCCCCAGCCCGTAGGACACCCAGTCACCCAGCGCCGCGCCGAGGCCGGACGCAATCCACAGGCTCGCGACGCCCACACCGCTGGCACCAAGGAGCGCTGAGGATGCCAGCAGGATGATGGTGCTCGGCACGAACAGCGACACGACAATGACCGATTCGGCCATGCAGATCAGAAAGGCGATCGGCAGGAGATACGCCTCATGATCGCGCACGAATTCGAGCACGGCCTCCCAGGGTCCCGACAATCACCTCTCCTCCGGGCTGCGGATCCGCCGGGACCATGGCCGCAAGGCGTGTATCCTTTGTGACGGCGCACCGGGCGCTCACCAGCTCTCACTACCCGGCGCACCCTTGATCGGGCCGGCCAGGTCCGACGTCACCCATCCGCCATAATAGCCACCCGGCTGGCTGCCAACACGTTCATCGCCGACGAAACAGGCCAGGTCCTGCGGATAAAAGGCATACCAGCCGAGCAAATCGCGGAACTCGGGATAAGCCTGCGCCAGCACCCAGCCCGCCGGCTCGACACCGCCCGCGGTAATTTCCTCGGAGACGCCCTTCCATTCGCAATGGAAGCTGTCGCCCGTGCGGCGCAGAAGTTCGGTGTTGACGTCCTCGGGCGGGAAATAGAACGTCGGCGCACCGGCCGTTTCCAGCACGCGCATTCCGCGTTTTGTGCTGGCGAGGTACTGGTCGCCAAGCATCACGCATAGCGGTTTCTCCACCGGCTCGATACGCGGCGGACGCGGAAAATCCCAGACCGATTCCTGGCCCGGCTCAGGCTCATCGGCGAATGGCGGGCGTTCTGCGCCGGTATAGCGCCAATGCTGGCGCGCGCGCTGAACCATCGCGGTCGGCTGCATAATCGTCATACGGACCTCAATCGGGTAGCGGGATGAATTCGTCGGTGTCGCCCGGCGGGAGCCGAAAGCGGCCATGCGCCCCGTCGCCCGCCGCCCAGGCGTGTTTGGCGTGCTCGATCTTCTCGCGCGACGACGCCACGAAATTCCACCAGATGTAACGGGGTCCATTCAAGGTCTCGCCACCCAGCAGCATCAGCCGCGCGCCCTTTGCCCCGGCCCT
>CAYFTI010000024.1:17262-23703 GCA_964346065.1 uncultured Hyphomicrobiaceae bacterium
TTCGGCATCGAAATAGGGCAGCGCCGCTTGCCCATGATGCTCGAAGGCCGCGCCGGTGTCTTCATGATCGTCAGGCAGCGCTACCCATGTCTGGATGCCGAACAGCTTGTGCGGCTGGGCGCGCGTCTCAGCGCTGGTGCGCTCGGAATGCGTCACGCCGTGCCCGGCGATCATCCAGTTGACCTCGCCCGGGTAGATCATCTGGTCGGTGCCGAGCGAGTCCCGGTGCTGGAACCGGCCGCGATAGAGATAGGTCACGGTCGCCAGCCCGATATGCGGATGCGGGCGCACGTCGATACCGTTCCCGGTCAGGAAGTCCGCAGGCCCCATCTGGTCGAAGAAGATGAACGGCCCCACCATCTGCCGCTTTGGCGATGGCAGAGCGCGGCGCACCTCGAAGCCGCCGAGATCACGGGCGCGCGGGACGATGATGGTCTCGATCCGGTCGAGGTCGTCAGCAGACGGGCAGACGGGTTCAAGGGCAGGGTTCCAGCTCATGTTGTTCTCCAACGCGGCGGCTCATGCGAATGTCGTCGTGATCCGCGAGACAGCCTGCCAGCGCTTCTCGCCGGGCCGGTCATTCCGCCTGCCGCTGAACGACGCGCACACCATCGCTAAGCTGGTCGCTGGGGTAGAGAATAACCTCCTCGCCTGCCGAAAGCCCCTGTTTGACCTCGGCCCACTCGAAGTTGCGCGCGCCAAGCTCGATCCTTTCCAGCCGGGCACGGCCTTCCTCGCGCACGAATACCGCCCAATCCTCGCCGCGCCGGAACAGGGCGCTGACAGGAACGCGCAGAACATCGGTCTGCTCATTGACCACGATGCGCACGATCACCCGGTAATCATGGCCGAGCTGCGCCCACTTCTCCGGCGGGTCCGTGATGTCGAGCCAGACCTTGACCCGCTGCTCCTCGATACCAAGCGCGGAAACCTCCTTGAAGCCGGAACGGTCGATCCGCCGCACGCGCGCGGTCAGCGATGGACCGCCCCAAGCGTTGATGATGGCCTTGGCGCCGACCTTCACGTTTACCGCATCGCGCGATAGCAGTTCCGCAACAATCTCGAGATTGCCCGGGTCGCCGATTTCGAGAAGCGGAGCGCCGGGCTGTACCACCGTTTCGCTCTCATTCTGAATGTCCAGCACCACGCCGCTTTCCGGAGCCGGCACCTTGAGGCAACAGCGTCCGTCTGGCCCGGAATATACGGCGGGCGGGGCTTGCAGTGCCGCCTTGGCCTGTTCCAGTTCTTCCCGGCGCAATTCAACCTCGGCCTGCGCGCTGCGTACCGCGGCGAGATGTGCTTGCGCCTCCATTTGCGTCTCGTCGAGCGTGCGCTCGGTCACCGTTTCACCGACCTTGAGCTTCTCCAGCCGGGCAAGCTGCTTCGTCCAGTAATCGGCCATGCTCTCTGCGCGCTCCTGTTTGGCCTTTGCCAACTGTAGCGAGGCCTCCGCCGCCTTCATGGCTGCCCTGCGCATCTGTACGGTCCGCTCATCGAGAAAACCGCTGACTGTCGGCAGGATCGACGCAACCACGGTTTCACCCTTCTTGACCTCGTCGCCGACTTCCACGGGCGAACGCTGGACAGTCCCGGCAATCGGCGACGAGACCCGATAGACCTCGCAGACCTGCGAGACGCCTTCATCCTCGACCGTCACGACCACATCGCCCCGCGTGATTTTCGCAGCGTCCACCGGCACGGCATCCGGCCAGAAACCATAGGCAATCAACGCCGCCACGCCCAAGGCCAGCGCCGCCCAGGCCATCCGCTTGCGCCAAAGCCGCCCCATCTCACGCCCTCGTCTTCAGCACCGCGATCAGGTCCATCCGCGCGATCCGCCAACGCATGATGACCGCCGAGGCCAGGGTGGAGACAATCGCCACCAGCGCGGCCTTCGCGTAAGTATCCCTGTCCACGATGAGCGGCGCGCGGTAAAGCTCGGTCTCCATCCCGGCCGCCACCATGCCGGCAAGAATATAGCCCGCGCCCCAGCCAATGGGTATGGCAATCAGTAGCAGGACGATGATCTCGCCAAACAGGATCAGCATCACCTCCCACTCGGTGAAGCCAAGGATCCGCAGGCTCGCCAGCTCGCGTCCGCGCTCGGAAAGCTGGATGCGTACGCTGTTATAGACCACCCCGAACGCGATGGTGGCCGAAAGCACTATGAACACAGCCGTCATGGTGTTGATGTTCTGCGCAAGCGTCTCGCGGAACGACTGGCGGGATTTGTTGAGCAGCGCGATGGAGGATACCGCCGGGGTCTGCTTAACGGCGGCGTAGAGGTCGGGCAGCTTCGCGTCATCCACCTTGATGTTCGCGCCGGAGATCACACGGCCATCGCCCATGAGACTGTTCAGTGTGCTCAAGTTCATATGCGCCGTGAGGCCGAGATAGGCCTGGCTGATTGCAGTGACCGGGAGCAAGACCTCGCGGCGCCGTCCCGTCTTGAATTCCACGCGGATCATCTGGCCGCGCCGCACACCCAGAATATCCGCGAGCATTTCGGATAGCACGATGCCGATGTCCGGGACTTTCAGACGCCGAAACTGCGGATCAAGCAGCTGCGTCAGCGACGTTTCCTCCGGTAAGCCTCTCAGCCCGACGCGCTCTTCCTTGAGACCATGACGCAGCGTTACCGGAACGGTCCGCTGCACCTCGGCCTGCATCACGCCCGGCAGGTTGGCGACATCGTAGCCGGCGCGGGCGTTCTTGATATCGTTGAAGTTCAGCGTGATGTCCTGCCGGCTGGTCTGCGAATAAGTCACGTCGATAACGTAGCTGACGGAATCCATACCGAAGAATGACACGATCAGCAGAGCCACCGACGCCGCGATGCCCGTCGTGGTCAGCCCGCTGCGAATGGGAAAGCGGAGGATGTGCCGGCCGATCATGAGCGTAGACTGGCGCACGTGGCGGGTCAGGCCGCTACGGCTGATCCATGTTTTGGCGTAGCGGGTCGGCAGTGGCGGCTGCATCGCGACCGCGGGCGGCAGCCGAACAACCCCGCGCACGGCCTGGAGCGTGCCGAGCAGGGCCGCGGCAAAGCTGACCACACCCGCGAGCAGATAGTACTTGGTCGGCAGCAGGAATACGAGAAACGGGAAGTTGAAGAAGTCTGAATAAAGCCGGGTCAGCCCGTGCCCCAGCCACGTTCCAGCACCAAACCCGATAAGCACACCCAGAGCGGTTATGAGGCTGACGAACTTGATATAATAGAAGCCGACTTCTCGCGAGGGATAGCCGAGCGCCTTGAGCAGGCCGATCTGCTCGCGTTCCAGCGTTATCAGCCGGGCCAGCGTCATGTTCAGCAGGAAGGCGGACACCGCGAGAAAGATGGGCGGAATGATAAGCGCCATTGCGCCGAGCTGTTGCAACTCGGCGTCTATGAATGCGTGTGAAAGCTGATCCTCGCGGGCGTAGGAATCCGTCCCGCCGTAGGGCTCCAGGATCCGGTCGATCCGCTGCATGACGGCCTGCGTGTCCGCCCCGCTCATCAGCTTGACGGCGACGTCGTTGAAAGCACCTTCCATATCGAGGGCCGCTGCGGCCGCATCGTAGCGCATCCACAGAACGCCGGTGCGGCGATCATCGGGAACAAGATCACCCGGACCCAGCGTGTAGATGAACTCCGGCGACAGAACGACGCCGACAATGACAAGTTCGCGCTTGCGCCCGTCAATGATCGCGCTGATCCGGTCGCCCGGGCGGAAGCCATGCGCGTCGGCGAAGGATTCGTTGACCGCGATCTCGCGGGTGGACAACGGCGCGGGCAACCGGCCTTCGTGGATATGAACGCGGTTGAGCGAGGAGCGTCCGGTTTCGGGGATCGAAAGCAGCTTGCCCGTCGCGGGCTCCTGCATCCCGGCGATATCCAGCAGCACCGAAGATACCGCACGTGTCTCGACATCGCCGACGCCGGCTATTTTCACGATCTCGTCCTCGACATAATTCGGGACGCGGTTGGCCGTGGCAAAGACGTCGGCGAAACGGTACCGCTCGTAGTAGGCGCGGCGTGTCTCTTCCAGCGAGTCGTAGGCGCCCAAGGCGAGGATCAGCGTGGCGACGCCGGAAGCAATCACCATCGCGATCGCCAGCGCCTGACCCCGCGAATGCCAGAGATCACGCAGAAGCTTCCGGTTCAGCGGCTCCAGCGAAAGGAACGTTCCGCGCATCGGCTCACCACCTGAGCTCGGACGGCGCGATCTTTTCTTCGATCTGCTCGATTTCCTGAACCTGTCCGTCTCGGAAATGGATGACGCGATCGGCGATCTTGCGGATGGCGACGTTGTGGGTGATGAGCGCGGTTGTCGTGCCGAGCTGCGCGTTCACATCGACGAGCGCCTGAATGACCACGATGCCGGTCTGGGAGTCGAGCGCCCCTGTCGGTTCGTCGCACAGCAGAACACGCGGACGCTTGGCGATGGCGCGGGCGATAGCGACGCGCTGCTGCTCCCCGCCCGACAGCTCGGACGGGAAGTGATCCATCCGCTCCTTCAGGTTGACGATATCCAGTGCTTCCTCCGGCGTCATCGGGTCTTCAGCGATTTCCGTGACCAGCGCCACGTTCTCCAGCGCCGTCAGGCTCGGGATCAGGTTGTAGAACTGGAAAACGAAGCCGACGCTTTCACGGCGGTAAGAGGTGAGCCCGGCCTCGTCGAGGTCGTTGAGGCGCTGCCCCTCGAACGCGACGTAGCCCGAAGTCGGCGTGTCGAGCCCGCCCATGATATTCAGAAACGTCGATTTTCCGGAACCGGACGGCCCGAGAAGAACGCTGATCTGCCCCGCATAAAGCTCCATGGACACGCCCCGGAGCGCATGGACCTCGCTCGCGCCGCTGCCATACACTTTCGTGACATCATGGACGGCGAAAACAACTTTTCGCGCTTCGGCCTGTGCAGCACTCATGGAAATGCCATGCGCCAACGAAAAAGGTGAAAAGCCAGCGTTTATGATCCTAGGGCAACCGGCGCGTCATTGATATTACGCAATGGCCCTCGACGTGGTCAGGACACCACCTCCGCGACCACCGCCATGCAGTCGCCAGTCTTCACCAATCCTGGGAAGTGCCGGGCCGCGAGGATGCCATCGCGCTTGGCCGCGTAGCTCACCGGCTGCACACCCGTGCGGTCGATCGGCCATATCCGCGCAAGGTCTGCGCCGGCCCTCACGTAGTCCCCGAGATCAGCCATCGGCTCGATCAGACCGTCATGCTCGGCGAGGACGAAACAATCGCTGTCCGGCATGTCCATCTCGATACTCGGCGCTGTTTGCAGCGTACCGTCAAGGATGCCGGCGTGGATCAACAGGTTGGTGACGCCCTTCCGTGCGATCGCGATTGATCGTGCGGTTGCGGTGCCGCCGCCGCCCAGCTCTGTTGTGACGAACACCTTGCCTTGCGCCTCCACCTCGGTATCGAACATGCCCGCGCTGTCGATTTCCAGCATGCGCATGCTGTAAGGCGCGTTGAAGGCCCGCATTGCCGCCATGCAGGCGTCTTCCTGGGCCTTGTCCTCCAGCACGTGAGCCGCCGCGAAAGGTATGAAATCCAGGGTCCTTCCACCGGAATGAATGTCGAGAACCAGATCTGCCAGCGGCACCAGTTCGGTGCAGACATAATGCGCGATCTTCTCCGTGACGGTCCCGTCGGGCTGGCCGGGGCAGCAGCGGTTGAGGTTGCCTGCGTCGATCGGCGATGTGCGCGTTGCAGCGCGGAAGGCGGGGTAGTTCAACGCGGGCAGGATGATGACGCGGCCCGTGATGCTGGCGGGGTCGAGCGTGGCGGCGAGATGTTGCAGCGCGACCGGCCCCTCATACTCATCGCCGTGGTTGCCGCCGGTGAACAGGGCGGTCGGTCCCTCGCCATTGCGGATCACGCTGATCGGGATCATCACCGACCCCCATGCGGAATCATCACGGCTATAGGGCAGGCGCAGGAAGCCGTGATGCGCGCCGTCGCGGTCGAGCGGGATCGTTGGCGTGATGGGGTTGCGCATGCTCAGGCCTTCACGAACAGGCGGCGCGGCGTCTGCGCCAGGCATTCCACGCCGGTTTCGGTAATCAGGATTGGTTCGGTGAGCTCAAGCCCGCCGTCGTCGAGCCACAGCGCCGGCATCAGGTGAAACGTCATGCCCGGCTCCAGCACGGTGTGGTCGCCCCGCCGGAACGACATCGTCCGCTCGCCCCAATCCGGGGGATAGGACAGGCCGATCGGATAGCCGCAGCGGCTCTCCTTCACGAAGCCGAAGCGGTTGAGCGTTTCATTGAAGGCGTTGGCGATGTCCTCGCAGCGGTTGCCGGGCCTGGCAACCTCCAGCGCCGCGTCGATACCCGACAGCACCGCGATCTCCGCATCCCGGTATTTCTGGGGCGGCTCGCCGAGAAATAGCGTGCGCGACTGCGGGCAGTGGTAGCGCCGATGCACCCCGGCGATCTCGAAGA
>CAYFTI010000025.1:0-23328 GCA_964346065.1 uncultured Hyphomicrobiaceae bacterium
CTTCCTGAACGCGGCGGGCAAAGCTCATAGCCATCTGTCCGGTCCAGACATCAGCGGTGGTGAGGTTGATGACGAGCGTGCGGTCCTCTTGCGCGGCGGCGGGGCCGAGCGGCAACGCCACTGCAAGGGCCATCAGGATAGCGAAAGCAAATCGACGCATAGGTTTCTCTCCTCTATTGGACGCTCCAAAAAGGCGACCGTCTCTTGAACGTTCAGTGGCACATCTCGCGGATCGAGATACTTCGTTGCAATTTACCTGCTACCGTCCTCTCGCCTGCGCGCCGCGCCGGTCTACGGCACGGATGATCGCCGCAAGGATGACCGCGACCGACAACAGCGCGAGCGCTGTCAGCACATTGTGCAGCAGCTCCGGCGCGAGGATCAGCACAGCGCCCATCCCGGCCATCATCAGCCCCGAGACGAGCTTGAGCGTGCGCCCTTCCGTCTCGCTCAGCCGGCGCGAGCCCAGCGTGGCCGTGAACACGACGACTACCAGCAGTAGGGGGATGACGTATACGATATTGTAAAGCGCCAGATAGCCGTAGCGCGCCGCGCTCGGCAGGTCGTTCATCGTCAGTACCTTGGTGTAGACTAGCGGGAAGCCGCTCGTGCACAGCAGTTCATAGCTGTTTGCCGCGATGGCGAGCACCACCGTCCCGGCCAGCAGCCCGGCAAGGCTGCGCATCCCGATCAGCCGGCGCATGCGCTCGAACAGCCCCGGCTTGGCGGATGCAGGGATTGAAAGGCTCGGGCCTTGGCCGAAATAAACGTAATCCTTGATCGACAGCGCGCCGATGCCCAGCGCGACCAGCCCGGCGGCGACCGTGATCCATTGCAGGCTCCCGAGCACGAGAAACAGGTTCAGCCACGCCGCCATGAAGACGAAATACATTGCCGCGGAGAAGAACACGAACACGCCGCCGACGGTCGCGATGCGCAGGCGGCTCCTGGCGTGAACCATCAGACTGAGCAGCGACAGCAGCACGAAGAACGCGCAGGGGTTGAACGCATCCAGCCCACCCAGCACCAGTGTCAGCGCCGGAAGCGAAAGCTGCTGCGCATCCAGCTTGCCGAACAGCGGCAGTTCGACGGTGAGGTCATCCGGCGTCTCTCCCGCCATTTGCGGCTCGGGCTGGGCGCCGGTCAGCCGCGCGTGGCACTGGTCGGCGACGCGCTCGATGCGCACGCCCATGCTGCCAGCGTTATCGAAGCCGACCAGCATTTCCCCGCAAACGAAGAAGGTCGGCACGGCCTCCGGCGCGCGCCCGAACTGGCGCGCCAGCATGAAGAAGAAGCGTTCATTGGCCTCGCGCTCAACCGTCAGTTCTTCGAGGACCAGCCACGGCCGCGCCTCGGCGATCCGGCGCACCACCGGCTTGGCATCAGCGCAATGCGGACAGGTCTGTGAGTAGAAGAAGTAGAGCTTCAGGCGGCGTTCATCTTTCGGCGCTTCGGCAAACCAGACAGGGCCAAGTCTATGCGGGTTCGCCGTCTCCGGGCTCGCATGGGCCGGCGCTGCGCTATGGCATAACGCCAGAGCGAGTGTGATCCAGAGCCACCGTTGCCATGTGAGCGAAAACATGATCACGCGCCCTTCCTCCGCCAAGACGCATCTGCCGGACGCACACCAGAAAGGCAACAACGATTGTTAATGCGCCGTGACCACTCGCGCCATCATGTCCCGCGATACGACGGGTGACACCCTCAAGCCGTTGCCCGTTCCGCGCCAAGGCCGGCCTACGGATCCACCGGCTGATCATTACAGCCGCGCAAGAATCAGCGTTTCGCATGACCATCCCGGCCCGCTAAAGTGACAGTCGGCCGGGGACTTCGCCGCTGGCGGCCGATCCCCATGGCAGTATTCCATCCGGAGAGGCCCAACATGCGCTATCGATCCATCCTTGAAGCCTGCGGCTTCACCGAGTCCGAATTGACCGGCGGCTCGCTGATCCAGACCACGCCGATCGACGGCTCCGAGATCGCCCGACTTCATCAGCATGGCGCCGCGGAGGCCGACGCCATGATCGCGCGGGCGCACGAGGCGTTTCTCAAATGGCGCGAGGTCCCGCCGCCGCGCCGTGGCGAGCTGGTGCGCTTGATCGGCGAAGAACTGCGCGCGGAAAAGGAGAACCTCGGCGCGCTGGTCACGCTCGAATGCGGCAAGATCCGGCAGGAAGGCTTGGGCGAGGTGCAGGAGATGATCGACATCTGCGACTTCGCCCTGGGCCAGAGCCGGCAGCTTTACGGGCGCACCATCGCCTCCGAGCGTCCCGGCCATGCGATGCGCGAAACCTGGCACCCGATGGGCGTGACGGGCGTGATCACCGCCTTCAACTTCCCCGTCGCGCCGTGGTCATGGAATGCAGCGCTGGCGCTTGTATGCGGCAACCCGGTGATCTGGAAGCCATCGGAGAAGGCGCCGCTGACCGCGCTGGCGGTCCAGAAGATCTGCGAGCGGGCGATGGCGCGGTTCGGCGCGGACGCGCCCGACGGGCTGACGCAGGTCATGGTCGGCGGCAAGGAGCTGGGCGAGGCGTTGACCGAAAGCCGGGACGTAGCGATCGTCTCCGCCACCGGTTCCGTGCCGATGGGCCGGGCCGTGGGCGCGGCGATGGCGAAGCGGCTTGGGCGCTGCATCCTGGAGCTGGGCGGTAACAACGGCGCGATCGTCGCGCCCTCGGCGGACCTCGAGCTGGCGCTGCGCGCGATTGTCTTCGCCGCGGTCGGAACGGCGGGACAGCGCTGCACCTCGCTGCGCAGGCTGATCGTTCACGAGAGCATCCATGATGAACTGCTGGCGAGCCTGAAGACCGCTTACGCGGGCCTGCCCATCGGCGATCCGCTTGAGGACGGCGTGCTGGTCGGCCCGTTGATCGACGGTTCGGCGCTGGAAGCGATGGAGCGCGCGCTTGAGCAGGCGCGCGCCGACGGTGGAGTGGTGCACGGCGGCGGGCGTGTGCTCCAGGACCAGTTCCCCGGCGCGGTCTATGTCCAGCCGGCGATCGTGGAGATGCCGGATCAAACGGAAATTGTCCGCGAGGAGACGTTCGCGCCGATCCTTTACGCCATGAAATACCGCGATTTCGACGAGGCCATCGCGCTGCATAACGGCGTGCCGCAGGGCCTGTCATCCTGCATCTTCTCCACCGATGTCCGCGAGACCGAGGCGTTCCTGTCCGCGACGGGGTCGGATTGCGGCATCGCCAACGTGAATATCGGGCCCTCTGGCGCGGAGATCGGAGGCGCATTCGGCGGCGAAAAGGACACCGGCGGCGGACGCGAAAGCGGCTCGGACGCCTGGAAGGGCTACATGCGCCGGCAAACGGCCACGGTGAACTATTCGCGCGAACTGCCGCTTGCGCAGGGCATCAAGTTCGACATCTGAGCGCGGCGGTCGAGCGCGAGGCGTACGCAGGCATGAGTCGCTACGGCGCCTAAATTTGAATTGGAATAGTTCCAGAGAAAATGTGCCCCTCTGACACCGAAGACTTTGGAATTAATCTTATAAAAGGTCTAAACACCGATGTTTTGCGCAACTCATGACCATCAATGCTCTCAATTTACTTGACGGCTTTTGCCACTGAGAATACCGTACCCTGAAACTCAGGAATGGGTTGATGCTGGCTGCCGAAGGCAGCTTCACACGCAGGAAGGGTGCAACGGTGACGCTCACCAAAAAGCCAAGACGGGATACAAACGCCGCGACGCAGTCCGGCTCTGGCCCACGCGCCCGTCTCCAGCCACTCTCCGGTCCCGAGCGCCTTGCCGGGCTTGGCTTCCGTTGCTGGCTGGCGGGCTACAAGAACGGGTCGATGACCTGCTGGGAAGATGCCTGGAACCTGTATGCTCAGGAGATGGGGCCGGTGGCGGCGCGCACGGCGATCCGCGACCTGTCCTGCTGGGTTCGCGCGGTGAGCGGCCACTCACAGCGCCCGATCCAGATCTGTCCGGCCGATTGTGACCGGTTCGCCCGCGACGAATGCCTCGCTGTGTCCATGATCGCGGCCGCGCAACACGATTGTCCCGCCATCAAGGCCTGCGCGTATGCGCTGCTCGGCGTTCAGCCGGTGGACGAGGTGCTGACGAGCGCGTCGCGCTTCGCGGCGTGCCTGCGGGAGAACCAGCTTGTTCTCCAGCCCGGTCCGATCGTGGAGCCGCTGGATAACGGACTGGCCGCGCGCAACGCGCCGGTGCACTAGAGCACTTTCAGCAAGAGTGGAATCCGGTTTTGCGTCCGGAGCCAAAGGCGGGCGCGAAGCGACCAAAGTGCGACCAAACAATAACTTGGAGCCTGTTCAGTGGTTCGGATTTCGTCGAACAGGCTCCAGCATCATCACTCGACCAGACAGTGTCGCCCGGCCGTCACGGGTCTGGTAACGGCCAATATCGGAGAGTAATCGTTGACCAGCTCCGTTAAAAAGTGCGGTGCCAGCCTGTTGTGTCGGGCGCTGGCAGCGCTGTGCCTCGGGATGGCTCTGGTATCGAGCCCGGCCCCCGCAGCTCCGATGCATGGCTACTCGCCCGTGCATGACCTGAAATACGGCCCTGGGGCAGAGCACTTCGCCTACGCGAACCCGCAAGCGCCCAAGGGTGGGCATCTGCGGCTGGGCGCGACAGGCACGTTCGACTCGCTTAATCCCCTCCTCTATCCCGGCCGGGTACCAGAGCAAGTGCGTCAACTTGTGTTCGATACCCTGCTGGTGCGAAGCGCCGACGAGCCGGCGGCGTATTACGGTAACCTCGCCAAGACGATTGACCTGTCGGAAGATGCCCGGACCGTCCGGTTCACGCTGCGCCCTGGCGCGCGCTGGCATGATGGCGAACCTGTCACGGCCGCTGATGTCGCCTTCACGTTCCGCACGCTGCGTGAACAGGGCGCACCGTTCTACCGCCAGGCCCTGCGGCATTACGAGCTGGAGCTGACCGGGCCGATGGGCATAGCGTTTCGCGTGCGCGGCGAGGCGCGGCGCGACATGGTGCGTATCCTCGGTACACTGCCGATTCAGCCCGAGCACTTCTGGGCGGCACGCGAGCTTTCGGATCACGGTATGATGCCGCCGCTCGGCTCCGGCCCATACCGCATCGACAAGGCCGATCCCGGCCAGAGCGTGAGCCTTGTGCGTGTCGCCGATTACTGGGGACAAGACCTCATGGTCAATCGCGGCCGCTTCAACTTCGAGCGGATCAGCATCGATTATTACCGCGATGACAGCGTCGCACTGGAAGCGTTCCGTGCTGGTGATTTCGACCTGCGCATCGAAAACACGGCGGCCCAATGGGCGCGGGGCTACGACGGACCGGCGCTGCGCAGCGGCGCGATCAGGCGCGACGTCATCGAGACGAAAACGCCGGGCCAGTTGAACACGCTGGTCTTCAACCTGCGCCGCCCGCCCTTCGATGACCGGCGCATCCGTCAGGCGATAAGCCTCGCCTATGACTTCAAGTGGACCAACAAGAACCTGATGTACGGGTTGAACGAGCCGGTCGACAGCGTCTTTGGCGACACGGCCTTCGCGGCGCGCGGGCCGGCCTCTGACGCGCAGCGCAAGCTGCTCGCGCAGGTTGTCAGCCAGCTTCCCGAAGGCGCTTTAAGGATGGCCGATCCGGGCCTGCGCGAGGACATCGCATCGCGCCGCGCGGCCCTGGCCAAGGCGGACCGGCTGCTCCGCGCGGCAGGTTTCCCCGTGAAGGACGGCCAACGCGTGTCCGCGGAAACCGGGGAGCGGCTGGAGATCGGCTTGCTCAACTACAACCCGAGCCTGATCCGTATTCTCGGACCTTTCGCGAAAAACCTGGAGCGCATCGGCATCAACTTGCGCTATCCGCTTGTCGACCCCGCGACCGGAACGCGGCGCACGCTGGACCACAACTTTGACATGGCGGTGCTGAAATGGTCGCCACGCGCCGTGCCTGGCAACGCGGAGAGCCTTCTATGGGGAAGCGCGCTCGCGGACCGAAAGGGCTCATATGCGCTGGCAGGGGCGAAAGATCCCGCGCTTGATGCCGCGCTCGAGGCCATGGTGACGGCGCGGGACATGGCCAGCCTCGAGACCGCCGCACGCGCCTTCGACCGGGTGCTGCGCTGGCGGCACTACGCCATCGGGCTCTGGCGCAAGGACGATATCTGGTTGGCCTACCGGGACAAGTTGGCGCAGCCGTCCATCATCCCGCGCTATGCCCCCAGTTTCGTTGACCTGTGGTGGCTCAAGCCGGAGAAGCGCCAGAGCCGGGCCGAGGTCCCCGCCGAATGACAAACGCCCGATCACCGCTGTGGAGACCCCTGATGACGTCAATCCAGCTTCGCTGCGCACCGCGCTGATACGTGATGCACCTGCGCGAACTCGACGCCAACCTGATCGTGATCCTCGATGCGCTGCTGCTCGAAGCCAGCGTGACCAAGGCGGCCGAGCGGCTGGGCCGTAGCCCGTCCGCTGTGAGCCATGCGCTCGCCAGATTGCGTGAGATATTCGATGATCCGCTGTTTGTGCGCGCGGGCCAGCGGCTTGTCCCGACCAGCCGTGCCACACAGCTCGCACCCACGGTGCATATCATCGTTTCGGGGCTCGAAGGACTCCTGAACCGCGAGGAAGCCTTTGACCCGCGCGAACAGGAGCGCCGGTTTACGCTCGCCTGCAGCGACGTGTTCGAACTGACCATTCTGCCGCCACTCCGCGCGGACCTCGCGGAAGCCGCGCCCGGCCTGACGCTGGACCGCGAAACGCAGCCCGGCAGTATCGTTGACGCCCTGCGCGCGCGGCGCATCGATCTTGCTGTCGTGGACGGAGCGCATGTGGACACCAACAACGATGTCTCGGTGCAGCCTCTGTTCAACGATCCCGCCGTATTTCTGATGCCGGAGACCGAGTCGCAGCCGCGCGCCAAGGATCTCGCGAGGGAGGAAGGGCCGACCGTTTTCGCCGATGCGGCGCATGCGCGATATCTGTTCGCCAATTCGGAAGGTTGGCAACCGGCCAATCTGGAGACCGTGGCCTCTCCGCTGGTTGCGCTGCTCACGGCCATGGAGCGCGGCGGGATAGCGCTGGTGCCGGAAAGCGCGGGCACTGTCGTGCGGCGTTACGCGCGTCTGGCGCCCGTGTCCGGCGCGCCGAGCCTGCCATCCCTGCCCATGTCATTGATCTGGCATCTCAGCTTGGAGCGGGACCCCTGCCATGTCTGGCTGCGCGATAGAATAATGGAGCACGCCGCGCCGGAACGGCGTGCAGCACAGGCCAACTCCGATCCGATCGAAACCGCCTGAGCCGGCAGCCGCAAGGCTCGACGCGGATATGAGCTAGTCCACGACGGTCTGACCGATCTCCAGGTAGACATCGCCCACACCGCGCACCTTGGCCTTGTTGAGCGCTTCCGACGCCAGATGAAGCGTCTCCAATGTTGCCGGAAGCTGCTGCATGTCTTCGTTAATCTTCGCGAGCGCGACTTCGAGCGTGTAAGTCAACTGGTGAATACGATCCATGTCCTGAACCGTGATCTCGTCTTTTGCGAGGATTTCAGCGAGTTTCTGGTTATACTCGGAGAAGTTCTTCACCGCCTCCTCAAGTGTGTCCGATGGCTTGGCCTCGTAATGCTGTACCTGCTGATCAGCACTGGCTGAAAGGCTGAACGCGCCAACTCCGGCCAGAACAGCAAGGGTTATCGCCGCACGCTTCATGTGCATCTCCTTTTTCACGGTCATTGAGAGCTCAGTCGTCGGCCCACATGCGCAGCAGATTGGTGCGCGCCTTGTTGAGCCGGTCGAGGGAGGATGATTTGCCCTCGCGCGCGTACAGATCCGATGCGGTCATTTCCAGATCGAAGAGGATTTCCCTGCGCTGCGGGTCGCGCACCCAACTGGTGACCCAACCGACCACCGCCAGCCGCTCCCCTTCGGTGACCGGCTCGACCCGGTGCAGCGTGTTGGAGGGGTAGAGGACCAGTTCGCCGGCGTCCAGCCTGATGGTCCGCGCCTCCAGGGGATCGTCGATCACCAGGCCGCCGCCCGAATAGCTCTCGGCGGGCGACAGAAATAGCGTGAACGACAGATCGGTGCGGTGCCCGTCCATGATCGCGTCATCGACGTGCAGGCCGTATTCCATTCCCGGCGTGTAGCGCGACACGAGCAGGCGAACGAAGCGGCGCGGCCGTGCTGCGGCCTTGAACAGCCGGTTCTGGCGCAGCGTCGTCTTGACCTTTTCGGTGACGGCATCAAGCGCGGGCGAGGCTGTCGCCTGCTCGTTGTGTTTCACGGGCTTGGCGAACCGGCCGGCGGTGGCGCGTCCATCCTGAAACGCGAGGTCGGAGGCCGCCTCGCGCAGCGCGGCGGCCTCGTGTCCGTCCAGAACGTCGCCCAGAACGAGGAACATCGTCTAGGAGACCCGGTTCGCGGCGATCTCCATGCGCGCGGCGGCGCCATAGATTTCGGAGGCGTCAGGGTTCGAGATTTCCTCACCCGTCACGCCGGCGAAGACACCTTCAGCGGTCTCGGCATATCCCAGAATGCCCTCGGCGGCTTCAGCAACCTGGGCGTCATCGCTGTCGGCGAGGTCCCGCGCTTCCTGCTTGACCACCTGAAGAAAGCCCCACGCGTCCTGATACTCTTCCGCGTTGACCATCTTGCCGCCCTCGAACGCCACCTGATACTCGTCCGCCGCGATGCGGGTGAGAAGCGCCAGCGCCTTCAACTGACTGGCCGCGCCGCCCTCGGTTTCACCGCGGATCGTCTCCAGCGTCGCGGTCATCTCGTCATAGAGTGCCGCGACCTCCTCGGCAGGCTTTCCGGCCTCCGCGGCCTCGCTCATCGCGTCGAGCTGGCCCTTGAGGTCCGTGTATCCCATCTTCTCGACAGGTTTGGCGACCGCGTCATATTTTTCGGTGATGGGGTGGCCGATGTGCTCGACACCCATCTCGGTCTCGCCCATCTCGTACAGCTTCAGGCCGGCGAACGCGTGGCCCTGCATGAAGGCAAGATCAGTGAGAAGCTGGATCTCGGGGTCGACGGCTGCCGCGCCTTCGCCTTCACCCTCGCCTTCTCCTTCACCTTCACCTTCTCCGCCTTCACCTTCGCCTTCGCCCTCGCCTTCACCGCCTTCGGACGCGGCCTCGCCTTCGCCTTCACCTTCGGCGGACGCCAAGACGAACTCGTCCGGCGCCGGCTTGTCGCCTGCCGGATCGCTGGAAACCTCGGCCGTTTCCACCGGTCCCGAAGCTCCGGCCACTGCCGTTGCGACCGCGCCGGCCATCACCCAACGCCGCGCTTTCACAACCCGGTTGCTTTCCTTCTTGACCATGCGATCCTCCCTTGCCCGCAAAATCCTGACCACTCAAGTCGATAATCCCGGCCCTTGTGCGGGTCAATTTCGTTCAGTGCATGAGCGGTCTTCAACCGAGTGCATCAATCCCTTCGCCGCTCCTGCCAATCCCGTCCTTATTCAACAATTCAATAAACGGCCACCGCGCTATGCCTTTTGCTCATAGCTGTCCCTCGCGAGCGCAGAGCCATGACACATAGCCGGCCAGCCTGTTGACTTCGTGAGATTTTTTGTCGTGTGCCGCTCGCGCACGCGCTGGCGCCCGGTCGAAGCCGACGGGGAAAGGTCTGTCCACTTATCGACATGCCCCTATATGCGTGATGCATCCGCAATTCCAGCAGGAGAGTGACAATGAACTTCGTTTCCTGGTGGGCTGACCAGCCGCCTTTCAATCAGGTCGGAATGAGCTTTTTCGCCGGCATGGCGTTCCTGGCTCTGCTCAGCCTTTGAGTCCGCCTCAGGCAGGAGCCCGCGGCCCAGCAATCGCTCTTCGGGCTTCTGCCGACCTGCCTCTGTCTCGCCTCCCGCACGTCTGCCACAATCACTTCGCACCTTGCAGCCGCGCAGAAACGCGGGTTCAATGTGCCGCACGCAACCGGCTTCCGCACGGAAGACGGCACCCCGAGACCTGGGAGGTCAAGCCGTGTTCAAACGCCTCTTCACCGCACTCTTCGCGATTTGCCTTGCCACTCCGGCCCTGGGTGGCGAGACCGTCACCTACGAGGTCAACGAGACAGCCTATGAGGGCTACCACGCCGATGCCGGCGAGGATGCCAAGGGACTGGTCCTGATCATCCATGACTGGGACGGCCTGACGGATTACGAGGTTCAGCGCGCCGACATGCTGGCCGAACTGGGCTACGACGCCTTCGCGGCGGATCTGTACGGCAAAGGCAACCGGCCAGTGGAGACGCAGGCGAAAAAGGCCGAGATGGGCAAGCTGTATGAAGACCGGGCGAAAATGCGGAAGCTCATTCTTGCCGGTCTGGAACAGGCGCGCCAACGCGGCGGCGGCGAGGCCGTGGTCATGGGCTATTGCTTCGGCGGCGCGGCGACGCTCGAACTCGCGCGCTCGGGCAAGGCGGAAAACGTTGCTGGTTACGCGACCTTCCACGGCGGTCTCTCGACACCCGAAGGCCAAAGCTATTCCGCGGATACCCCGCCGCTTCTGATCCTGCATGGCGGCGCCGACAGCTCGATCACCATGGATGATGTTGCCGGGCTATCGCGCGAGTTGGAAGCGGCGAATGCCACCTACACCATCGAGATCTATTCCGGCGCGCCACACGCCTTCACCGTGTTCGGCTCGGACCGGTATCAGGAACGCGCGGACCGCAAGTCGTGGGCGGCGTTCAACACCTTCTTGGGTGACACGCTCAGCGAGTGATGAGGGGATCGGCGAACAGGTCTCCCGTCGTCCTGTTTTGCGGCTTGAGCGCTGGCTCGCCGATCCCGCAATTCCGCTCAGGTCACCATTGGAAAAGCGACAGCGACTTCTCGATGGTGGTAAAGATCCCGTACGCAAGCGGGATCAGAACCACCAGCCATCGGAAGATCAACGTTGACTGAGCGGCGGTGATGTGCTCCTCGCCCGCGACCGCCGACGCCTCGCGGTCAATATCGTCCTGCTGCGGTTCGTAAGGTTCGCGTTTCATTGCGCGCCTCCCTTGAATTGGCGTTTCAGCTTATTCCGTCGCGGCCGCCAGCTGGCGCTCGCTCATCAGGTGTTGCTCGCCGATCCGACGGATTGCCAGATTGCAGACCAGGCCGATCGCGAGCAGGCCAGCCATGATGTACATGGTCAGCGAGTACGCGTCGGCGGGGGCCACGCCCTGTGCGATCTGATAATCGCGCATGTAATTGATGATGACCGGCCCGAGGATGCCGGCAACGGCCCATGCGGTGAGCAGCCGCCCGTGGATTGCGCCCACATGCGCCGTTCCGAACAGGTCGCGCAGATAGGCCGGGACAGTCGCGAACCCCCCGCCGTACATGCTCATGATGACCAGATAGCTGACGACGAACAGCGCGACCGCGCCGGCCGAGGCAATCGAGGGAACGGCAGCGTACAGGATGATGCCGAGAATGAAGAAGATCGAGTAGGTCGCCTTGCGCCCGAAATAGTCGGACAGGCTCGACCAAACGAACCGGCCCACCATGTTGAACAGGCTGAGCAAGCCGACGAAGCCGGCTGCAGCGGTCGCCGAAATGCCCACCATCTCCTGGCTCATCACGGATGCCTGCCCGAGCACGCCGATGCCGGCGGACACGTTCATGCACAGGACCATCCAGACCAGCCAGAACTGCGGGGTCTTGATCGCCTGGTCGACGTGTACGTGGCCTGCGGTTTGCAGCGCGCTGCGGTTTTCCGCGGAAGGGGTGTAGCCCTCGGGGTTCCAGCCCTCGGGCGGCACACGCACGATAGCGGCCCCGAACAGCATCAGGGCGAAATAGAGCACGCCCATGGTGGCGAAGGTTCCCGCAACGCCTACCGAGCCGGGGCCCGCGAAGAAATCCATCAGGTTGACAGCCAGCGGCGATCCGACCATCGCGCCGCCGCCAAAGCCCATGATCGCCATGCCGGTTGCCATGCCCGGCCGGTCGGGGAACCAGCGGATCAGTGTCTTGACCGGCGAGATATAGGCCAGGCCGAGGCCGATACCACCGAAGACCCCATAGCCAAGATAGAGGAGCCAGATCGAGTGCAGCCACACGCCCAGCGCCGAAATCAGGAACCCGCCGGCCCAGGCGCAGGCCGCCACGAACATGCCCCTGCGCGGCCCGACCCGTTCGAGCCAGCGGCCCCCGAACGCCGCCGTGACCCCGAGGACGGCAATAGCAATGCTGAAGATCCAGCCGAGTGTGGTGAGCTCCCAGTCATTCGGTGCGGATTCAGTAATCCCCACGACGCGGGTCAGCGGTTCGTTGAAAACGCTGAAGGCATAGACCTGTCCGATCGAAAGGTGGATGGCCAATGCGGCCGGCGGGATAAGCCAACGATTAAAGTTGGCTGGCGCAACTGTACGTTCCTTATCAAGAAGACTGGTCATCTTTGCGCTTTTCCTCCCTACTTTTGAGCATATCTGTGATCCGGCTCAAGTCCGGATCGAATAGTGTTATCCAAGCATATGAAAAAATCCAGTCCTCTCATTCTCTGATTCTGGTAGAGCGGCTTTATTATATCATTTTAGCGTCAAATTGTCGCACAATTACCAACCCGGTCATTCGATGACGTTCAACAATCTATCAGACGGCATGAATTATTTGATTGCGAGGTCGAAAAAGGCGGGGGTTGCCCCGAGAATCTGTTGGGTGGGCGTTGACCCGATGCGGTCAGGCCGCGGCTCGGACGCCGCGAATGGGAGCAGGAGTGCAGCGCGGTAACTTGCGCATACGTGCGGCCTTGAGCGGTATCACGACACGCGCACCGAAAGGTGTTGAATCGCGTTTAAGACGTTTCCGAGGGAAGGGCTCGGCGCGAGACGAGTGGATCGGCGATCCAGCCTTCGAGTGGGTCGACTGCCGGCGGCGCGCCGTATCCATCCGCGCGGTTTTGCCAGGCCCAGGCGGCCTGCACGGCGCACAAGAGCGCATCGAGCTGGTCGCCGCCGGGATCTTCGCACAAGCGCGGATCGGCCGAGATGTCGAAGCCAAGTTCCGCGCGCAGCGCCCCCTCACATAGCCCGTCGAGAAGATCGCGGCGCGCCTTCAGCAAGTCCGGCGTCTGCTTGGCAACGGCGTCGTTCTTGTAGCTGCGCTTGCCGATGATCTGACGCGCAAGGACTCCCGGATAGGTTTCAACCACGATCCGGTCCGGGTCGCCCGCCTGCATATGCGGGATGGTGACCCCTGCACGGATGAGCCGCGGCGCGCCCTCGAAGAACATCAGCGCCACCGGCGTGCCATAGAGCTTCTGCGGGCTGATCGAGCCGGCGGCGATGTCGGTGGCGCGACGGTGCTCCTTGTCGCCGTCCGCACGGTCGCGCCGGTACTCCTCCAGCTCGGCGCGGAAATCCTCACGTTCGAGCTCCCCCGCGCAGCGGACATAATCTTCCCATGTCTGCGGCCAGCCGATTTCCACGATGAATTTGCGCGCCTGCCCGAACGGAAAGTCCAGCCCGGCGATCCAGCGGCCGGGCCGCTTCAGCATCAGTTCGAACGCGCCGAAATCCGCGAAGGCATCCATGTCGCCCGCGCGCAGGACGCCATCCTCCAGCCGGCAGCGCAGGCAGGTGATCGGCTTGGCGCGGCTCGGCCGGCTCGTGAAATCAACCCCGTAGACGTCCATGCAGGCGGTTTAGCACTAATCGAGCGCACCGCCTAGTTCGGGACCGGGGAGAACCAGCACCTTTGGACCTTTCGGCAGCGTGGCGACGGAAACCGTAACCGACGGCGACCTGCTCATCTCGACCGTATAGCCATCGCCGACCTGGGCAAGGAAGGTCTCCAGCCGGCTGCGGCTGAAGTAATGCATGGGCAGGATCAGCCGCGCCTTCAAAAGCTCCAGCACTTCCATCATCGCCGGCTGCGACATCGTGTAGGATCCGTCGACCGGGACCATGACGATGTCGAGTTGGCCGATCACACCGAGGTACTCCGGGCCGAGCTTGTGATGCAGGTGGCCCAGATGCCCGATGCACATGTCCGCCACCTCGAAGATGAAGATCGAGTTGCCGTCCTTCTCGCGAATCCCGTCCCAGCCGCGGATGTCCGTGGTGACGTTGCGGATCAGGACATCCTCTACCGTGAGGCTGTGCCTTGCCGGCTTGTCCTCGCTGCCCCAGCCGCGCAGCACATGCGTGATCGCAGGGTCCGGGTAATTGGTATAGTGCGTGCTGTGGGCATGGTTCATCGTCACCACGTCGGGAACCGGTCCCGGCCCGGCATAGCCGGCGTAGTCGGTCGCGATGACGACGCCTGCCGCCGTCTGAATGCGGAAGGTCGCGTGCCCGACGAAGGTGATTTTCACTTCATAAGGTGAGAGCGCCGCATCGTTCAGCGACACGTAACGGATGCCGGGCGGCGCGGCGTCGGCGAGCGCGATGCAGCGGCTTCCCGGTGGCGGCTGCTGGGCGGCGGCCGGGTTGGAGACAAAGGCGAAGACGAGCGCTAGCAAGGCGAGGACATGAACAACAACGCGCATACGCAAGCTCCACGATTAGGGCCTCGCCCAAGCATAGCACGAAACGCCAAGGTTTGCCCGAAGTCTTACGGCTTCACCGGCCAGTCCTCGCGCCGCCATGCGGCGTCCCAGAACATCCACTCGTATTGCGTCGAGCGCATGAAGGCTTGGTGCATTGCCGCGAGCGTGTCCGCTCCGGCGGCTTCCGCCGCCCGGTCGACATGGCCGATCACCGCCTGCACCGCCTCGCCGAAGCTCTCATCCGCGTAGGTGTCGATCCAGGCGCGATAGGGATTGTCCGGCGCGGCTTCCGCGTCGATGCGCTTGCCGACCTCCCAATAAACCCAGAAGCAGGGGAGGATGGCCGCGACCAGTTCCGGATAGCCCGCCGTCTGGGCCAGCCTCAGCATGTAGCTGGTGTATGCCAGGCAGGTGGGCGACGGCTCGGCGGATTGCACCTGCGTCGGATCGATCCCGAATTTCTCGAAATAGCTCGCGTGCAGCGCGCGCTCCACCTGGATCGCCTCCTGGGCGGAGCCGGTGAAGGTCAGCATCGCCTCGGAGTCGGGCGCCTGCATTCCCGCCGCCGCAAGGGCGCGCGCATACCCGGCGAGGTAGAGCGAATCCTGAACGACGTAGTACTTGAACACGTCCTGCTCGAGCGTGCCCGCGCTCAGCGCCCGGTTGAAATCCATTTCGTGGATCGTCTCGATCAGACGCGCATTGCGCGCCCACGCGTCCTGACTGAAAGCCATGAGTGGTTCCGGCTCCTTCATCCCATTTGCAACGATTTCCAAAGTAAGCGTAGGGTCTTTACCCGGAGGGCGGCAATAGCGCCATTTGGCGCCCCGGTCGCGCGTGTCCGGCAGTCATCTTGGCGAGGCACCGCGGCCAGGCGGAGATCCTGGCCGCCCAAGAGGCATGGTTGCGATGCGAATCTTCCTGGCTGGCGACGTCATGACCGGGCGGGGGATCGATCAGATTCTCCCGCATCCGTGCGATCCCGCGCTCTACGAACCCTACATGACCTCTGCAACGGATTACGTTCGCCTGGCGGAGGCATCTGCCGGCGACATCCCCATGCCGGTCTCCTTCGCATACGTCTGGGGTGACGCGCTGGGCGCGCTCGACGCGCGAAGGCCCGACCTGCGGATCATCAACCTGGAGACCAGCATCACGGCGGACGGCACGCCGGAGCCGAAGGGTATCAATTATCGTATGCACCCTGACAATACGCCGGTGCTGAACGCGCTCGGGATCGACTGCTGCATCCTTGCAAACAACCATGTCGGCGACTGGGGGCGGGACAGCGTGAGTGATACACTGGCGGCGCTTTCCGATGCCGGTATCGCCAGCGCAGGGGCCGGCGCGAACGCGCAACAGGCCGCAGCACCAGCCACGCTGACAGCGAACGGCGCGCGCCTGCGCATCCTTGCCGTCGCGTGCCCGTCAAGCGGCACGCCGGAAGCATGGGCGGCGACCCCGGACGCGCCTGGCGTCAACCTCCTGCCTGATACCAGCACGGCATCATTTGAACGGCTGGCCCGGGCCATTGCCGCCTGCACCGCGCCGGAGGATCTGGTGATGGTGTCGATCCACTGGGGCGGCAACTGGGGATATGAGATCCCGCAAGAGCATCGCGACTTTGCCCGCGCGCTGATCGAGCATGCCGGGGCCGGCGTCATCTTCGGGCATTCGTCACATCATCCCAGGGCGATCGAAGTCCACCGGGACAGGCCCATCTTTTATGGCTGCGGCGATTTCCTCAACGACTACGAAGGCATAAGCGGCCACGAAACATATCGGCCGGACCTCGTGCTCGGCTATTGCGTGGAAATCGACGAACGAACCAACACGCTGCAGCGTGTGGAGATGTTGCCGTTCCGCCTGCGCAAGTTCCGGCTTGACCGCGCGTCGGCCGAAGAAACCGAATGGCTGCGCGAGCGAATGGACCGCGAGTGCGGGAAGTTCGGCCATCGTGTGACACTTGCCCGCGACACGCTCGAGTTGATCCCGTGATCCTCACGCCGAGGGATGCGAGCGCACTTCATCGAGAATGCGCGTGACTTCGTCGTCCGTCACCTGACCGAAGTCGCGATAATAAAGGCTGATCGCACGGAACGATTCCGGCGCTTCGAGGCAGACCAGCTCGTCGACCTCCTCGCGCAGCGTATCCAGCGTGCTGGGCGGGGCGACCGGAACGGCCAGCACGATTTTCTCCGGGTTCTTTCGCCTTAGCCCGCGGATTGCCGCGCGCACGGTCGCGCCAGTCGCGATCCCGTCATCGACGATGATGGCCACCCGCCCGGTCGTTCCGGGACGCGCGCGCTCGCCCAGATAGCGCTGGCGCCGCTTCTCGATCTCGTCCAGTTCGGCACGCATGGCCGCCTCGAAATCGCCCTCCGTAACGCTCGCCAGACCGATGACGTCCTCGTTGCGAACGGTAATCGGCTCCTCGCCGTCAACGACCGCGCCCATGGCCAGTTCCGGCTGCCACGGCACGCCGACCTTGCGCACGAGCAGAAGGTCGAGCGGCGCATCCAGCGACGCCGCCACCTCCGCCCCGACCGGCACGCCCCCGCGCGGCAGGGCAAGCACCACGGCATCCTTGTCCCGGTAATGGCTCAAGGCGTCGGCGAGTTGGCGTCCGGCCTCCCGGCGGTCGTTGAATGTCATGAGGCTTCACCTGTCTGCGCTGTGTCGGCGTTCTTCAGGTATCGTGTGAACCAGTCCCTTGCGCCGTCAATGACCTGATCGAGCGCGCCGGGTTCTTCGAAGAGATGAGTGGCGCCTGGAACGATCATCAGGTTTTTCTCGCAGCGCAGGCCGTTATAGGCCTCCCTGTTGAGTTGAAGCACCTGGGTATCATTGCCGCCGACGATCAGCAGTGTCGGCGCCTTCACCCAATCAAAGGCACATGCGGCCATGTCCGGGCGTCCGCCGCGGGACACGATCGCTGAAACGCCGTGATTCTGCGCGGCCGCCGCCGCGACCAGCGCCGCCGCTGCCCCTGTGCTCGCACCGAACAGCCCCATGGGCAGCGCTTTGGTGCGTTCATCCTGCTCGGCCCACTTGATGGCGGTCACGAGCCGGTCGGACAACAGCGGGATGTCGAAGACGTTGGCGCGATCGGCTTCTTCTTCCACCGTGAGCAAATCAAGCAACAGCGTGGCAAAGCCGGCCTCGCCCAGCCCCTCGGCGACATAATTATTCCGCGGGCTGTTGCGCCCCGAACCGCTGCCATGCGCGAAGATCACCAGCCCTGCCGGCCGCGCGGGCAGGCGCAGGTATCCGGGCAGGCCAAGCGGATCGACCGTGATGTCATGGATCTCCGGAGCCTGGTCGCCAACCGCGTTCGTTGCTGCCATCATGAGGTGTCTCCTGCCATTCTCAGCCGAGCTTGAGTGCCGGCGTATGGCGATGTCGTTAATCGTCATTAAGAGCTATGATAATTGGTCTTATCGACGTGCGGTTTGACCGACATCAAGAGCTTGACCCGAGACGAATGCTAGGGTCTGGACCATGCGCATATTCGCCCTGCAAGGATCACAGCGGCTCGGCACAGCAGTCGCCAACGCGCTCGATCGCGCGCTCGACCCGCACGAGGAACGCGACTTCGAGGATGGCGAGCACAAGGCCCGCCCGCTGGTCAGCGTGCGCGGCTGCGACGTCTACGTTGTCCATAGCCTGAACGGCGAGGCTGGCGCCTCTGCCAACGACAAGCTGTGCAAGCTCTGGTTCTTCGTTGCTGCCTGCAAGGAGAACGGCGCGGCCAGCGTGACAGCGGTCAGCCCTTATTTCGCCTACGCGCGCAAGGACCGGCAGACCAAGGCGCGCGATCCCGTTACCACGCGCTATGTCGCGCAACTGTTCGAGGCGGCCGGCGCGGACCGTGTGATGACGCTCCAGGCCCACAATCTCGCAGCGTTCCAGAACGCCTATCGCTGCCCGACCATCCATCTCGACACGCGCAAGCTGTTTAGGCCCATCATCAAGGAGCTTGCGGCGGGCCAACCGGTCGTGATCGTCTCGCCCGATGGCGGCGGCATGAAGCGCGCGCAACTTCTCAAGGAGACCTATGAGACCGAGACAGGCGAGAGCGCCGGCTTCGGCTTCATGGAGAAACGGCGCAGCCGCGGTGTCGTCTCCGGTACGCTGTTCGCCGGCGACGTCAAGGACGCCAGCGTCTTCATCTTCGACGACATGATCGGCTCGGGCGGAACGATGGTGCGCGCGGCCGAAGCCTGCCGCGAACACGGCGCGTCGCGCGTCCATGCGCTTGCCGCGCACGGGCTGTTCGGTGAAGGAAGCGCGGATTTCTTCGCCAGCGAGGCGATCGACGGCGTGGTCGTCACCGACAGCGTCCACGCCGCCGCCGAGGCGCAGACGCGTACCGACAAGTTGCGCGTCGTGCCGGTGGGGCCGCTCATCGGCGATGCAATCAGGTGCTTGCGGGGGAATGGATCCCTGTCCGATCTGCTGGGGATGGAAGACTGACGGCCTCGCGCTCGGCCAGCGCCAGATAGCCGAATGTCTGCGGCCCCCACTTGTCCGGCTTGCGGATATGGTCCTCCAGAAGATGCGCCGCGCTCAACCGGGCGCGCAGCAGGGCTCGGAAGGTGCCGTAAAGGGCCATGAGCGCCGGGGCCGGGCGGTGGCCGACGCGCTGTTCCAGCACCTCCAGCAACACCGGCCTGACCCACGCCGCGCCCTCCATCTCGCATTCCAGGCCGAGATAATTGACTTCGTCGAACGGGTCGATGATCCGCATGCGGCGATTGAATTCGAGGCAGTCGATGATCTTCGGCGTCTCGTTCAGGCAGACATGCTCGGGCCGCAGGTCGCCATGCCCCTCGATCATCCGGCCGTCGGCAATGCGGCCTTCGATCTGTGGGCGCAGGTCATCGATCGCCTGGTCGAGCGCATCGAGCAGCGGCGCGGCCCTGTCACGAAACCCCAATTCCGGCATTTCCAGCACGGAGCGGTTGATCGGCTGCTCGCGCGCAAGGTGATCGAGATAGGCGTCGTCGGTCTCTGGGGCGAGCCGGGCATAGAAATCGGCCAGGAGATGGGACAGCTGTTCGATATCCGCCCGCGCAACACGCCCATCCACGATTCGCCGATCCAGCATGTCGGTTTCCGGCAGGCGGACCATGTGCACGAGCCAGTCGACAATCTCGCCCTCGCCATCGAGGTGCAGCCCTTGCGCGTCGCGGCGCAGCGGCACGATGCCGATATAGACCCCCTCGGCAAGGCGACGGTTCAGCCGCACTTCGGCCTCGCAATTGCGCCGGCGCTTTTCGATGGTGCTGAAGTCGAGATGCGGATAGGTGACAGGCTTTTTCAGCTTGTAGACGTGGTCCTCGGTCAGAAAGACCCAGGACATGTGGGTCTGGCGGACCTCAACATTATGCACGTCGGGGCCATACGCCTCGGGTTGGCTCAGGAACCGGACCTTTTCCGCCACGTCGGTCATGCATCGCCTCCTGGCCTGAGCTTACATGCGGCGCGGACCTGCGTCATGGGTTTGCATTTGCCCGGATTAATCGGCGAGCGCCCGGCCATCGCGGCGCGGGTCTGCGCCGCCTTCGAGACCGCCGTCGCGCGCGATAATCATGTGGATGCCCGACGTCATGGACGTGCCGCGCAGGGTATGGCCGAGCCCGCGCAGCGCTTGCGCCTGCGCCGACCAGTCATGCCCGGCCTCCAGCGCCAGCGGCCCGCCACGGCTCCCGAAGTTTGGCAGGGAAACGGCTTGTTGCGCGTTCAGCCCCCAGTCGATCGCGGCGATCAGCGATTTGAGCGTGTAGAGGATGATGCGGCTGCCGCCCGGCGAGCCCGTGACGATGGCCGGGGCCCCGTCCGCGAACGCGATCGTCGGAGACATGGAACTGCGCGGGCGCTTGTCGGCTGCGACGCGGTTGGCGACCGGCCGGCCTTCGGCGTCGGCGGGGCGGAAGGAGAAGTCGGTGAGCTGGTTGTTCAGCAGGAAGCCGCGCACCATTAGGCCGGAGCCGAACGCGCGCTCGATCGAGGAGGTCATCGAGACGACGTTTCCGTCCGCGTCGATGATGGAAATATGGCTTGTGCCAGGCTGCTCGGCGCTCGCGCCTTCGCCGAAGATACCGGCGTTGTCCGGCGGATCGCCCGGCTCAGCCCGGTCCATCGCCCGGTTGGGCGAGATCAGCTCGCTGCGCGCGCGCAAGTAAGCCCGGTCGATCAGCCCCTTCGGCACATCGACGAAATCGGCATCGGCCATGTATTTGCCGCGGTCCGCATAGGCGAGCCGTTGCGCCTCTGTGATCACGTGCAGCGCCCGCGCGTTGAGCGGTTCATCGCCAAGGTCGAACCGCTGCAGCATCATGAGGACCTGTAGCACGGTCAGCCCGCCCGAGGTCGGCGGCGGCATCCCGCAGACGCGGTAGCCGCGATACGGCCCGCAAACCGGCGCGCGCGCCTTCGCTTCATAATCCGACAAATCGGCGAGCGTCATGTCCCCGGGGTTCCGCTCAGCGCGGCGCACCGTCTCGACGACATCCCGCGCGACCGGCCCGCTGTAGAAAGCCGCAGCGCCATCCGCCGCGAGCCGCCGGAAGGTCTCGGTCAGTTCGGGATTGCGCAGCACATGGCCGGGCGGATGCGGGTCGCCCGTGTCATCGAGGAAATAGGCCCGCGCCCGCGGCCCGAGCCGGTCAGCACTGTATTGAAGCAGACTGTTCAGACGCTTCGTGACCTTGAAGCCGTTCGTGGCCACGGCGATGGCCGGGTCGAAAAGCGCGGCCCAATCCAGCCGACCATGCGCGCCGTGCGCCATCTCCAGCATCCGCACCAAGCCCGGCACGCCGACCGCCAGCCCGCCCGTGCTCGCGTCGCCGAAGTCGAGCCGCGCGCCGTCCGCATCGAGGAAGCGTTCCGGCGTGGCCGCACTCGGCGCGGTCTCACGCCCATCATACGCAGTCAGCGTTTGCGCTTCGGCGTCCCAGTAGAGCAGGAAGGCACCGCCGCCGATCCCCGAGGACTGCGGCTCCACCATATTCAGCACCATCTGGACGGCAATTGCGGCATCCATCGCGGTTCCGCCCGCCTGCAGCACCTTTCGCCCGGCCCGCGCGGCCAGCGGATGCGCGGCAACGACCATCTGCGTTTCGCCGCGCACCACGGTCTTCTCGGCGGTGCCCGTCGCAGCTTCCGGCTCCGCACGCTGGTCCTGTGCAAGCGCGTGAGGCGCAAGCATGAGGGCGAGAGCGACGGCAATGGCCGCCATGATCCGGCGCGTACTGATTATGGCGTAAAGAAAGGAGCGCACGCCCAAGGTCCAGCGCACCGTCATTACCCGAGGTCGGGCTCCGTCGCCCGGAACGTCTCCAACTGATTGATAGCCTGCCACCATTCGTAAAGATCAGGATGGCTCATCAACTGCGCGGCATCGGTGGTGAGCGACGTGTAATAGAGGATCGGCGCGAGGAAATAATCCGCAAGGCTGACAACCGGGCCGGCAAGCCAGCGGTCCCCGCCCTTGATCTCCATCAGCAGCGCCAGCAGCTTCTCCGCCTCGACCAGGCAGGCCGCATGAGCTTCATCATCCTTGCCCCCCAGAAAATCGGGGAACAGGTGATAACCGGCCGCGCCGATAAGGGCTGGATAACCGTAACTATCGATAAGCCCGATCACCTCGGACATGCGGGCATGGTCCTTCGGGTTCGCTGGTACAAGCCGCGGCTCGGGCCGTGTCTGGTCGAGGTACCGGCAGATCGCCTCGCTTTCGCGGATCCGAATGCCGTCGATGTCGAGTACCGGCACCTTGCCGAACGGGTGCCGGGCCAGATGCTCGGGCTGGCGCGGTTCGCCAGCGAGCACATTGACCGGCACCTGGTCGTAATCAATCCCCTTGTCCGCCAGCACCATCTTGACGGTGCGGACATAGGTCGAGCCATCAAAACCGTACAGGACCGGCTTGTCAGCCATCATCTCCTCCTCGTGGGTTCGGGTCTGCGTGGGGTTTGTTCACACGCCGTTGCCGCGATTGGTTTGCCGGCTTTTCCGAGGCTCCGCCCGCAGCGGCGCGATCGGAGTTGCCGGACACAGGGGTGCCCCATGCGGTTTCACACGGCGCCCGTGGTGCGGCGGCTTGCTGCACTGCGGGCGCCGAATGCGCCAGCGCCATGACCGCGATCGCGGCGGCCAGACCGAGCCAGAATGCCTTCCACATGCCCCCTCCGGCGCGGCGTTGATTACAACTTGCCCGCTTCTTCGAGCACCTTGCGCGCCGCGCGGAAGCACTCAAGCGCCTGCGGCACGCCGCAATAGATGCCGATGACATGAACAATGGCGCGAATTTCCTCGACGCTAACGCCGTTATTGAGCGCGCCGCGCGTATGGAGCTGGAATTCCTCCATCTTGCCGAGCGCGCCGATCATGGCGAGGTTCATCATCGAGCGGGTCTTGGGGTCGATGGCGTCATCGCCCCAGCCGAAGCCCCAGCACCAGGCGGTCATCGCCTCCTGAAACGGGCGGTTGAACTCGTCGGCGTCGGCCATGGTCTTTTCGACATAGGATGCGCCGAGCGTGGCCTTGCGCTGCTCCAGCCCCTTCTCGAACAGCTTGTCGTCCATGATGGTCCTCCCTGTCTGCGCGCGCTGGATTACTTTGGTCTCGGACAGTGCACCACGGCGCACGCCCGCTCAAGCGGCAACTAGATCACGCCGGCATCGCGCAGCGCGCGGATGTCATCGTCGGACAGCCTGGCCATGTCGCGCAATAGCGCGTCCGTCGCCTCACCTAGCGCCGGGCCGCTCGCGCGCACCGTCCCCGGCGTGTCGGACAGCCGGGCAACGACATTCGGCACCGTGATCGTCCCGCCCGCACCGTCATCGACCTCCAGCAGCGTGCCGCGCTCATGGA
>CAYFTI010000026.1:0-23158 GCA_964346065.1 uncultured Hyphomicrobiaceae bacterium
CGCGGTTATAGTCGTTCTGCGTCTCGGAGATGTTCAGGCAGGTCGCCTCGCAGCCATGCGCCTTGCTGAGCCGGCGCATCGAGCCGCCATAGCCCGCGCCAATGTCGAGGACGCGCGTGTCCGGACCGAGGGCGGGCAGCACCCCGGCGATCCGGTCGACCGTCGTGTCGCTGGCCGCGCGGATGTCCCGGGTGTCCTCATAGACGCCGATATGCAGGTCTTCGCCGCCCCAGATGGTCGAGTAGAACGTATCGGCGTCGTCGCTGTCATAGTAGTCCTCCGCGACGTCGCGAACATCCGTCGTGCCCTCCTCGCCGGTGCCGCCGCCCCAGCGCAGCAGATGCAGCGTCGACTTCTCGGCCACATGGATGAAGAAATCCGGGTCGTTTTCGGCGTAGGTCTCCTGGAAATCGCCGTAGGTCCGCACGCGCTGGAAACCGGCCTCGTTGAGGAGCCTGCGCACATAGTTTTTGCGGATCGGGCACAGGTTCAGCGTGTAGTCGGAGCCGTCCGGGAAGCTGTAGCGCATCCGGACCAGCCCCTCGTCGATATGGGCCGGCTCGGCGCTGACCTGATCGCCGCAGTAGTAGTATTTATGCTTCGAGGAAAAGCCCTCATCAAGCATCGCGTCGTAGTTGCGCTGGTCGAGGATCAGCACGCCGTCGTGCTTCAGCGCGGCATAGAACTCGGCAAGCGCGCGGCGGCGGTCGGCTTCCTCGTGCAGATGCGTGAAGGAATTGCCGAGACAGATGATCGCATCGTACTTGCCCTGAATATCGCGGTTGAGCCAGCGCCAGTCCGCCTGCACCGTCTTGAGGATCAGCCCGCGCTTCTGTCCGTTTTCGAACGCCTTGGCGACCATCGCGGCGGAGCCGTCCGCCGTGGTCACGTTAAAGCCGGCCTCGGTCAGGCGCACCGAGTGAAAGCCCGTGCCGGCGGCGACATCCAGCACCGTTTCCTTGCCGCGAGCGCGCAGCACGTCGATGAAGAACTGGCCCTCGCTTTCGGCGCGTGCCGCCCAGTCGATCAGGTCGTCCCACTTCTGGACGAAGCTCATGATGTATTCGCCGCGATAGAGGTCGGTCTGCCGATCGGCAAGCGGGTCTGCGCCATAGCTTTGCGTCTCGAGGCTCAGTTCCGCATTCGAGTGTCTAAGGGCTGTTCGCGCCATGCATGACCTCCAGTGAGTTGGTGTTCGTTATCCCCGTAGCGCGGCACACGTTGGCAAGCATGCTTGACGGGGACGCAATCGACTGCCCGCAGGGAAGTTGTCGCCGATCCGGCTTGGCAGGCTGTCGTCGGGGCGCGCGCGATATCGCCGAGCGCCCGGTTCGCGCCGCGTCCTCGCGTGGCGCGGCAGGTGACAAGCCTCAGGATAAAGTTCCAGCTACGACATCACAAGGTAAAAAAGCGACATCTCGCCTCAGCGGCAGAGCGCTGCGCGTCCAATGGTCTGAGATATATCGCCAAATTCGGTGCCGAAAATTTCGGAGTGTGCGGCTCGTCGATGCACATGAGGGCAACGGACCGGCGTGGTCCAGTCGAGGACGGCGCATCTCGGGACGCGCAAGGAAACGGCTGGCAGTTGGCCTAGCGCCAAGACGCGCGACCTCTCGGGCCTAGCTGTCAGCGCCAGCGTCCACCGGGTCGAGCGGTCCGTTCAGTTCGGCAAAAGCCAGGATCTCCGCTTGCTGCGCTTGCGAGAAACGCCCTTGCCGCGCCAAGGCGATAACGCCAATGAGCTGGCGCGTGATCACCTCTTCCTGATGGATGGTCGATGCCTTCCCGCGCAACTGGCTCAGGACCTCGGCGAGTTTGCTCAGGACGATTGCATTGTCCTGACCGGCGTTGGTGATCGGATCAAAAGCCAGGGAGAGATTGCGCTCGAACGGCTCGGGCATGTGGATGATGCGCACATCGCCGTCGTCATCCCGTGTCACTCGCTGCTCAGTTTCCCGTCCCATGAGCACACGGATGCCATCCGCCAGCCGGTCAACACAGCTGGCGGCGGTATACGGATCGTTGATACCGGGCGACAGCGCGCGAAGGCCCACTTCGACAAGCGCCTTCAGATCAAACTCGATGGAGGCTTGCGGCGTACGCCGGGACCCGACTGTCAGCCGGTCGCGCAAGAGGCTGAGCGTCTCGTCGTCAGGCTCGGACTCCCCTGTTGGAGCGGCGGTTATGACAGGGTGACCGGCCAGCACGAAGGCGCCCGGGCGCGCTTCCACCCTGAGAACAAGCTGGTGATCCCGCGCAAGGCGGCACATGGCGCCGGTATCGAAGCGCAGGAGATAGCCGCTGTTTTCCAGCGCGACTTGCCGGCTAGACGCCTTCTCGAACCAGCCCAGCAGGTTTTCCCGCTCCGCATCATACGCGAACGCGTCCTCGGCTTCCCCGCGCGATACGAAAGTTTGCGCCGCATGGCGGAAATCGGCGCCAAGCTCCGCGATAAGGACATCGGCCTGAATGCGCGTGGCGATATGGTGGATGAAATGAATGACCATGCCGAGCGCGACCACCGACAGCGCGACCGCGGCGATCACGGCCAGCCCCGGCACGAGGCCGCGCGTCACTTCGGCGTCAAGCCGGGTGAGCACGACGAGCGCGAACAAAAACGTGGCAATGAACAGACCGAGCACGATCTGCGTGGGCCGGTCGTCCATGAAGTGCAGCAGAGCACGCGGCCCAAGCTGCTGGGACACCAGCGTGAGGGCGACAAGCGTGAGGGAGAACACTAGCGACGCCACAGTGATCATCGAGCCCGCAATCGTCGACAGCACGAGCCGCGCGCTCTCCACGGGCATTTGGAGTGGCAGCAGATAGCCGTCGTCCGCGCCCCGCGCGATCAACAGATCAAGCTCGAGAATTGCGAACGCGGCCAGGATCGCCAGGACCGACAGGTTGGCCGGGATGAACCAGAAGTTCGACCGGATGGCGAAGATGATCTCGGAAATTTTCACGCGCATGACCCGGGTCTCTTTCGCATAGGCCGCGTGTCAACGGCGTTGATGGCTGGTGAGCGGCGGCCGGGCCTTTGCGGGCGCTTTGGCGGGCAGCGGCTTTAATCGCGGCCGCCAATGACCCCGCTTGCACGCAGGGCCTCGATTTCGTGCTCGGCGAGGCCGAGCGTATCGCGCAGAACGTCGTCCGTGTGAGCGCCAAGCTGCGGCGGGGCATGACGATAGGTTACCGGCGTCTCGCTCAACTTCAGGGGATTGCCGATCAGGTCGACCTCGCCACCCTGCGCAGCCTCGTGTGGCATGGTTATGCGCATCTGGCGAGCCAGGGTCTGCGGATCGTTGAAGACCTGCGACAGGGTATTGACCGGCCCGCAGGGCACGCCGACCGCCTCCAGGTCCGCGATCCACGCCTGCGATGAGCGCGTGGCGGTCACCTCGTTGATAAGCGGCATCAGCACTTCGCGATTGCGCACCCGGTCCACGTTGCGCGCGAAGCGGGGATCATGAACCCACTCCGGCCGGCCCAGCACCTCACACAACCGCGCGAACTGCGCGTCGTTTCCCACCGCGATGATGAATTGGCCATCGGTCGCGGGAAACGTGTCATACGGCACGATATGCGGATGCCCGTTACCCCGCCGGGGCGGGTCCTCGCCGTCCACGAGATACGCCACGCCCTGGTTGATGAGCCAGGCGATCTGGCTATCGAACAGCGCCACGTCGATGTGCTGCCCCTTTCCGGTCATCTGGCGGGCATGCAGCGCGGCGAGCACGGCGGAGGTCGCGTACATGCCGCACATGACATCGGCGATCCCGACGCCGGCCTTTGTTGGCCGGCCGCCCTCCTCGTCAGGGAACCCGGTCAGGCTCATGATCCCGCCCATGCCCTGGATCAGAAAATCATAGCCAGCACGGTGGCTGTAAGGCCCGCTCTGCCCGAAACCGGTCAGGGAACAGTAAATGAGGCCGGGATTGGCGGCCGAGAGGCTATCGTAGTCGAGGCCGTAGCGTGCCAGCCCGCCGACCTTGAAGTTCTCGCAGACGATATCGCTGGCGGCCGCCAGCTTCCTGATAAGCTCCTGTCCCTCGGCAGCGGCGAGATCGACCGCGACCGAGCGTTTGTTACGGTTGGTGCACAGGTAATACGCGCTTTCACCGTCGTCCGCCTCGCCCAGAAAAGGCGGCCCCCAGCCGCGTGTATCATCGCCAGTGCCCGGGCGCTCGATCTTGATGACATCGGCCCCCAGATCGCCCAGAAGCTGGGTGCATGTGGGTCCGGCAAGGATCCGCGTGAGATCGAGCACGCGCAGACCAGCCAGCGGCCCTGGCGGGGGTGTGTGGTCAGACGAGTGATCAGACTCAGCCATGGATCTCCCGGCATTTCCGTGTGCGCCTGGGTGTCCGGACGCGGCGAAAGGCGAAGGCCACGACATGACCCGCGAGACCGCCCTTCGGCTTGTTCTAGCCCGACTTGCGGTCGAAATAAAGGGAATGGATCATCGGCGGCGGGCTGGTAAATCGCTCCGGAGCGACGGCGCGCCCGGAGAGGCCGCCGACTGGCGCGCGAACCGAGAAAAGTTTAAGGTGAAGCAATGACGAGTGGTGCCCGGACCAGCGACACAGATGCCCAAGAGACGCCGGGTGATACCTTGGCGCAACGTCACACCCGGCTCGAGGTGCCAACAAATGGACCGGGCTTTACCGACATCACCAGCGAGATCAGCGGCTGGCTCAGCGAAAACGGGGCATCGCAGGGGCTCGTGACCGCCTTCATTGCGCACACCTCCGCATCGCTCATCATCCAGGAGAACGCGGACCCCGACGTGCAACGCGACCTGCTGGCGGCTCTTGAAAAGCTCGCGCCGCGCGATGCCCCCTACCGCCACGCTGTCGAGGGCACCGACGATATGCCTGGCCACATCAAGGCCATGCTGACTTCGGTCAGCCTGTCGATCCCCGTTGTCGGAGGCGCCATGGCGCTTGGAACCTGGCAGGGGGTCTATATACTGGAGCACCGCGACAACCCCACGCGCCGGCGCGTGGACCTGCAATTTATCGGTACGCTCGCCCGCTAACGCGCGCTGGAGTTGTGGACAATGATATGCGGCTTGCTGACAACGCTGGTGGCCGCTCTGACAGTAACGTTAATGTAACATACGGGGTGGATTTCGCTGGCAACGCGGGTAGGTTGGCGCGCAGGCACATCAGCGGGGCAAACGCCGTTTTCTGGCGCGTATTGAGTATAGAGCGGACGATGCAGCGTATTCTTCTGGCCGAAGACGACGAGTCCATGCGCCGGTTCCTGGGGCGAGCGCTTGAGCGCGCCGGATACGAGGTGCGATCATTCTGCGACGGTGCCCAGGCCTACAAGTGCTTGCGGCGCGAGCCGTTCACACTCCTGCTGACAGACATCGTGATGCCGGAAATGGACGGGATCGAACTGGCGCGCCGCGCCGCCGACATCGACCCGGATTTGAAGATCATGTTCATCACTGGGTTCGCAGCGGTCGCCCTGCATCCGGAATCCAACGCACCGCGCGACGCCACCGTCCTTTCAAAACCGATTCATCTGCGCCATCTGGTTGACGAAGTGGGCCGGTTGCTGGCCGCGTAGCGCCGCCCGCCCCGCTTGCGGTAAGGCTTGCCGACAAGCGCGGTGTCATGGTATCGACAGAACATGAGCAGGGCGTTCGCCTTGCCGATCTTCAGCGCGCATAGCTCAGCGGGAGAGCACTACGTTGACATCGTAGGGGTCCCTGGTTCGATCCCAGGTGCGCGCACCACCCTAACCCAAGCGATGCTTGCCGGACGCGGTCAGCACGGTACCCGATATCGGGGTCAGTGAACCCCTATTTGTTATAGGGACGCATTTTCCGACGCGAGAGGAGTTCCCGCTCGTGCTGAAAATGCTTCAGAGTTCTGACGTCTCGTAGACGCCGATTTCTTCCCCGTCCTCCTCGACTTCGCTGAGCCGCACTTCATAGCCCCACAGCCGCGCAATATGGCGCAAGACGCGCCGTGTCTCCAACGCGTCCAGTTGCTGGCCATTGTGGACCCAATGACGCAGATGCAGCTTTCGGTCGCCGCGCATGTCCGCATCCACAACCTCGATGCGCGGTTGCAGCGCAGCAGGGTCATAAAGATCGGAAAGCGCGCTGCGGATCTTGCGGTACCCGGCTTCGTCATGGATCGCTTCGACGAGATACTCCGGATCCTCCGCATCATCGCGCAAGCGGAACAGCCGCCAGTCGCGCATGACCTTCGGCGAGAGATACTGGAGCACGAAGCTCTCGTCGCGGAAGTCGGCCCAGGCGCGCCGTAGCGTGCCCACGGGATCGCCGTTGCCCGCGATATCGGGAAACCATTCCGCGTCCTCGCGGGTCGGGTCGGTGCAGATGCGGGCGATATCGCGCATCATCGCGAAGCCGAGGGCATAAGGATTGATACCGGGATAACCGCGCTGATCGAAATCGGGTTGAGCGACCACGTGCGCGTGCAGGTGCAGGAATTCCAGCATCGTGCCTTCATCAATCTGCCCGCGGTCGCGCAGACGGCTCATGATTTCATAGTGGCACCAGGTCGCGCAGCCCTCGTTCATCATCTTGGTCTGGCGCTGCGGCTCGAAATAGGTCGCGAGCTGGCGAACGATGCACAGAAGTTCGCGCTGCCAGTCCTCCAGCAGCGGCGCGTGCGACTCGAGGAACAGCAGCAGATTGTCCTCGGGCAGCCCCAGCGCCTGGCGCTCGGCGTCCCTGTACGCCTCCTTCGCGTCCGTTTCCTCGTCCCCGAGGCCATGCGGCGTGGTTCGCAGCCAAAGCTCGTCCATCGCCTCGAGCGCCTCACGCCGACGCCGGCGCAAACGCTCGCGCTGTTCCAGCGGGTCGGGCTTTTGCGCCTGTGTGTCACGGCCGACACCATGCGCGAATAGCGTATGCGCAGAATCCAGAACTTGCTCAACGGCTTGACGGCCGTGCCGATCCTCACACGCCTTCACGAAGCTGCGCGCATAGCGCAGATCGTCGAGGATCGTGTCAGGCGCCGTCCATGCCTGGAAGACCTGGTTGTGCTTGAAGAAGTGGTTGTGCCCCATGGCGGCGTGGGCGATCACGGTCGCCTGGGTCGCCATGGTGTTCTCTTCCATGATGTAGCAGAGCGACGGGTTGGCGTTGATCACGATCTCCAGCGCCAGGCTCTGCAGCCCCTTGCGGTACAGCGTCTCCTGCTGGGCGAAGCGCTTGCCGAACGACCAGTGCGAGTACATCACCGGCATGCCGACGGAGGCGTAGGCGTCCAGCATCTGTTCGGCGGTGATCACCTCCAGCCGGGTCGGGTAGAGATCGAGGCCGAGTTCGCCAAGCGCGATCTCCTCGACCGCGCCATAGGTGCGTTGGATGGTGTCGAAGTTCCAGTCCGCGCCTTCGAACAGCAACTGGCCCGATTTGACCGCCGGCGCGCCGGACTTCCTGCCTTGGGTCTTCGTCCGGCCCTTGGCCTGGCCGCGCTTCTTGCCGCCGCCCTGGGCGCCGCTGGTCGGCTTGTCCGCGCTCAAGACGTGGTCTCCCGCTGCCGAAACAGGTCGTGGAACACGGGGTAGATGTCGCCCGGCTCGCCGATCCGGCGCATGGTGAACTTCTCCTGCTCCTGCGACAACGGCTCGTAGCCGCGCCACAGGTCGCTTTCGTCGCTGTCGACGAAGCCGGTGCGCAGCCGCTGGCCCGGGTCGATCTCGACGTAGGCCATGTACTGCGCGATCGGCAGGATCTGCTCGCGCAGCAGTTCGACGCAGTGCTTGACGTCGCCGGGCACGTCGTCGCCGTCGGAGGCCTGGGCGACGTAGATGTTCCAGGACGAGGTCGGGTAGCGCTCCTCGACCACCCGCAGCATCTCCTTCAACGCCGAGGAAACGATCGTGCCGCCGGTCTGCTGGCCGTGGAAGAAGGTGTCCTCGTCGACCTCGCTTGCGAAGTTGGTGTGCCGGATGAACACCACGTGGACGTTGTCGTAATGCCGCTGCAGGAACAGGTGCAGCAGCATGAAGAAGCGCTTGGCGAGCTCCTTCATCTCCTGGTTCATCGAGGCGGAGACGTCCATCAGGCAGAACATCACCGCCTGCGCGATCGGCTGCGGGCGGTGCTCCATCCGGTTGTAACGCAGGTCGATCGGGTCGATGAACGGGACGCGTGAGCGTTTTTGCTTGGCCCGCCGCAGTTGTTCACGCAGTTCGGCGATGCGGTCTTCCGCGGACTTGCCGTCCGCCGGTGTAATCTCGCCGTTTTCAAGCCGTTCCAGTTCCCGCTCGATCTGGACGAGCACGTCATGTTTGGGCCGGCTTAAAGCCGCGCGGCGGACCAGTGAGCGCCGCGCCGTGCGCACGAGGTTGAGCCGGTTGGCCGGGCCAGAGGTTGTCAGGCCGGCGCGTTTCGGCTTTTCGGTCTCTTCGCTTTTGAGTTGCTTCTGGACCAGGTCGGGCAGCTTGAGATCCTCGAATAGCAGATCGAGAAACTCATCGCGGCTCAGGGTGAAGGCAAATGCGTCTTCGCCCTCGCCCTCCTCGCTGCCCTCGCTGCCGCCACGGCCGGCGCCGCCAGACGGGCGCGGAAGCCGGTCGCCAGCGCGGAATTCCTTGTTGCCTGGCAGAATACGCGAGCGCTCGCCGGTTTCCGGGTCGTGTCGGAACTCGGGCTCATGCGTGCCGTCTGCCGGGATCACGACGGTCTCGCCGGATGTCGTGTCAGAGATGCTGCGCTGGCGGATGTTTTCCTTGATCGCCTTGCGCAACTGCTCCCGCGCCCGGTCCATGAAGCGCTGGCGATTGCCGAGACTCTTGCCAGCCGGGTTTTGCCTGCGGTCGATGATCCGCAAATGTGCCATGTCTTGACCGATCCAGTCGGCGCCGTGTTGCTCGCGACAGGCGCAGGCGGGCCTAGCCCGCCTCACGCATACGCATGTACCATTCAACGAGACGACGGACTTGCGGTTCGGTGTAGCCGCGCTCCGTCATGCGCTCCACGAAAGCCTCGTGCTTCTCGGCGCTCTCCTTGTCCTGCTTGCTGCCGAAGGTGATCACCGGCAGCAGTTCCTCGATCTGCGAGAACATGCGTTGCTCGATGACTTCGCGGATCTTCTCGTAGGAGGTCCAGCGCGGATTACGCCCGTCGTTATGAGCACGCTGGCGCAGGGCATATTTGACGACCTCGTTGCGGAAGTCCTTCGGATTGCGGATCCCGGCGGCCTTCTCGGTCTTCTGCAGTTCGCGGTCCAGGATATCCAGATCGAAGATCTGCCCGGTATCGGGATCCTTGAAGTCCTTGCCCTCGACCCAGGCATCGGCATATCCGATGTAGCGGTCGAACAGGTTCTGGCCATATTCCTCGTAGGATTCCAGGTACGCCTTCTGGATTTCCTTGCCGATGTAATCGGCATAGCGCGGCGCCAGCTCGTCCTTGATGAAGGCGATGTATCTCTGCTCCGTCTCGCGGTCGAGCTGCTCCCGCCGGATCGCCTGCTCCAGGATATACATCAGGTGGACCGGATCGGCCGCGACCTCGGCGGTGTCGAAGTTGAACGTCTCCGACAGCACCTTGTAGGCGAAGCGGGTGGACATGCCGTCCATGCCCTCATCCACGCCCGCGGCGTCGCGGTACTCCTGAACCGTCTTGGCGTGCGGGTCACTGCCCTTCAGATCCTGCCCGTTGTAGACGAGCATCTTCGCATAAAGCGACGAGTTCTCGTGCGGTTTCAGCCGCGTGAGCACGGAGAAGCGCGCCATCATCTCCAGCGTGTCCGGCGCGCACGGCGCTTCGGACAGCTCGGACTGCGCCAGAAGCTTCTTGTAGATTTTTGCCTCTTCGTGGACCCGCAGGCAGTAGGGCACGCGGATCAGGCTGATACGGTCGAGGAACGCTTCGTTGTTCCGGTTGGCCTTGAAGCTGCGCCACTCCGACTCGTTCGAGTGCGCTATGATGATGCCCTGATACGGCATCGCGCCGAGATTCTCGGAGCCGACGTAGTTGCGCTCCTGTGTCGCTGTCAGCAGCGGATGGAGCATCTTCTGCGGCGCCTTGAACATCTCGACGAATTCGAGCATCCCCTGCGTCGTGAGGTTCAGCGCGCCTGAATAGGAGTAGGCATCCGGGTCATCCTGACTGAAGAACTCCAGCTTGCGAATGTCCGGGTGGCCAACCAGCGTCGAAATATCCTGGTTGTTCTCGTCGCCCGGCTCGGCCTTCGCCACGCCGATCTGGCGCAGCTTGGACGGGTGCATCTGGACGACCGAAAACTTCGAGACGTCGCCATCGAACTCGTCCAGCCGCTTCAGCGCCCAGGCCGAGCACATACCGGGCAAACGCCGATGCGGGATCCCGTAATCGCGCTCAAGGGCCGCGCCGTCCTTTTCCGGATCGAACAGCCCAAGCGGACTTTCATAGATCGGACTGACTTCGTCGCCCGCTTTCAACACGTAGATCGGCTCACTCTCCATGAGCTTCTTCATGCGCTCGGCAAGCGAAGATTTGCCGCCGCCGACCGGCCCGAGCAGATAAAGGATCTGTTTGCGCTCTTCCAGGCCCTGCGCGGCATGGCGGAGGAAGGCGACGACGCGCTCAATGGTTTCTTCCAGACCGTAAAAGTCATCGAAGGCGGGATAACGCCTGACCGTGCGGTTCTGGAAGATGCGGCCCAGCCGGTCATCCCGCGACGTATCGACGATCTCGGGCTCGCCAATTGCCGACAAGAGCCGCTCGGCCGCGCTTGCATACATGTTGGGATCGTCCCGGCAGGCTTCGAGGTACGCCTGCAAGGTCATCTCTGAGGTGCGGCGGTCAGTGTACCGGCCGCGGAATTCTTCGAGGATCGTGTCTTTGCTCATGCTTCTTGTTTCGCCCAAGCTTCCAGTGTCACTCATGTTTGCCCATGACCTCCAACCCGGCACCCCCGATAGATCGGGACTGAAATATCGCACGCAAAGGGTTGATTTCGCCAAAAAACGTCATACCGCCACAGCTTCCGCGTGGATTGGCGCGCTTCGTCAAAGCGCGGCGCGCGCTCGCCGGCCTCGCGGCCACCTGTGCTCGCCCACGCAGTCGGCACCCGTTGACTGCGACGCGCCAACGCCATTAGAGCGTACGTGATCAGAACAGAGTTGCGCACTCTCAAGGAGCGTTCAGCCGTACCCAAGGCCCTTGTGCCAGAGCGGCCCAAGTTAGCTCTCTCGCGCATTCTTTCATTGGCGTCGGCGCCTCATCGGCCATTCACCGTGAAGGCGCTCTTTCGCCGAAACCTCCGGATGCCGCCAACATTATCAATACGACGGGCGGCTCGGGAATACCCACTTACCGGCGCGCCGTAACTGGTCGCGGTCGCCGGCTTGAACCCCATGCTGCCTTTTATATCAGTCACCGTCCAATGCTTGATGGCGAGGTTCAGTTTCATCACTTTCATGCTACACCAGCATTCCACTGCCAGCAACGGCGATGAAACGGTCGAGAGCGCGCCTTTCGTAGGGGCTGCGACGCTTGGTCCTGTACCGGCGCGACGGTTAACCGAGGGCCATTTGTGCGGCAATGCGGCGCGTGCACCATCCTGGCGGCGCGCTCGGGCGTAAATCCACCCTGTTTGCATTGACGGTCAGTTCAGAACTTGCCATATGCGAGCAGATTGACAGTCGATGCCGTGCCGGCTGCGTGGGCAGGGGCGGCTCATGCCCGTTGATCGGGTAGCCTGCAAACGGGCTTAACGACACGATCTGATGCACAGCTCACCCATAAGACAATCGCGCGCGGCTGCGGCATGCATGCGCTTGGTCTCCACATCGACAAAGGATCATCAACATGCCTTGGAGTAGTCAAAACGGCGGCGGCTGGAAAGGCGGCGGCGGTCCGTGGGGTCAAGGACCCTCCGGAGGCGGCGGCGGCGGTAACCAGGGCCCCGACCTAGAACACATTCTCAAGCAAGGACAGGACCGGATCAAGAAGGCGATGCCCGGCGGGGGCGGTGGCCTCGGGGGCGGCGTAATCGCTCTGGTCGTACTCGCCATCTTGGCATTCGTGGGCTGGCAAGGCTTCACCTCGCGCGTTCAGCCCGATGAGGTTGGCGTCGTCCTGCGCTTCGGCGACTTTGACCGCCAGTTACCGCCGGGCCTTAACTTCCGGCTGCCCTACCCTATCGAAACCGTCTACAAGCCGAAGGTGACGCGCGTGAACCGCCAGGCGGTCGGCTTCCGCGGGGAGGTGTCCGGGACCACGACGAGCGTGTCGCGCCAGGTGCCTGAGGAAAGCCTCATGCTGACCGGGGACGAGAACATCGTGGATATCAACTCGGTCGTTTTCTGGCGCATCGATGACGCCGGGGATTACCTGTTCAACATTCAGCAGCCGGAACAGACGGTGAAGGATGTTGCCGAAAGCGCGCTGCGCGAAGTTGCCGGCAAGAGCCAGTTGCAGCCGCTGCTGACCCGATCGCGTCAGGAGACCGAGCAGGCGGTGCAGGAGTTGATGCAGAAAACGCTCGACGACTATGAGTCCGGCATCCTCGTGACGCAGGTGCAACTGCAAAAGGTCGACCCGCCATCACAGGTGATCGACGCCTTCCGCGACGTTCAGGCTGCGCGCGCAGACCAGGAGCGCATTCAGAACGAAGCCCTGGCTTACGCCAACTCAGTCGTTCCGGAAGCCCGCGGTGAGGCAGCCAAGATCACAGAGGCCGCCGGGGCCTACAAGGAGCAGACGGTCGCGGAGGCCACGGGTCAGGCAGAGCGCTTCACGAAGATCTACGAACAATACGCAGCGGCACCGCAGGTGACCCGCCGGCGTATGTTCCTCGAGACGATGGAGCGCATCTTCGCGGGAACCGAAAAGATCATCATCGACGAAGCCAAGACCGGACAAGGCGTGGTGCCATACCTTCCGCTCAATGAACTGCGGAAGCAGGAAGGCCGCACGCAAGGAGCAAGCCAATGAGACGAGCCCTTTTCGCCACTGTTGTCATCGTGCTCGCGCTGGGCGCGTTCGCGGCCTACTCCTCAGCTTTCATCGTGTCGCAGACGGAGCAGGCACTGGTGCTCGAGTTCGGCGAGCCGAAGCGCGTGATCAAGGAACCGGGCCTGTATTTCAAATACCCGCTCGTTCAGACGGCCACGATATACGACAAGCGCATTCTGGCGCTCGATAGCAAGCCGCAGGAGGTTATCGCAGCCGACCAGAAACGGCTGGTGGCGGACGCTTTCGCGCGGTTCCGCATCGTCGAGCCACTCCTGTTCTATCAGGCCGTGACAAACGAACAGGTGGCACGCTCGCGGCTGAGCTCGACACTTGATGCGTCGCTGCGCCGCGTGCTCGGCGCCGCCGACTTCCAGGCCGTGGTGCGGGACGAGCGCGCCACGATGATGGAGCGTATCGCCATGGACGTGAACACCCAGGCCAAGGAATTGGGTATCGAAATCGTCGACGTGCGGCTCAAGCGGGTCGATCTGCCTCAGGCGAACAGCGAGGCGGTCTATCGCCGGATGCAGACCGAGCGCCAGCAGGAGGCGGCGGAAATCCGGGCCGAGGGCCAGGAAGCCGGCCAGCGCATCCGCTCGGAGGCGGATCGGAAAGCAACGATCATCGAGGCCGAAGCCGAACGCGATGCCCAGATCCTGCGTGGTGAGGGCGATGCGCAGCGCAACCAGATCTTCGCCAAGGCGTTCTCCAAGGACGAGGACTTTTTCGCCTTCTATCGCTCGATGCAGGCTTACGAAAAGGGCATCAAGGCGAACGATACCCGAATGGTCCTCTCGCCAAACTCGCCGTTCTTCAGCTATTTCACGGGTCCGTACGGTCCTGAGAACGACCAGCAGACCGCGGGCACACCGCCGGCATCGTCACCCGCGGGTGGGTCCCAGGCCGAGCGTTCTCCGTCTGCCGGGGACACGCAAGCCAACCGGACCGCGTCTGAGGCGAAAGAGACCGCTGCCCGGTAGAGATAAAGAAAGCTGTCATGAACGACCTGCTGGTGGGGCTTGGGCTTGTACTGGTTATAGAAGGGCTCGTGTGGGCCCTCGCCCCCCAGCTTGGCAACCGGCTTCTCGAGGTCATGTCGCAGACACCGGAAAACACCGTTCGTGCCGCAGGAGCGACAGCCGTTGCCCTCGGCGTCCTGATCGTCTGGCTGATTCGCGGCTGACACCGGCGTTTTCCTCGCCCCTCCGGTTCCCCGGCGCAACGGCGCGCGGCAGCCGTCACAGCGCTCTCACACCTTGCCCGCCACGTGAGTGACGCGTAAACTTCTTCGCAGGCTGATTGCTCTTTGCTAGTCTCGCGGCATGTCAGAGAAAACCTTGACCCGACCTTCCTCGGTCCCGTCACCGTTCGGCCCTTTCCGGCCAGAAGAGAGACGATGATCCTCTTACGTGCGTCAGCGGCTCCGGCGGCTTCGCCGCGGATGATTGCAAGGTGCGCCACGCCTCTGGTGCTCCTCCTCGCCTTCGTCATCTTGGTCCGGCTCGCCACCCCGGCCGCGGCCCGCGGGCCCGAGCCCGTCTCGGATCTGGCAAAGGAACTGAAGGGCGCCGTCGTCAACATCTCCACCACCCAGCTTCTGTCCAGCGGCCCGTCCGTGCCTGTTCCCCGCGCGCCGGATGGCTCGCCGTTCGACGACCTGTTCGAAGACTTTCTCGATGACCGTGGACAGGCCCGGCGCATCAACTCGCTTGGCTCGGGCTTCGTCATCGACCCGTCCGGACTGATCGTCACCAACAATCATGTCATCGAGAACGCGGACGAAATCATCGTGAAGTTCACCGACGGCCGGAAGCTGAAGGTCGTCGAGGTGATCGGGCGGGACGACAAGACGGACCTTGCGCTGCTGCGCGTCGAGCCGGATGCCCCCCTCCAGGCCGCGTCGTTCGGCGACTCCGCCGCAATGACGGTCGGTGACTGGGTCATGGCGATCGGAAATCCGTTCGGGCTCGGCGGCTCGGTGTCGCTGGGGATCGTCTCTGCCGTGAAGCGCGATATCAACACCGGCCCTTACGATGCCTTCATACAGACGGACGCCGCGATCAACCGCGGCAACTCCGGCGGCCCGTTGTTCAACATGGACGGCGAGGTCGTCGGGGTGAACACGGCCATCATTTCGCCGACGGGCGGCTCGATAGGCGTCGGATTTGCTCTCCCGTCAAATTCCGCCAAGCGTGTCATTGCCCAACTGCGCGATTATGGCGAGACACGCCGGGGCTGGATCGGCGTTCGTATCCAGTCGTTGAGCGATGAGATCGCGCAAAGCCTGAAACTGGACGATGCGCGCGGGGCGCTGATCGCCGCCGTCACGCCGGACGGGCCGGCCCAACAGGCGGGCATCGGAGTTGGAGATGTTATCGTCCGCTTCAATGACACGCCCGTAGAGACCGTGCGCCAGCTCCCCCGTCTCGTCGCCGAGACGCCGATCGGCGCAACGGTTCCGGTCGTGATCGCGCGCGGCGGCGAGCGTCTTACAGTGACCCTCACAGTTGGTCAGCTCGACGAGGGCAACGACGACGAGGCGGACGCATCGGCCGGCAACAACGCCGTGGAAGATGAAACGGTCCTCGGCCTATCCCTCAGCCCGCTCACCAGCGAGCTTCGGAAAGAACATGGCTTCTCCGAGGATGTGACCGGCGTTCTGGTCACAGAGGTCGCGCCGCAAAGTCCGGCCGCGCAGCGGGGCATTGCTGCGGGCACGGTCATTAACGAGGTCTCGCACAAGCCGGTAAAGACGCCCAAGGAATTCTTTTCGCGGATTACCGAACTGAAGGAGTTGGGGCGCCAGACGGCGCTTCTCTTGTTCACGGTCAACAAGGACGAAAAACGCTTCATCGCCCTGCCGCTTCAGCCGTAAGCTTACATCGCTTCCAGCACGTCCCGCAGGCGCCGCGCATGATCCTCCAGAACCGAATCGTCAGCTTTCCGACCGGGCGGGAGGAGTTCCACACCCTCGAAGCGCGGCATGACATGGAAATGCAGGTGGAAGATCACCTGCCCCGCCGCGCTCTCCGTTGATTGCTGGAGCAGTATGCCATCGGCCTTGAACGCGGTTTTTGCCGCCTGAGCGATCTTCTGAGACGTAATCGCACACCGCGAAATATCCTCGGGCGCGGCGTCCAGCAACGTGCGCGCCCGCCTTTTCGGGATCACCAGCGTGTGCCCGTCGGTGCGAGGCATGATGTCGAGAAAAGCCAGCGTGTGCTCGTCCTGATAAACCTCGAAGCATGGGATCTCGCCGCGCAGGATCTTGGCGAAGATATTGTCGGGATCGTATGCGGGCGGCTGATCGCTCATCTCGGCCCCCTTTTTTCTGAGTGGGTATGCTGCCTGCGGCACCCTGCCACTGCGCCCCGGATTTAACGACGCGGGCCTTCAAGCGTCAAGCGCCGCCGCTCCCGGATGTGCCGGTGTCAGGGTCGCCGCGCCGGAACGGCGTGGCCTCGGACAGCATCTCGTTGCCGCGCGCGACCATCTCCCGTTCACGCTCGAGGAACTGCTCCACCGCGTCGGCCAGGCCGGGATGCGCGAGGTAGTGCAGGCTATACGTGGTTCGCGGAACATAGCCGCGCGCCAGCTTGTGCTCGCCCTGCGCGCCGGCCTCCACGCGCGCCGACCCGTTGTGGATCGCCAATTCGATCGCCTGGTAATAGCAGATCTCGAAATGCAGGAACGGGTGATGCTCGACCGCGCCCCAGTAGCGGCCGTAAAGCGCATCACCGCCGATGAAGTTGAGCGCTCCTGCGATGTAGCGCCCATCACGCCGCGCCATGCACAACGCCACACTCTCCGGCATCGCTTCATGCACGCGGCTGAAGAAGTCGCGGTTCAGATAGGGCCGGCCCCATTTGCGATTACTCGTGTCGATGTAGAACGCGTAAAAACTGTCCCAGTGCGCTTCGGTGATGTCGCTGCCGATCAACCATTCGATTTCGATGCCTGGCGACACCGCTTCCCGCCGCTCCTTGCGCACGGCCTTGCGCTTGCGTGAGGCCAGCGCGGCCAGAAAATCTTCGAAGCTCTGATAGCCCTCGTTCAGCCAGTGGAACTGCTGTCCGGTGCGCTGCAACAGGCCAAGCCGTCCGCCATGATGCCATTCGTCCTCGGGCACGAAGGTCAGATGCAACGAGGACAGCCCGTTTTTCGATGTCAGTTCGACCGCCGCGTTCAACAGCGCCTCACCGCGCCAGCCCGGCGCGCCCTCGGGTGTCAGCAGCCGGCGGCCTGTCACCGGCGTGAACGGAACGGAGGATTGCAGCTTGGGGTAATACTCGCCGCCCGCGCGTTCATAGGCATCGGCCCAGGCATAGTCGAAGACATATTCGCCCATGCTGTGCCCCTTGAGATAGAGCGGCATCGCGCCGAGCAGTGCCCCCGACGCATCGCGCAACAGCAGATGGCGCGGCGCCCAGCCGGTTTCCGCGCGCACGCAGCCGCTGTCTTCCAGCGCCTTCAGAAACGCGTGGGACAGAAAGGGGTCCGCGGTCTGCGGATCAGGATTGGCACAGGCGTTCCATTCGTGGGCACAGGCGTCAGAAATTGACCCGACGACCTCGACCTTCAGCTCTTCGCTGTCCCCCATTCGGCGTCTCCGATTCAGCACGGATCAGGGCGTGAAGCCTTCAAAAATGATTGCCTTGGCCCGGCGCAGCGCGCGGTCGGCTTCCGCAGGATTGCGAACGGTCCAGCCTACCACCGGCAGCATTGCCAGGCGACGCGCCAGAAACGGCCCGGCGAGCCCCAAGGCCGTGTGCTCGCACGCCAGAAAGTGGGGGCGTGCGGCGGCCATGAAAAGCAGATGGGTCAAGGCGAAACGCTGGAGCGCGCTGGACTGCGGCGATTTGCGCGCCGTAACCCGGGTGGCGCCGAGACCGCGCGGGATACTCGGTGCAAGCTCTCGAAACGCGCCCAGCATCCATGGGTCGAATGACATGAGCGCGAGCGGACCGTCATAGCCGCGAAGGTCTCCCGCGATGCGCTCCGCGAAGGCGCGCTGGTCGGTAAAGTCGCTCTTCATTTCCAGAAACAGCGGGACGCGCCCGGCAACCTGGTCAAGCAATGCGGCAAGCGTCGGCATCCGGTCCGCCGTGCTACGGAAACGGACCTCGCCAAGCGCCGTCGCGTCATGCGCCACGAGCGGCCCAGCGCCATACGTCAACCGCTCCAGCGTTTCATCATGGAAGACCATCGGTGTCCCGCACGCGGCCGCGCGCAGGTCCGTCTCGATGGCGTAGCCCGCATCAAGTGCCATCGCGAAGGCGGACGGCGTGTTCTCAATGACGCCTGCGCCCGCATCATGCAGCCCGCGATGCGCAATCGGCTGAAACAGCCAGTTAGGCGGCGCCCGCAAGCCGGTTACGCCGATGTGACCGCGAACACGCCGTCCACCTCGACGGCCGCGCCCATCGGCAGGCTGGCGACGCCCACCGCAATACGCGAATGCACGCCTGCCGTGCCGAGGACTTCGCCGACAAGGTCCGACGCGCCGTTAATGATCTGGGGTTGCGCGGTGAAATCGGGCGTGCTGTTGACGAAACCGTTGAGCCTCAGGCACAGCGTGATCCGGTCGAGGTCGCCGAGCGCCGCCTTGGCCTGCGCCAGAATGTTCAGGGCGCACAGCCTCGCGGCCGCCTGCCCGTCCTCCGTGCTGACATTATCGCCGAGTTTGCCCTCGTAAACGAGACCTGATTCGTCCTTGGGGAGCTGCCCGGCCACGAACAAGAACCCGCCTGACATGGCGTAAGGCGCGTAATTCGCCGCCGGCGCAGGGGCGGGCGGCAGCGTGATGCCGAGTTCGCGCAACTTTTCATCCACAATACCGGGCATTGTTTCCCCCTTGCTGTTCAACCTGGCGATTTCGTCGTTGGTGCCTCTTGGCAGACTCTGTATATTTCAACTTATGAGATCAGAAAACAGAATCATTCGCTCATTCGAAGTAACTACGCGCGCGGCGTTGGGAGCGGCGCTCTTCGCGCTCGCTGTGGCGCACGGCGGCGGAGCTTCGCAGGCGACCAGCCTTGGCGTGCCGTTCGCGCCTCACCGTGCGGTTTACGAGATGCAGCTCGACGAGGCCGACGCGGCGAAGAATATCGCGGGCGTCGAGGGACGCATGGTTCTAAACATTTCGGGCTCGCCCTGCGCCGGCTACACAGTCGAAAACCGGATGGTCACGCGCATCGTCGACGCCGAGGGTGTCGAGGTCGTCAGCGACATCCACTCTTCCACGTGGGAGCACGGCGAGGGGGACCGGTTCCGGTTCACATCACGTGAGCATGTCGATAACGAACGCTCAAAGACAATCGAGGGCGTGGCCGTCCGCCAAGACGACGGTTCGTTAAGGATCACGCTTCAGGCGCCGGAGGAGACCGAACTGCGGATTGATGCCGAGCAGGTGATGTTCCCGACGCAGTTCTCCCTCAGCATCCTCAAAGCGGCGCACTCTGGCGACAGGGTTCTCCAGAAAAGGCTCTATGACGGCTCCGAAAACGGCGAAACGCTGTTCACCACCACCACGTTCATCGGCGAAGCGGCCTTGCCCGGCGACGACAGCGAAGCGTCGACAAAGCGATACGAGCAGTTGGCGGATCTGCGGTCATGGCCCGTATCGATCAGCTATTTCGAGGTCGGCGCCGTGGACGACAGCACGCCGCGCCATCAGCTTTCGTTCCGGCTTTACGAAAACGGTGTCAGCCGCAGGCTGCAGATCGACTATGGCTCATTTGCGCTCACGGGTCGGCTGTCCTCGCTGACGTTCCATGAGGCGCAACCGTGTCCGCAACAGTCAGGCTAGGCCCTGCCGCACTTCGATCATGTCATGCGGAACACAAGGCATCGCGGGCCGGAACAACATCGGAGGGATCGATCCCGGCATTGCCGCAAAAGGCGAGCAACAACGACTCGTCGGCCAGAAGATGATCGAGGACGCCCGTGAGAAAGTCGCGGTTTTCGATCAGTTCGGGGAACACGCTGGGCGAAACGCCGCTGCGGTCACTGAAATCGGAAAGGTAACGCTCGTCCGAGGCGATGAACGCCACCGCCCGAAAGGCCAAGGCCTCGGCGGCATCAACGTTCAGGCTCTGCTTATGCGAGGTGAGTTTCATCCGGCTTGTTCCGATCACGCGATACCTTAGAGCTTATTAACGGTTTGGGGCTATGCTTTGAAGCCTCTTTCGCACTGGGTCCGAGACGCGAGCATAAAGACATACATGCCAGCACAACAGGTTATGCCGGAATTTGAAGATACGAGGACACGCCGCAAGTCGGAGTGCGAGGAGGCGGATGTGAAACGCCGTAAGACTCGCTCAGGCAGCAGCCAAAAGCGGCAGGGGCGCGGAACCACATCAGACGGTTCCGGCAAACAGACCGCAGGCGGCAAGAGCGTGCTGATCGTTGAGGACAACGAACTCAACATGAAGTTGTTCAACGATCTTCTGGAAGCACATGGCTATCAGACCATCCAGACGCGCAACGGAATGGATGCTCTGCCGCTGGCGCGGAAACATCATCCATCCCTCATCCTGATGGATATTCAGCTTCCGGAAGTGTCAGGCCTTGATGTGACCAAGTGGCTGAAGGAAGACGAGGCGCTCAGGGATATCCCTGTAATCGCCGTTACAGCCTTCGCCATGAAAGGGGATGAACAGCGCATCCGCGAAGGCGGATGCGAGGCCTATATCTCCAAGCCGATCGCCGTCGGCGCGTTCCTGCAGACGATCGAGCAGTTCATTGGCAGTGGATGATCACGAGCTAACGCGTAACCGGCTCAGGGCACGGATCGGTCCCAGGTCTCTTGACGTGAAGTAATATTTCTGGGGATAACTTTGGGCATCGCGCCAATTGCGGCTGCCTATTGGCGAGTTGCGTTTGCCGTTTACCGTAAACGCTTGTCCAGATTGCGTTTTGGTGAATTATCGGTTTATGCTCCTTTTGTGATGCAGTGCGCTTGAAATGCATCACAGGAAAATTTTTGGGCAACAGCAACGCGGGATTCACGCCTATCGACGTTGTCGCAGAGACGACACGGCTTGAAAAGTTTGGCTTTTTCCCGCTTACTGTTGTGGAAAATATCAGTTCCCCCGGCTTGCCAGGTTCGCCGCATCTCCTGGGTTGGGGGATAGGCCGAATGGTGCGCGGTTGAGTGGCCTCCTCGCAAGCGCCGGCACCAGTTCGGCCGGCAAGTCAAACGGCCAGTGCCCTCTTTGGTCGATTTGACTTGAAGGCCAGCCCCTACGACTTCTTGGATTTACCCCGCTGCCGAGTCGTCGTGGGGCTGGCTCCCGGCGGCGGCAAACACCTGTCCAGCTCACGCACTGAGGCAGTCGCCACGCGTCATTGTCGAAAAATTCCGGGACTGCGAAAAGACAAAACACCCGGCTTGGGTAGAATTCCATCGTTCCCGATCAAGCGGAAGCGGTGATTACTTCAACTTCGCTTCCTTGAACTCGACGTGCTTATGCGCAACCGGATCATATTTCTTCAGAACGAGCTTCTCCGTCAGCGTGCGCGTATTCTTCTTCGTCACGTAGAAATAACCTGTGCCCGCAGAACTTACGAGCTTGATCTTTTGTGTTGTTGGTTTGGCCATGGACATTCTCCGGACAAGATATAATCGGTGTTCGTCTCAGACTTACCGAGGGGGGCGCCGATGTCAAGGACGCGTAGAGATCTAGACGAGAATACGTTGAAAACGGCTGCCGCGTGCGAACAGGAACGGGACTGACTCCCGGCCATCGAGCAAACGCCCCTGATTCAGGCGGTGGATCAGCGTTTCGATGACCACGCGCGATACCACATGCAATTCGCTGTTGGCCAATGCATCCAGTGCATACCAGTTAATATCTTCCAGTTCACCGTCGCCGGGATGCAAGGCCTGAACCGGCTCCTCGCAGCGCAGGCAGAAAAAGCGTGTATCAAACCGTCTTGGGCGCTTAGCCGGCGTCAGTGCGCGTGCAATGAAACTGATGCGGCGCAGGTCCACCTCTTCGCCGGGTCCGGATCCGGGGCCAACAAAGCCGACCTCCTCGCGCGCTTCGCGCAGCGCGGCAGAGGCGAGCGCACGGGCAAAAGCTGCCGGGTGCCGCGTCTTGCTGTGGGCAGCGAGCTTCTCAACCAGGGCCGGCGGAAAGTCCCGACGTGTTTTCAGCCGATAGTCGCGCGGCTCGACCCGCCCGCCTGGGAACACCAGAACGCCCGGCAGGAACGCGTGCCCGCTGGCGCGCCGTCCCATCAATATTCGCGGCTGGCTCCCGCTGTCGTCGAGGATCACAAGGCTGGACGCATCACGCGCGGGACGGTGCGGCCACGCAGCAGGCCTAAGAATGCGCGCGAGATACTCTGTTGTGGCGCCGGCGATGCCCTCGGGCACCGTCAAAGGGTCGCGGACGGTTTTCACGGCTCGGCAGGATCGTCATGGGTACGGCTCATCGGATCAAAGCCGTGCATGCGGTTCGCCCATTGAAGCGCCACGATTGCGCCCTTCACGATCGGCAATAGCCAAAGCGTCAGCACCACCGTGATCGGCAGCCACAACAGCAGGTGGAGCCAGATTGCGGGCTGCGCGGCCTTCTCCAGCCACATCAAGGGCGGCACGATGAGGTGGCCCACAATGAAGATGGTGAAATAGGGCGGCGCGTCGTCCGCGCGGTGATGATGCAGGTCTTCGCCGCACTCACCGCACGAGTCGCTGACCTTCAGAAAACGCGAAAAAAGACCGCGATGCCCGCAAGCGGGACATTTCCTTGCCGCGCCCCGCCACATCGCGCGCCAGACAGGGCGCGGTGACAAAGTTTCCAGCGATTGCGTACGGAACCCCATTCATCCGTCCCCTGGCTAACCGCGGGCGGATTTCTTCGCGCCGCGCTTGGTTCCGGGCTTCTTGCCAGCTTTCTTGCTCCGGGGCGGGCCTTCGCGACGTCCCGTCTTGCCGACCCGTTCGGCCCGTGCCTTCCCCAGAACCTTTGACTTGTGCTGCCCTTCGCTAAGCAGTTCGAACCGCAGCGCGCCGGCGTCGGGAACGGCCTCGATCAGGCGAACCTCGACGCTGTCGCCGAGCCGGAATGTCTCGCCACTTTCCTCGCCGATCAACGCATGGTCCGATTGCGAATAGACATAATATTCCTTGCCGATGGTCGAGATGGGAATGAAGCCATCCGCCCCTGTGTCGGAAAGCCGCACGAACAGCCCGGCCCGCGTCACCCCGGA
>CAYFTI010000027.1:0-23015 GCA_964346065.1 uncultured Hyphomicrobiaceae bacterium
TCATCACAAGCTGCTTGAACTGCTGCGGCGCCTGCGGCAGCGCGTAGAACTTGCCGGGGTGCAAGCGCGAGGGCACGAGGAAGTCACGCGCGCCCTCGGGCGAGGAAGCTGTCAGGATGGGCGTCTGGAACTCGAAGAAGCCGTCATCGGTCATGCGCCGGCGCAGCCAGGCGACGATCTCGACACGCTTCATGATGTTCCGGTGCAGCGTTTCGCGGCGCAGGTCGAGGAAGCGGTAGCGCAGGCGCGTGTCCTCGGGGTAATCCGGCTCGCCAAATACCGGCAGCGGCAGTTCCTTCGCCTCGGACAGCACGTCGAGCGCGTCGATCCGGATTTCGACCTCGCCCGTCGGCAGGTCCGGGTTCACGGTTTCCTCGGTGCGCGCCACCACCTCGCCATCAACGCGGATCACCCACTCGGCGCGGACGCTTTCGGCCAGACTGAACAGCGGGTTTTCCGGCTCGATCACGCATTGCGTCAGCCCGTAGTGATCCCGCAGGTCGATGAACAGCAGGCCGCCGTGGTCGCGAACGCGGTGCACCCAGCCCGACAGCCGAACCTGCGTGCCGACATCATCCTTGCGCAACTCGCCGCAATTGTGCGTGCGGTAGGTGTGCGGCGCCACGCCGTCGCGCAGATCGGGGATATGGGTGCGCTTGGATTTACGCCCCGGCTTGCTCTTGGCCTGGGCCTGCTTGGCGGACTTGGCAGCCGTTGATTTCGCTTTCGCCTGAGCCATCAGTTGGGTGATCCTTCGCTTACCGTTTCAAGGCGCGAAAAGCACATGCAAGCGCGCCTTTGTCAAGCAGACGCTGGCCCGCGCGCAGGGCCGTACGCGGCGTTTGCGATCCGCCATGCCACGGCGTGGTTACAGCCGCTTCGACCCGCCCGGCGCGACCGGCGAGCTGTCAAGTGACGCGCCGGCGGAATCATGGGAGACGTGATGGTATTCGTGCATTTCGCAAGCCCTCTGACGACATCGCGGCTCAGCTGCGCTAAAAGGAAAACATGGACGACCAAGCCCCGCTCATCATCACCCAGCCCAAGGCGCTGAGCGAGTTCTGCAAGGCGCTGGGGCGGGCCGACTACATCACCGTCGATACGGAGTTCATGCGTGAATCGACCTACTGGCCGAAGCTGTGCCTGATCCAGGTGGCCAGCCGGGACGCCGAAGCGCTCATCGACCCGTTGATCGCCGGCGATCTCGCCGCCCAAAAGGAGTTCCTCCAGCCCTTCTTCGCGCTGATGGGCAATGAAGACGTGCTCAAGGTGTTCCATTCAGGGCGGCAGGACATCGAAATCATCTACCACCTCGCCGGGCTCATCCCGAAACCGGTTTTCGACACGCAGATCGCCGCGATGGTCTGCGGCTTCGGCGAATCGGTGGGGTACGTCTCGCTGGTCAACAAGCTGTGCAAGACCAAGCTCGACAAGACCTCCCGGTTCACCGACTGGAGCCGGCGTCCGCTAAGCCGGAAGCAGCTCGATTACGCACTGGCCGATGTCACGCATCTACGCGGCGTTTACGAGAAACTTCAGCGCCAGCTTGAAACCAGTGGCCGTGCGCCCTGGCTGGCCGAGGAAATGGCGGATCTGACGGATCCCGCCAACTACCGGATGGAGCCGGAACGCGCGTGGCAGCGCGTGAAGCTCAAGGTTCGTACGCAGCGCCAGCTGGCGGTGCTGATGGAAGTGGCCGATTGGCGCGAACGCATGGCGCAGAAACAGGACCAGCCCCGTCCGCGCATCCTCAAGGATGAAGCCCTCAACGACATTGCGATCCAGGCACCGCAATCGACGGACGAAATGTCCAGGCTGCGGACGGTGAGCGAAGGCTTTGCACGCTCGGCGCGCGGCCAGGAGATACTCGCGGCGGTGGCGCGGGGGCTGGAGCGGGATCTGACGGATGTCCCCGAGCTGAAACGCGGCGAACCGATGTCTTCGCAGGCGCAGGCGGTCGCGGAACTTCTGCGTGTCCTCCTCAAGGCCGTGGCCGCGAGCAATGACGTCGCGCCGCGCCTGATCGCCACGAGTGATGATCTCGACAAGATCGCGGTGGACAGCGCAGCCGACGTGCCCGCGCTGCATGGCTGGCGACGCGAGCTCTTCGGTGAAAAGGCGCTTTCCCTGAAGGCCGGGCGGCTGACACTCGGCATCGAGAGTGGCCGGGTCACGACATTCGCGGCTCCCGAGCCTGCGGAAAGCGACGTGCCCGCGAAACGCGGCGCCGAGGGCTAATCGCTGTCCTTGTCCGGTGCACTCGCCTGAAGGACTTCAAGAATGCGGGAACGCTCGGGTTCGGGCTGCTGATCGACCACGTCGAGCACGCGGCGCAGCTCCCGGCGCAACCCGTAGATCTGGTCCATGAGGTCGAGAACGACCGGCATCGCTTCGTCATTGATGCCCATGCGCTGGCGCAGATCCGCGATGAGCGATGCGCGCGCGACGTCCAGTTCCGAGAACACGTAATCATCCGGGGCGCGCGCCGGGCGGATCCAGCCATACTCGATCCAGATTCGCAAATCGCTCTCGCTGAGCCCTTCGACTTCGAGAATGACCTGACGAATATCGCGCATCACAGATAGGCTCGCAGTTTCGCTCTCGGGTCAAAGCCGCTGGTGCCGTCATGGGCTTCACGCCACTGCTGCATGGCCTTCTCAAGCTCGGGATCCGGCTGAGACGGAAGAACCAGCTTGGTGCGCACATGCTGATCGCCGGCCTTCTTCGTGCGCGCATTCTCGATACCCTTGCCGCGCAGCCGGAAGGTCTGGCCGCCGCTGGTTCCCTTGGGGATATTGAGCGCGACCTTGCCGTGAATCGTCGGCACCTCGACCTTGGCCCCCAGGACCGCCTCATCGACGCTCAAGGGCACCTCGACGATGATGTCGTCGCCGTCGCGCTGGAACAGCGGGTGTGCCCGGATACTCAACTCGATCAGCGCGTCGCCGGGCTCGCCGCGCCCTACGCCCGGTCCGCCCTTACCGCGCAAGCGCAGCACCTGCCCGTCCGTGACGCCGGCGGGTACGGTCAGGTCCAGCGTCTCGCCCTCTGGCAGCGAAATACGCTTCTTGGCCCCCAGCGCGGCTTCCAGGAAGTCGATTTCCAGATGATACCGGTAATCCATGCCGGGCATGTGGAACTCGCCCGCGCGACCACGCCCGGCCCGGCCGAATACATCGCCGAAGATGTCACCGAAATCCTCGAAACCACCGCGCGAATGATAGCGGAAGCCTTCGCTGCCATCGGCATATTCGCGGTAATACTGCTGCGCCGGACGCTCCTGCCCGGTTTCGTCGATTTCGCCGGCATCATAGCGACGGCGCTTTTCCGGGTCGCCCAGAATGGAGAACGCCGCGGAGATGCGCTTGAACTTGTCCTCGGCCTGCTTGTCGCCGGGATGGAGGTCGGGGTGGTGCTCCTTGGCCAGCCGACGGTAAGCGCGCCGAATTTCGTCGTCCGAAGCACTACGGCTGAGCCCGAGTTCTTTGTAAAGGTCCGTGGCCATTCGCTGATTCAAATCCTTTCGGGCTTCTCCGGTATCGCGCGCCTGCGCGCTCAGGAGCTACGCCGCATACGATAACTTGATCTGGGCGGGACGTACCGAAACTTTTCCGACATCGCCCGCAGAAATACGCGAAACAGCGCGTTTGTTCCAATCAGCGCAGTTTGTCCGTCAGCGCCGAGACCAGCCGTGGCGTCCGCGATCCGGCCGCATTTCCATTGATGCCTGCCTGGAGATTTAACATGCTGGCAAGCTGATCCAACCGCTGACGGACCTTTTCGCCGTCGAATTCGCGGAACCTGGGCGGCAGGTTGAGCGTCAGCCGCCCATCGGCAACCTCCAGCGGCGTCCGGCTGATGATTCCCGGGGTGCCCGCGGAGATGATGTAGGCGACGCGCATGGCGCTGCCCAACACCCGTGCGCGGTAATGCGCCCGGTCGCCCTCCGGGCTCTGGCCCAGCAGATCGCGGAACAGCGGGCTGAGCTCGCCCTTGAGCGAGCCTTCATGCCGGTAGTAGTTCGCCAGCGCAATGAACAGACGTCCTGGGTGATCGGTTCCGGCGACAGCCCAGTGCGCCGACAGGTTCAGGCTCTGCTCACCGCGATAATCCGGATGCGCCCGCCAGCCGACATCCGAAAGAAGACAGGCTGCGTGGCGCAGACGGCCTTCCACCTCGGTCTCGTCAGGGTCTACCAACCCGAACAGCTTGTCCGTCCACTGGCACAACTCGCGCACATAGTCGAGCGAACGTCCGCCAATGACGGCGGCATCGTCGCTCGCGGCAATGAGCGGATCGCGCGCGCGCTCTCTTTCGTCCAGCAGCAAATACAGCAGCCCCTCCCGCACGCCGAAAGCGGAGATAACGACGTGCGACGGCCTGACCTGCTTGAGCAGCCGCCACATGACCAGACAGGCATGGCGCACAGTGTCACGCCGGCTGCGCGAGATCTGCTCGATCCCGGGGATGTCGCTGCTTTTGTTCTTCACGATATCGCGGGTGAAGCGTTGTGCTTCTTCCGCCTCGATTTGGTAGCCGTGGAAGATGCGCAGTGGATAGCCGGTCTTGACCATGTGAAGCCGGGCGATGGCCCGCCATTCGCCGCCGATGGCATAGAAAGGCCGCCCTGCCCCACGCTGGAGCCACTCGACGCCCGAGAAAGCGCGATCGGCCTCGGTCTTGCCGGCTTCAAAGTCGTCGCCATAGGCCTCGTGCATATACAGATGCCCCAACGACAGGCTGACGGGCCGGGGCTCGGACAGCTGGACGCTCCGGTCGCGGATCTCGACGAGTTCGACGGAGCGTCCGCCGATATCCCCGGCCAGCCCGTCAGCGTTCATGAAGCCCGACAGAATGCCGTTGGCGGTCAACTCGGCTTCGCGCACATCGGTGAGGATTTCGATTCTTGTGCCGCAGATTTTCTCCGCCGCCGCTACGAATGCATCCCCGTTCTCGGCGATCCGTACAGCAGCAGTCGCGAACGGATAAAACGCCCTGGCGCCCATGTGCGTGACGAGGGCACGGAACCGGCGCAGCGTATCAAGCGCGCGTGTCACGTTCTCGTCCTTCATGCGCCCGGTGCGGGCCACGCCGCTGCCGAGCCGGCATGTCACGCTTTCGTTGTGCAGTTGCGTCGGGCTGCGCGTCAGCCCCTCGAAGACGACCAGCCGGACCGAGTTGGAGCCGATATCGATGACAGCGACCGGCTTGCGCCGGTCGAAGCGTGGCCGGTCATCCTGTTGCATGGCGACGTTTCCGCATCACGACTTCTCTCGACGCACCTTTTTCGATGCCGCATCGGTGTTCTGCTCCGAAGCGTTACCAACAGCAACCGAGACACGCGGCGGAAAATTTTGTCGCAGCGACTCGCCCCGCCCCGACAGGCTGGGGTTATTGATGAAATACTGATGAGCATTGAACGGCTCTTCGCCGTCCTCCAGCTCGATACGCCGTGATGTGCCGTCGGCCAGGATTTCCCAGCTCTGCTGATTATCCTTGAGGTTCGCAAGCATGATCTGGCCGAGCACCTGTTCGTGGACCGTTGGGTTCAGGATGGGCGTCATGGCCTCGACACGGCGTTCCAGATTGCGGGGCATCATGTCGGCAGAACTGATATAGACGCACGCCTTCGTTGAGGGCAAGCCGTTACCGTTTCCGAAGCAATAGATCCGAGAATGTTCGAGGAAGCGCCCGACGATGCTCTTCACGCGGATGTTGTCCGACAGGCCGGGCACCTGCGGACGCAAGCAGCAGATGCCGCGCACGATCAATTCGATCGGGACGCCATCGCGGCTGGCGGCATAAAGCGCATCGATGACATCGGTGTCCACCAGAGCGTTCATCTTCATCCATATGCCTGCCGGACGCCCGGCCCGCGCGTGCTCGGCCTCCTTGGCGATGTGGTCAAGGATGCAAGTCTTGATCCCGCCAGGCGAGGCCGACATCTGCTCAAGATCGCGCGGCTTGGCATAGCCGGTAACGTAGTTGAAAATGCGTGAAGCGTCCCGCCCGATAGCTGGATCGGCGGTGAAGAAGGAAAGGTCCGTGTAGATCTTTGCCGTGACCGGGTGATAGTTCCCCGTCCCGATATGGCAATAGGTGCGCATGGCGCCGGCCTCGCGCCGCACAACCTGGCCCAGCTTCGCATGGGTCTTGAGTTCCAGAAATCCGAACACCACCCGCACACCGGCGCTTTCCAGGTCCTTGGCCCAGCCGATATTGGCCTTCTCATCGAAGCGCGCCTTGATCTCGATGACCGCCGTTACCTCCTTCTCGGCTTCTGCAGCGGCGATCAGGGCTTCAACGATCGGCGAATGCTTGGAGGTCCGGTAGAGCGTCCATTTAATGGCGATGACGTCGGGGTCCGCCGCGGCCTGTTTCAGGAACTGCGAGACGACATCAAAGGACTCGTATGGGTGGTGGACGATGATGTCCTTGGCCTTGATCGCGGCGAGGCAGTCGCCGCCATAGTCGCGAATGCGCTCGGGAAATCGAATGGTGAACGGCGCGAAAAGCAGGTCCGGGCGGTCGTCGACAATCATCTCATTGGCATCCGCCAGCCCAAGCAGCCCATCGTGGGTGAAGACCTGGGACTCGTCGACCTCCAGCGCATTGATAATCATCTCGCGGAAGCCCTCAGGCATGGCCGCCTCGATGCCCAAGCGGATCACCGACCCAAGCCGGCGCTTTTTCAGGGCCGTCTCGAACAGCCGCACCAGGTCCTCGGCCTTTTCCTGCACCTCGATATCGCTGTCGCGCAGCACGCGGAACGCACCCTGGCTCTCCACGGCATGATCGGGGAAAAGCTGATCGACGAACAGCGAGATCAATGTCTCCGAACGGATGAAGCGAACCCGGGGCCGGCCGTTGGGCATGGTGTCGCCTTCCTCGCGCGCGGGCAGCCGGATGAACCGCTGGAGGCCCGCGGGCATCGGAATCAGGGCATACATCTGGTCAGGCTGCAGACTGTCCTTGTCGCGGGTCTTCCGGGTGAGCCCCAAACCCAATGTGAGCCCGAAATTGGGAATGAACGGGAACGGGTGCGCCGGGTCCACCGCGATCGGCGTCAGCGTCTGGAACACCTCGTTCTGAAAGAACTCTTCCAGCCATTCCCGGTCCCGCGCGGTGATGTCCTGCGCGCCAAGCACATGGAGGCCGTGCGCGTCGAGCGCATCCCTGAGCGTGCTCCATTGGTCGTGCTGGGCCCGCGAGATGTCGGCAACCATGTCATTTGTGCGCGCGAGCTGTTCCTTCGCGGTCAAGCCGTCCTGGCTGACGGTCGCGATACCCTCCGCGATATGCTCGCGCAGCCCCGCCACGCGGACGATATAGAACTCGTCGAGGTTCGACGCGGAAATCGCCAGGAAGCGCAGCCGCTCCAGAAGCGGATGGTTCGGATTGGCCGCTTCTTCCATGACCCGCCGATTGAACTGAAGCCACGACAGTTCCCTGTTATAGTAGCGCCCTTCGTCTCGATACGCTTCCGGAATAGAGGCGTCGTCGCTCGTCAGCTTCTCGGCTGTGCTCATCTTTCCCACTCCAGAAAATACACGAAACGTCCAGGCGCGCTCTCAGTGGTTCTCGGCCTCAAGAAACCGCGCCGCAAAGCGTACCGTGATACGCCGGCGCTCGGCCAGCGCCGCCTTGTCCATCCGCGATACCAACGCCGCCGCCGCAGCGACCGAACGTTCCATGCGCCGCAAAAGGAAGTCGATCACCGCCGGCGGTGCAGAGAGCTGCCGGTCATCGAACAGCTTGACCAGGATCGCGCGCAACAGTGCGTCGTCAGGCTCGCCGATCCGCGCAAACGGCAGCGAGCGCAGCCGCGAGCGCAGGTCCCCAAGTTCGACCGGCCAGCCACCGGGAAGGCTCCGGGCGGTCAGCAGGATATCGAACCCGCGTTCGCGCGAGAGATTGAGCAGGTGGAACAAGGCCCGCTCATCGTGCAGGAACCGATCGACGTCCTCCACGGCAACATGCGCACTGTGCGCCTCCACCCGGGCCTCCGCGATTCCGGCAGCGGACATCACCTCGGCCCCGCTGCGCTCGCGCCAGACATTCACGAGGTGGCTCTTCCCGGCGCCCGCCGGAGCGGCGATGAGCGCACAGCGCGCGCTCCAGTCCGGCCAACTCGCGATAAGGCGCATCGCCTCGGCATTGCAGTCGCTCAGCATGAAATCATCGGCATCGAGCGCAGGCACATGGGGCAGATCGAGCGCCAACTGCCCTGCCCGTTTTTGCCTTGCCTCGCTGACCATGGACCGCGCGCCTTTCACAACTTCTAGCCGCCGAGCGCATCATAATACGCCATGTGGCGTAGCCAGCGCGCCAGATAAACGCCCGCGGAGATCAATGTGAGCATGCCAACGATCCATGTCAGCGGAGAGACAACCGCGGTGAGCGCTGGCGCAAACGCGAGCTGGGCCAGAACCAGGCCAGCGAGGATGATCTGCCCGGCCGTGTTTGCCTTGCTGACCTTGGACGGGCGCACCTCGACAGCGCGATCCAGCATCCAGGACAGCATGACCGCGCCGACAATCAGGATATCACGGGTGACGACCGCGATGACGAGCCAGGCTGGCATATGGCCAAGCAGGCCGAGGGTCACGTAGATCCCGACGAGCAGCAGCTTGTCAGCGAGCGGGTCCAGATAGGCCCCCAGTTCGGTCTTCCAGTTGTAGTGCCGCGCCAGGAAGCCGTCCACTCCGTCGCTGATACCGGCCAGCAGAAACAGCACGAATGCCGGCGTGTGGGCCCCATTGATGATGAGCCAGATGACGATGGGGACGAACAGGACCCGAATGACCGTAATCAGGTTCGGTAAATACACGGCACCCTCGCAGCGGCACGCGCGGATGAGCGTAAGCCCCGACGGCCACGGCTCAGCGCTGACGCAGAATCCACTCGCCCCTGCTCTCATTCAGGCTCAGCCCTCGCGAGCCAGCGGCCTTTGCAAAGCGTTCCGCTCCCCCGGGAAACGATAACACGACTTCCGCGCCACCGGCGAACAGTGACTTGACCTCGACATCCTGCGCGCCGGAAATGCTGGTAATCGTCTGCCTGATGTTCTGCCAGGCCTTCAGGCTGTCGAAGGCCGCTGTCAGCGTGAAGGTCTCGAGCTGCGCTGGTCCATCAAGCGCGCCTTGCGTTTTCAGCGCTGTGAGACGCCAGCGCGTCTCGAGCGCCATGCGCATGACACGCGCCGCTCGCACGGCCGCATCCCCAGTGTTCCCCCCATAAACGCGGAAGTCCTGCGCGAGCGAGAAACCGCCGATCGCGTCCTGGCCGTCGAGCGCGACGCGCAAACGGCTGCCCGCATCGTCAAGGGATGCCGACGCCAGCACGAGACGCGCCGCACCGAGGCGTTCTCTCAGCATGTCGACGGCGCGGGCGGTGGGGCTCAGACCGCCGGGAAGCGCTGAGGCCGCCTGCTCGCCCGCAAGGTCAAGGCGCATCAGTCCGTGTTCCAGATCGAGCTTGCGCCAGGCTGCGCGCCATGCGTCGCCGACCCCATCACCCTGCGGGAGCAAGAGCAGCTTGACAGGCGGCGACTGCTGGTCCGTGTGCGGCAACCCCACCTGGTTGAGCAGGTCCCGGACCTTTTCAGGCTCGAATGTGAAATCAAGCGTGGCAATATACCGTGTGCTGGAAAAGCGCTCCTCGCGGACCACGAACCCGTCGAGCATCCCGTCGATGGCCGTAGCGCTCAACTCGGGGAGCCGGTTATGCGCCTCGAATGCCACCAGGCGCGAAAGAAGCATCCGAAAGGCGCGCTGGCTGCCTGTGCGGATCGCCTGCTCCTTGGCGGCCACGGCATCCTGCGCCTGCGTATTCACGGCCACTTTCGCGACAGTGTAGACCGTCGGCTGCGCGTGACCAGGACCATGAAATCCAGCAATGGCGATCAAGACGCAAGGAATGCTTGCAAGGACGCGGATCATCATGCGCAAGGGTCCAATAAGAAGTAGCGCTGAACGGTTGTATCGCAGCCGACTTACCAATTCGCCGGGTTATCGGCAATGACTGCGGCGGAAATGCGCGCAAATTGTTCTCACCGGACACGAGTGGCTTGACCGGGGGGCCCGACCCGCGCAAGTCATTGAGCAGGCAGCACGGGAAGCGCGAATGTCTGATGATACTTCCCCCGGTGGGCTCAGTTATGCAAAGGCTGGCGTGAATATCGACGCCGCCGAGCGCCTTGTGCGCGCCATCAAGCCGCTTGCCGCTGGGACGGCGCGGCCTGGCGCGGACGCCGATCTTGGCGGCTTCGGCGGGCTGTTTGACATCGGTGCAGCGGGTTTCTCCGACCCAATCCTGGTGGCGGCAACCGACGGGGTGGGAACCAAGCTCAGGATCGCGATCGAAACCGGCCAGCACGAGCACATCGGCGTCGACCTCGTCGCAATGTGCGTCAACGATCTGGTCGTCCAGGGCGCGACGCCACTGTTCTTCCTCGATTATTTTGCCTGCGGCGCCTTACGGCCCGAGGTGGCGGAAACGGTCATCGCGGGTATCGCGGCCGGCTGCAAGGATGCCGGCGCGGCGCTGATCGGCGGCGAGACGGCCGAAATGCCGGGCTTGTATGCGCGCGCGGACTACGATCTCGCGGGCTTCGCGGTTGGTGCGGTCGAGCGAGGGGCGGTGCTGCCGCGCGCCGACCTGGCCGAGGGCGACGTTATCATTGGGCTGCCCGCCTCGGGCGTGCATTCCAATGGCTTTTCGCTTGTCCGGCGCATCGCGGCGGAGGCCGGGCTTGACTGGGGATCGCCCGCCCCGTTCGCGCCGGATCAGACGCTGGGCGCGGCCCTGTTAACGCCCACGCGCATCTATGTGCGTCCCCTGCTGGCCGCGCTTTCGGGAACCAAGGCGCTTGCGCACATCACCGGCGGCGGCCTGCCGGAGAACCTGCCACGCGTGCTGCCCGGGGACCTGTCCGCAGAAATCGACCTCACGGCCCTTAAGCCCCACCCGGTGTTTGGGTGGCTCGCGCGCCAAGGCGGGGTGAGTGACGCGGAGATGCTGCGCACCTTCAACTGCGGCGTGGGTATGGCCGTGATCACGGCGGCCGGAGACGCCCAAGCCGTTGCGGACACCCTGCGCGAGAAAGGCGAAACGCCCTATCCGATCGGCCGGATCGTCCGACGCGCGGATGCGGCCGTCCGCTGCACTGGCGAAATCGCGTGGCCGGCATGAGCGCGGATGATCGCGAAAGACGCAAACGACTTGGCGTCCTGATCTCGGGGCGCGGCAGCAACCTCGCGGCCTTGATAGAGGCGTGCAAGGCGTCGGATTATCCTGCCGACATCGCGCTCGTTATCTCGAACCGCCCGGAAGCGCCGGGCCTGCACTACGCCGAAAGCGCGGGTATCCCGACCCAGGTAATTGATCATAAGCGTTTTGCGGGCCGGGCCGACTTTGACCGCGCGCTCAATGATGCCCTGTCGAGCTCAGGCGTCGAACTTGTCTGCAATGCCGGGTTCATGAGGCTGCTGACCCCCGGCTTCGTGGAAAGCTGGCGCGACCGGCACCTCAACATCCACCCCTCCCTGCTGCCCGCGTTTCGCGGTCTCGAAACGCACCAGCGCGCCATTGATGCCGGCGTCCGGATCAGCGGCTGCACGGTGCATTTCGTCCGTGCTCAGATGGATGACGGCCCGATCATCGCGCAGGCTGGCGTTCCGGTGCTGCCGGATGACGATGCTGATACGCTTGCCGCGCGGGTCCTGCGCGCCGAGCACCGGCTTTATCCCTGGGCCGTGCGTCTTGTCGCGAGCGGCGGCGTCAAGGTCGCGGATGAGCGGGTGATCTATTCCGGGGATATCCCGCAACCGGCGGACGCGAGCCTGTTCGTCCCCCCTCCACCGGATTAGATACGCGCCAGCCCGTGGTGATGCGCCTCCAGCACCTTGCCCGCAAAATAAAGCGAGCCCGTCATGAGGATGCGCACGGGCCCCTGCCCCACGCTTCGGCACAGGTTGAAGGCGTCCTCAAGATCGCGGGCCGGCTCTGCGAAAAGGCCCTGGTGCCGCGCCATGGTTGATAGCTCATCGGCGGTGTAAGCGTTGGGTTGGCCGGGGATCGCCACGCTCGCGACGAATTCCGTCAAGCCGGCGAAAGGCGCGAGGAATGCCGCCGCATCCTTGTTCGACATCATGCCAACGATGAGGTGTAGCGGGCATGGCACCCGCTCTTCCAGTTCCGCCATCGCCCCGGCGATCGCCTGCGCCGCTGAAGGGTTATGTCCGCCATCAAGCCACAGCTCGGAATTCGGGAAGGTCAGCGCATGCAGCGCCCCGGGCCCAAGCCGCTCCAGCCGCGCCGGCCAGGCGACGGCGTTCAGGCCCATGGCGATCGCGCTTTCCGGTATGCTGAAACCTGGAAGATGGCGCGCGGCGGCGACCGCGATGCCCGCATTTTCGATCTGGTGCTGACCAATCAGACGCGGCAGCGGCAGGTCAATCAGCTCCTTGTCATCCTGAAACACCAGCCGGCCATGCTGCTCATACGCATCCCATGTGCTGCCGCCAGCCAGGATGGGCGCACGCCGTTCGGAGGCCTGCCGCACGATCGCCTCCAGCGCGTCGTCAGGCTGGCGCGCCAGCACGGACGGGATGCCCGGCTTGATAATCCCCGCCTTTTCCGTGGCGATCTTCGCGATGGTGTCGCCCAGGAACTCGGCGTGGTCGATCGAGATCGGCGTGATGACGCACAGCGCAGGACTCTCGACGATGTTCGTCGCATCCAGCCGGCCACCGAGCCCGGTCTCCAGGATCACGACATCAGCGGGATTCTCGGCAAACGCCAGGAAGGCCGCCGCGGTCGTGATCTCGAAGAAGGTGATCGGCTCTCCGGCGTTGGCACGCTCCACGCGCTCAAGCAACTCGCTTAATGCGTCTTCCGGCATTGGAGCGGCTCCAGCCGGATTGGCAAGGCTGATACGCTCGTTGAAATCGCGCAGGTGCGGCGAGGTGTAGACATGAACGCCGAGGCCCGCCGCTTCCAGCATGGCCTTGAGGCAGGCGATGACGGAGCCCTTGCCATTCGTGCCGGCGACGTGAATCACAGGCGGCAAGTGCCGCTGGGGATTGCCAAGCGCGGCGGCAAGCCGCTCGATCCGGCCCAGCGACAGGTCGATCAGTTTCGGATGAAGCTCTTCAAGCCGCCGCAGGATTGTCGCTGAATCGGACCTCGACACGATAACGCATCCATTTGTTGGGATTGGTAGCCGCCGGTGGGCGAACGGACGGGTTCGAGATGGTAACCTGTCAGATCGCCTCCGGTCCGTAAAGCGCCGGTCACGACAAATGCGTATCTCCGCGCGTCGCTTTGCCGGGCTCTTCGCCCGCCCCGCCATTGGCCTGCGGCGGATGCGTTTCCTCATCGGGCGCGTCCGGCTCGTCTACATCCGCCTCTTGATGATCGCGGCCATTCGGCACTGCGTGCTCAACAGGTTGTTCCTCTCCAGCACCGGCACCGTTGAGGGGCGGACCGATACGTGGCGCGTCGCTCGTACCGGCGCGGGAATGCGTGCGCGCAAGCCCATCCATCAACATGCCGCAGATCCGGCTTAGTGTTGCGCGCAGTTGGTGGCGATGGACGACCTTGTCGATCATCCCGTGTTCGAGAAGATACTCGGCACGCTGAAAACCCTCGGACAGTTTCTCGCGAATGGTCTGCTCGATCACGCGCGGGCCTGCAAAGCCGATCAGTGCGCCAGGCTCGGCAAGATGCACATCGCCCAGCATGGCGTAGGATGCGGTGACCCCGCCCGTCGTCGGATGCGTCATCACCACGATATAAGGCAACCCCGCGTCGTGAAGCCGCTGAACACCGACCGTGGTCCGCGGCATCTGCATGAGCGAAAGCACGCCCTCTTGCATGCGCGCACCGCCCGAAGCCGCAAACAGGATGAACGGCGTGCCGCGATCGACGGCCGTGAACATACCCTTCAGCACGGCCTCACCCGCGGCCATGCCCAGCGAGCCGCCCATGAAGTTGAAATCCTGCACAGCGGCCGTGACCGGGCGGCCGTCGAGCGTTCCCGCCCCGACGAGCAAAGCGTCCTGCAGGCCGGTCTTGGTCCTGGCGTCTTTCAACCGGTCGGTGTAACGGCGCTCGTCGCGGAATTTCAGGGGATCGGCCGGCACGTCCGGCAAGGCGATTTTCTCGTAGTGTCCGTCGTCAAACAGCGAGGCAAGCCGTGCCGGCCCCGCCATGCGCATGTGGTAGCCGGAGCCGGGCACCACGAACTGGTTGGCTTCCAGGTCGCGGACGAAAATCATTTGCCCGCTGTCCGGGCATTTCACCCAGAGATTGTCCGGCATCTCGCGCTTTCGCCAGAAATCGCGGATTTTTGGCCGGACAACATTATTGATCCAGTTCACTGCACTCCCGCCTTTCGTCGCAGATTCAATTATCCATGATTTAAGCGACGCGTGCCGCGCGATCCAGAATGCCTGCGCGGGAAATGTGACGCCGACGCGACGACTGCTCGCCTGCCGATGTGCCAGATGGGCGCCCGCCTGTCCACCGCGATCGCCCTTGCAGGCGCCGCCCACCTGGGAAAAGTACCCCGCACTCTGGCGCTTAAGCCGCTGATTTCGCGGCCCATTCCCCGGCGCGTGTGCCGCGCAACTCCCCGAGCTCGCTCGCCCCCGCCTTATCCAGTGCCGCCGAGAGCCCCCTCAGGATTTCCGCAATGAGCCCCGGACCTTCATAGATCATGCCGGTATAAAGCTGGACCAGCGACGCGCCGGCCTCGATCTTCGCGAGCGCAGCGTCTGCCGAGTCGACGCCGCCGACACCGATCAGAGGCAGCCTGCCCTCGCTTAGCTGATACACCTGGGCAAGCACCCGCGTTGACAGCGGGAACAGAGGGCGCCCGGAGAGGCCGCCCGCCTCATCCCCGTGCGGCACACCCTCGAGATCGGGGCGTGAGAGCGTGGTGTTGGACAGGATGAGCCCGGCGACGTCATGCGCCATGACAGCCTGCACCACCCCCGGCAGTTCGTCCTTGGGTATATCGGGCGAGAGCTTGACCAGAAGCGGCGGCGCGGGGCTGGTCCCCGCCAGATCGGCGCGCACGGCCGTCAGCCGCTCCAGCAACGCATTCAGCCGATCCGGCGTTTGCAGGCCGCGCAAACCCGGCGTGTTCGGCGAAGAGACGTTGACAGTGAAATACTCCGCACAGTCGGCAAAGGCGCGGATGCCGTCTTCATAATCGGCGATGAAATCCTCCGAGTCCTTGTTCGCCCCGATGTTGACGCCCACCACGCCCTGGAACCGCTGGCGGGCTAGCCGCGCATGAACCGCGTCGTGCCCCTGGCTGTTGAAGCCGAGCCGATTGACGACCCCGCGCGGCTTGATGAGGCGGAACACACGCGGGCGCGAGTTGCCGGGCTGCGGCTGCGGCGTGACCGTACCGATCTCGACAAACCCGAAGCCAAGCTCGAACAGCGGCCGCAGCACGCGCGCATCCTTGTCGAAACCGGCGGCCATGCCGAGCGGATTGGCGAAGCGGCAGCCGAACAGGTCCTGCGCCAGCCGCGGATCATCGGGACGCTCGGGCTTGGGATAAAGGCCGCGCTCCAGCGCGCGCAGCGTCAGGTCGTGGGCGCGTTCCGGGTCGAGCGTCAGCAGACCGGCCTGGGCGAGACGGAGCGCGCTGGATTTCACGAGCCCGCTCCGCGTTTGCCGGGGAGATCAGCGGGCAGTTCGTGCGCGCCATCGTCACCACGCGCGATAGGCTTGCTCCAAAAGGCCGCCGAGGCTGGAAGCGGCGCATACAGATGCGGAAACAGCTCGCCGCGCCGCGACGGCTCCCAGACGAGTTTCCCGCCCAGCGCCGCGGGGTCGACCGCGATCAGAACCAACCCGTCCCGTCCCGCGAAGTGCTTGGCGAGCGTCCCCGGAAGCTGATCGGCCGTGGAGAGATGAATGAAGCCGTCGCGCGCGTCATCCGCCGAGCCGTGATACACGCCGGCGGCTTCCGCCCCGCGCCATTCGCCGGCCTCCATCACCTTATATATGACTTCGTGCATCTGCAGCTCCGGCTCAGGCCCCGACGGTCTCCTGCTTCAGCCGTTCCTCGATCGCGTCGAGCGCCGCGTCGGCACGCGACCCGTCCGGCCCGCCCGCCTGCGCCATGTCGCGCCGGCCGCCGCCGCCCTTGCCGCCGAGCGCCTCGGCGCCCGCGCGGACCAGTTCGACGGCATCGTATTCATCCGTCAGGTCACTCGTCACGCCAACGACGATGCCGGCCTTGCCGTCCTCGCCCTTGCCGACGATCGCGACGATGCCCGAGCCGATCTGGCGCTTGCCGTCATCGACCAGTCCGCGCAGTTCCTTGGCCGGAATGCCTTCGACCGCACGGCCGAGCATCTTCACGCGGCCAACCTCGCGCACCGCGCCCGCCCCGCTCGCGCCGGCCGCCGCGCCGCCGCTCAGCGCCAGCTTCTTGCGCGCCTCGGCCAGTTCGCGGTTCAGCTTGCGCCGCTCCTCCACAAGACTATGGATACGCTCGACGATTTCGTCGGGCTGGGTTTTCAGGGCTTCCGCCGCCTCGCGCACCTCGCGGTCGCGCTCGCGCAGATAGGCGCGCGCCGCGTCGCCCGTCAGAGCCTCGATGCGCCGGACACCAGCGGACACCGCCGACTCGCTCACGATCGCGATCAGCCCGATATCGCCGGTGCGCGCGACATGCGTGCCACCGCACAGCTCGATGGAAAAGGGCTTTTCCTCGTGTTCGTCTTCCTCGCGCCCCATCGACACGACGCGGACTTCCTCGCCGTATTTCTCGCCGAACAACGCCAGCGCGCCCTGCTCGATCGCCTCATCGACAGTCATCAACCGGGTTGTCACCGCATCGTTTTGCATCACGATCGCGTTGGCGATGTCCTCGATCTGGCGGAGTTCCTCCTCGCTGATCGGCTTGGGGTGCGAGAAGTCGAAGCGCAGCCGGCCCGGTTCCACGAGCGAGCCCTTCTGCGCGACGTGATCGCCCAGTACCAGGCGCAGCGCCTGATGGACCAGATGCGTCGCGGAGTGGCTGCGCCGGGTCGCCGTTCGCCGCTGAGAATCCACGTACAAATGCACCTCGTCGCCCACGCGCAGCGGGCCGCGTTCAACCACGCCATGATGGCAGATCAGGTCGCCCACTTTCTTTTGCGTGTCGTCCACGCGCAGTGTCGCGCCCTTGGCGTTGATGATCTGGCCCTTGTCGCCGACCTGGCCGCCCGCCTCGCCGTAGAACGGCGTCTGGTTGGTGATGACCACGCCGGTGTCGCCCTTGCGCAGCTGCTTGACGCGCTTGCCGTTCTTGACCAGCGCGGTGATCTCGCCCTCGGCGCGCTCGGTGCCGTAGCCGAGGAATTCGCTCGCGCCGAGTTCGTCGCGCAATTCGAACCACAGCTTGTCGGTCGCCGCCTCGCCCGAGCCGGCCCAGGCCTTGCGCGCCTCGGCTTTCTGGCGCTCCATCGCCGCCTGGAAGCCGTTGGTGTCGACGTCGATCCCGCGGGCCTTGAGCGCGTCCTGCGTGAGGTCGAGGGGGAAGCCATAAGTGTCGTACAACTTGAACGCTGTTTCGCCGGACAGCGTGTCGCCTGCGCTCAAGCTGCCGGTTTCCTCTTGCAGCAGTTGCATGCCGCGGTCGAGCGTGCGCATGAAGCGCGCCTCTTCCAGCTTCAGCGTCTCGGTAATCAGCGCTTCGGCGCGGTGCAACTCCGGGTAAGCTTGCCCCATCTCGCGGACCAGCAGCGGCACCAGCTTGTAGATGACCGGCTCGCGCATCCCGAGCATGTGGCCGTGGCGCATCGCCCGGCGCATGATCCGGCGCAGGACATAGCCGCGCCCTTCGTTGGACGGCAGCACGCCGTCGGCAATGAGGAAGCTGGTCGCGCGCAGGTGGTCGGCGATAACCCGGTGGCTGACTTCCTTTTCACCGCGCGCGGGCACGCCCGTGACCTCCTCGGAGGCATCGATAATCGTCTGGAACAGATCCGTGTGGTAGTTGTCATGCGTGCCCTGCAGCACCGCCGCGATGCGCTCCAGCCCCATGCCGGTGTCGATGCTCGGGTGCGGCAGATCCACGCGCTTGTCCGGCGTCACCTGGTCATACTGCATGAAGACGAGGTTCCAGATCTCGATAAAGCGGTCGCCGTCCTCGTTTTCGCTGCCTGGCGGGCCGCCGGGGATATGCTCGCCGTGGTCGAAGAAGATTTCCGAGCATGGGCCGCACGGTCCGGTTTCGCCCATCGCCCAGAAGTTGTCGGACGAGGCGATGCGCAGGATTTTCGAGTCCGGTAGCCCCGCGATCTTTTTCCAGCAGTTGAACGCGTAATCGTCGTCGGCGTAGACCGTGACAAGCAGGCGCTTCGGATCGAGCCCGAATTCCTTGGTGACCAGTTCCCATGCGAGCTCGATCGCCACATCCTTGAAGTAATCGCCGAAGGAAAAGTTCCCCAACATCTCGAAGAAGGTGTGGTGGCGCGCCGTGTAGCCGACATTGTCGAGGTCGTTGTGCTTGCCGCCCGCGCGCACGCATTTCTGCGAGGTGACGGCCCGATTGTAGGGCCGCGTTTCCGCGCCGGTGAACACGTTCTTGAACTGCACCATGCCAGCGTTCACGAACATCAATGTCGGGTCGTTGCGCGGGACGAGCGGGCTGGATGGCACGATCTCGTGACCGCGCGTGCCGAAGAAATCGAGGAATGTCGAGCGAATGTCGTTAACGCGAGCCATAACGTCCAATTATCCCGTTCAAGGTGCGCCGTCCGGGCCTATGCCGGTGTCGTGCGGCGAGAGCGCGGCGCCGATGGCGCGCGAGGCAGACCGCCTTCAACACTGCGCCGTTACAGCGAAGATCTCTGTTTTACCGGGAGATGTAGACGGTCTGGCGCGCCGCGACAAGCGCGAACGTTCCCACGCGGTGCCGCTTTCGCGTCCCGCCGTGAACTGAGCGCTCTCGTTCAGCGCGCTCAGTTTTTGCTGCGCGCGCCTGACGATGCGCCGTTTCGCCCGGAACCTTTCGCCGAATTGGTTTCTGCGCCGCCGTTTGCGGCACTGCCATTGGGCGGCGCATCCTCGTCACCACCCTGCTCCAGTATGTTCTCGGCGATGAGGCCCGCGTTCTGACGGATCGCCTTTTCGATCGCGCCGGCCACATCCGGGTTTTCCTTGAGGAAATTCTTCGCGTTTTCCCGGCCCTGGCCAATGCGCTGGCTGTCATGAGAATACCAGGAGCCGGATTTCTCAACGACGCCAGCTTTCACGCCCAGGTCGATCAGCTCGCCGACCTTGGAGACGCCCTCGCCGTACATGATGTCGAACTCGACCTGCTTGAACGGCGGGGCGACCTTGTTCTTGACGACCTTCACGCGGGTCTGGTTGCCGACGACCTCGTCACGGTCCTTGATCTGGCCGATCCGGCGGATGTCGAGGCGCACCGAGGAATAGAATTTCAGCGCGTTGCCGCCTGTCGTCGTCTCCGGGTTGCCGAACATCACGCCGATCTTCATGCGGATCTGGTTGATGAAGATGACCATGGTGTGCGAGCGCGAGATCGAGGCGGTGAGCTTGCGCAGCGCCTGGCTCATCAGCCGCGCCTGCAGGCCCGGCAGCGAGTCGCCCATTTCGCCCTCAAGCTCGGCCTTCGGCGTCAGCGCGGCCACCGAGTCGACGACGAGCACATCCAGCGCGCCCGAGCGCACCAGCGTGTCCGTGATCTCCAGCGCCTGCTCGCCCGTGTCTGGCTGGGAGATCAACAGATCATCCAGATTGATCCCGAGCTTGCGCGCATAGACCGGATCGAGCGCATGTTCCGCGTCGACGAAGCCGCAAACACCGCCCTGCTTCTGCGCCTCGGCCACCACATGCAGCGCCAGCGTCGTCTTGCCCGAGGACTCCGGGCCGAAAATCTCGACCACGCGCCCGCGCGGCAGGCCGCCGACACCCAGCGCGATGTCCAGCCCGAGCGAGCCGGAGGGCACCGACTCAACCTCGACCACCTGATCGGCCTTGCCAAGGCGCATGATCGAGCCCTTGCCGTGACTGCGCTCAATCTGGCTCAGCGCGGCATCAAGCGCCTTCTGTTTGTCCATGTCCTGTTCTTTGACCATTAACCGGCTCTCCCAATAGCCCAATTGCGCACGGCTACGACAATACCGGCTCAGCCCGTCTATCGTCTCACCGCGTTATTCCACATCACGAAATGCGTGGCAACACTTGCGGTTGCGTCACGAATCACGTGAGTTATTGAAGCCGCGTCGGCGCAGGATCCTCCGGGCGCGCTCGCGGACGGCTTCCGAGGTACCAGAAGCATCCACGTGCGCCCACTCGATCTCTCCCGGCTCATACCTGAACTGCTTTCGCACGACCCGCGCATCCGCATCCGAAGCATCAGCCTTGCGCGATTCGACCCGCGCGACCAACGTCTCCTCCGGGGCTGTCAGCCATATGCCCACAAATTCCGCGCCGACCTCCTCGGCGATTCTGCTGGCCGCCGCGCGCTCATGCGGCTGCGCGTGGACCGCATCGAGTATGACACTGTGCCCGGCCCGCAGGGCCGCTCGGGCTTTCTTTGCCAGGACACGATAGACCGTCTTCGTCACCGCCCCGGTATAGGCCTGCTGCGGCAAACGCTCGCTCGGCGCGCAATCAAAAAGGCGCTTGCGCTCTTCATCGCTGCGCAGGAGCACCGCACCCGGCGCCGCACCGAGACCGGGCGCCAGAGCGCGCGCGAGCGTCGACTTGCCGGTCCCGGACAATCCACCGATCGCGACCAGGCATGGCGTCTCCGGCGCCATGAAGCGCCGGGCTAGCGCAAAATATCGCTGCGCCTCATCGCGCTGCGCCTGGTAAGCCGCCGCTTTCGCCCTTATGCCTGCACGCGTCCCCAAGTATAAAGGCAGAGCCGCCAACCCCTCAAGGTTGCGCAGATCGTTATCCTCCGCGAGATAGCTGTTCAGAACGGTGTTCGCGCCGTTGGGCGCCTCGCGCGCGAGCAGGTCCATCAGCAGGAACGCGAGGTCGTCCAGCACGTCCACCGTGGCGATCGCGTCGTCGAACTCCACGGCGTCGAACAGCACCGGATGTCCGCCTATCTGGACCACATTGCGCAGATGCAGGTCGCCGTGACAATGGCGAACGAAGCCCTCGCGGGTGCGCTGCTCAAGAAGCCGGGTCAACCCGGCCAGCCGCTCTTCCAGCGCCGCGCGCAGCCCGCTGGCCTCTTCCGGCGGAAAGGTTTCGGGATACGCAGCGAAGGCCGCATCATTCTCCGCGATCAGACGCGACAGGGCCGCGACGGCGATGTTTGAGGTGAGCCGCCGCGCAGCCTCGTCGTGAAAGGCGTGGACCGCCCGCGCCAGCTCGGCATAATCTTCCGGCCCCAGCCGGCCGGCGGCCGCGAGTTCGGAGTAGAGCGACTCATTGGGGAAGCGGCGCATCATGACGGCCCATTCCAGCACTTCGCCGCTACCGCCAATCTCGAAGCCGCGTCTCCTGTCATACGTTATGGGGACAACGCCCAGATACATGTCCGGCGCAGTGCGCCGGTTGAGCTGCACCTCGTTGACGCAAGCGCGGCGGCGCGCCTCCAACGTGGAATAATCCAGAAAAGGAAAGACGACAGGCTTCTTGATCTTGTATGCCACGTCGCCAGCCAGGAATATCTGGGAGATATGTGTTTCGATTCGCTCAACCGAGTCCGGCGTCTCTGCGTGGCTCTCCGGCCGCTCCATGAAAGCCATCAGGTCGTCCATGGACGGCAGGTCGTGTTCGTTGCGATCCGGGTTCATTCGTGGCGATGCCTCTGGCGGGTGTCGAACTCGCACGAGCGTCAACGCGGCGAAAGGCGTGACACCCCATGGCCTTCCGCGGGCTTGCGGCGTTCATGACGCAACGATACGCCTCGGGCGGATGCATGACGGACCCTAACGTATATGCCACCATTATTGAATGATGCCGCGCGCGCCCGCCTCGCCGAGCGTCTGCGTAACGAGATCCAAGGCGAAGTGCTGTTCGACGGCTTCGACCGCGGGCGGTACGCGACTGACGCCTCCATCTACCAGGTGTTTCCGTTGGGCGTGGTGGTGCCGCGCACCGAGCACGACCTGGTTGCCATCGCGGGCATTGCCGCGGAAGACGGCGTGGCCCTGACGGTTCGCGGCGGCGCCACCGCGACGGTCGGGCAGGCGGTCGGTGAAGGGCTGGTGATCGACTGCTCGAAGCATCTGAACAAGCTGCATTTTCACGACCTCGGCGCGATGACCTGCGCCGTGCAACCCGGAATTACGCTGGAGGCGCTCAACCGCCAGCTTGCTCCCGAGGGCGTCTGGTTCCCCGTCGATATCGCCAGCGCCAGCCGCGCCACCATCGGCGGTATGACGGCGATCGGCGCCAGCGGCACGCGCGCCCTGTGCTATGGCGGGATGCGCGAGAACGTCTCCGCGATCGACGCGATCCTGGCGGACGGTTCCGAGGCCGTCTTTGGCGAACTGCCGGAAGACTTCCCCGACCCGACCGCGCCGGGAGCGTTCGATGACGGGCTGCTCACGCTTCTGGAGATGGGAGAACAGCACGAGGAGATGATCCGGCGGGTGTTCCCTGAGCTGCCCAGCCGCGTCGCGGGGTACAATCTTGACGCGCTCCTGCCGGACCGCCAGCCGCACAACATGGCGGAAGTACTCGTCGGCTCGGAAGGCACGCTTGCGCTGTCCAAGCGGATCGAACTGAAGCTCGCGCCGTTGCCGAAGAGCCGCGTGCTGGGCGTGTGCCATTTCTCCGATCTGCGCGCGGCGCTGGAGGCCGTGCCTCATCTAGTCAAGCTACAGCCGACGGCGATCGAACTGATGGACCAGCGGCTGCTTGAATGCGCCGCGAGCAACGTACGCCTTGCGCCGATCCTGCGGCGCTTCATCCGCGGCGAGCCGGGCGCGATCCTGCTCGTCGAGTTCACGGGCGATGTGCGCATCGAGAACATCCGCAAGCTCAAGGAGCTGGATGAGCTGATGGCCGAG
>CAYFTI010000028.1:0-20417 GCA_964346065.1 uncultured Hyphomicrobiaceae bacterium
AGCCAGCCGCGCATGCAGCGGCCCTGCACGCAGCCGAATGAGCGTTATCCATCCGCATTCGTGACATCCGTCACAGACCTGCGCGCCAGCGACAGGCATATTTCCCGTTGAGATCAGCGCGCAGGCTCAAGGCCTCGTGCGTCACGACAACATCGGGAGACGAAGCCTCATGTTTCCGCACACGAATATTCGCATGGGCGAATCCTATTCGCCGCTTTATTTCCTCGCCGCCCTCGGCGCGGGCGGTCTGGTTGTCACCTTCTTCATGTGGCTGCTGTTCTGGGTGCCGCATCCCGGACGCCCGGTGCCGATCTTCGCGGACATCCTCGCGGCTTTCAACGCGGGCGGCGTTGCGATGCAAACAGCCATCGCCGTCGCATGGCTCGGGATCGCCGTGTTCACGGTCATGCATCTGAGGCTGCTGATCTGGAATATCGCCGAACTGCTGCGGTTCCGGGCCACGCCCGCCTATGCCGCGCTGCGCAACAGCAACGATGAAACGCAGCTCCTGGCCGCGCCGCTGACGGTCGCCATGACCGTGAATGTCGGCTTCATCCTCGGGCTGGTGTTCGTGCCGGGGCTGTGGAGCGTGGTCGAATATCTTTTCCCGCTGGCGCTTGCCGCTTTCCTCGCGATCGGAGCCTGGGCGCTGGCGCTGCTGCGTGATTTCTGGGGCCGCATCCTCGCGACCGGCGGGTTCGACTGTTCGCGCAACAACAGCTTCGGGCAGTTGCTGCCGGCCTTCGCGCTGTCGATGGTCGGCGTGGGGCTGGCCGCGCCGGCGGCGATGAGCACGCAGCCTTGGCTTGCCGGCATGTCCTATATCGTGTCGAGCTTCTTCATCGTCACGGCGGCTCTGCTGGCGGCGGTCAAGCTGGTGCTCGGCCTGCGCGCCATGATGGAGCAGGGGGCCACACCGCTGAGCGCGCCGTCGTTGTGGATCGTCGTGCCGATCATGACGGTCATCGGCATCGCGCTGATGCGCCAGGACCATGCGCTGCACGCCCATTTCGGCGCTGGGGGCGGCGCGGCCGAGCTTTTCACGCGGTTGACCTGGTTCCTCGCGCTGCAGCTCGCCTTCGCGCTCTGGGGACTGGTAGTGCTGCGCCGGTTCAATTATTTCGGCCGGTTTGTCACGGGCCGCGAGCTTTCGCCGGGCGCGTACGCGCTCGTGTGTCCGGGCGTTGCGCTGGCCGTGATGGTGCAGTTCTTCGTCAACAAGGGGCTGGTCGGCGTCGGTCTTGTCGACAAGTTCGGGCCAGCCTTCTGGACCGTCACGATTGTCGCCCTGGCGCTGCAGGCAGTAACCATCTGGCTGGTCGTCACGCTCAATCGCAAGCATTTCGCCCGCACCGCAGCCCGCAGTCCAGCCCCCGCGGAATAGGCTTCGCCGGTCAGCGCAGCATGGCTGGTCCCGCGCGGCGGCGGTAGGCAAAGTCGGACGCCTGCGCTATACGACGGGCCGGGGGCGCACCCACGCGGTTGCGCCCCGCCCCGGGTGCATTGTGTTTTCCGCTCGGGGTCGCTTTGACACGCCCTGGTGACGGTGGGCCGCAAGCACAGCGCCATCCCCCTGCGTCCGTCCGCGCTCAAGTTGGGAGACCCCGAGAATGGAGATCAGCCTGCCCTGGGCCGAACTCGCCTGGCTTGTCGCCGCGCTGCTGGCCGGGGGGCTCGTCATGGGGTTTCTGGCCGGGCTGTTCGGGATTGGCGGCGGCGGTATCCTCGTTCCAATTCTTTATGAGGTTTTCAATATTCTGGACGTGCCACTGGACGTGCGCATGCATCTTGCGGTTGGCACGTCGCTTGCGGTGATCATTCCGACATCGATCCGCTCCGTGCAGTCGCATTACAAGCACGGTGCGGTTGATATGGCGCTGCTGCGGCGCATTGCCCCGGCGATCCTTCTTGGCGTTTTGACGGGCATCATCGTCGCGAGCTTCGTTCAGGCTGCCGTCCTGAAGGTGTTTTACATCCTCTCGACCTCGCTGATGGCGATCAATCTGTATTTCGGGCGCGGGCGCTGGAACCTCGGCGAGGATATGCCGGGGCGGGCGGTGGACCGCGCCGTTGGCTGGGTGATCGGCACGGTTTCCGCATTGATCGGGATCGGCGGGGGTGTGCAACTCACGACCTACATGACGCTTTACGGACGCAAGATCCATCAGGCGGTGGCGACCGGCGCGGGGCTTGGGCCGATCATCGCCATCCCCGGCGCGCTTGGCTATGTCTGGGCCGGCTGGGATCAGGCAGGCCTGCTGCCGCCCGGCTCGCTCGGTTATGTCAGCCTGCTCGGCTTCGCCATCATCGGTCCGGTCAGCGTTTATGCCGCGCCATTCGGTGTGAAGGTTGCCCACGGCCTGTCGCGTAGGCGTCTGGAGGTCGTGTTCGCGGGGTTCCTGGCCCTGATGGCACTTCGCTTTGTGATCAGCCTGTTCTTCCAGGTGTAGGGGCTTCCCCGACCATCGAGATGCGCCACTCGCTCAAGCCCTGCCTGAGGATCTGAACAGCGGACCACGTGAACAGCCCGGCCATGAGCGCCGCGACGATCACGTCCGGCCAGCCGGTCTGAGTGCCCCACACGCCCAGCGCGGCAAGCATGACCGCGACATTGCCGATTGCGTCATTGCGCGAGCACAGCCAGACGGAGCGGACATTGGCGTCGCCGTCCTTGTATTTCACCAGCAACAGCACGCTGGCCACGTTCGCGGAGAGCGCCAGGAAGCCGATCGCGCCCATCACCTGCGCTTGCGGAACGCCGAGCACGAACACGGTATAGATCGTCGAGCCAAACACCCACAGGCCCATCGCCAGCAGGCTGAGGCCCTTGATGAGCGCGGCGGAGGCGCGCACGCGCAACGAGGTCCCGATTACGGCCATGGATAGCCCGTAGGTCAGGGAATCGCCGAGGAAATCAAGCGCGTCAGCCTGGAGCGCCTGCGACCCGGCAAGCCGGCCCGCGATCATTTCGACAAGGAACATGCTGGCATTGATCGCGATCACGGCCCAGAGCCGGCGCCTGTAGTCCCGTGATAGCCCCTCGAAATTTTCTTCGCCTCCGCAACAGGATGCGCCCATCCAAACCTCCTTGTCGGCGGGACAGGCTGAACCTAATCTCTATAGGAGCTATAGGTTCAAGAGGTGCGAGGATGTTTTCGATCGGCGCGCTGTCGGAGGAGACCGGCGTCAAGGTGCCCACCATCCGTTATTACGAGCAGATCGGCCTTATCGCCGCGCCGGCCCGTTCTTCGGGCAATCAGCGGCGGTATTCGCAAGCCGAGGCGGAGCGGTTGCGCTTCATTCGCCACGCCCGGGACCTCGGGCTGCCGCTTGAGGCCATCCGCGAGTTGATCGGCCTGAGTGAGAGACCGGACCAGCCCTGCGCCGAAGCCGACAGGCTGGCGAAACAGCACTTGCGCGCCGTGCGTGACAAGATCGCGAGGTTGCAGCGGCTGGAGCAGGAGTTGGCCCGGATCGCGCAAGGATGCACCGCCGAGCGTGTGCGCGACTGCTATGTCCTTGAGGCGCTGTCCGATCACGCGCTATGCGCTCACGAGCACTGAGCGCGCCTTATTCGAGGCGATGATCGGGATCCAGTGTCGATGGCGGCTCACTGCCCTCGGCCTGCGGCAGGGCCATGTCCGCTGCGGAATGGCCCTCCGAGGATGTCGATGCCTCGCCGATTGCCGATGGTTCGGGACGGCGAATGTCGTCATCAGGCATACCGGTCTGTCGAGAGTCGCGCGCTTTGGCGTCTTCGGGCTCATCGATTTGTTCGTATTCGCTTGCGGGCAGGTCGCCCATCGGGCCGAGCGCCTCCTCGTCGCGCTCGAATAGCCGCGGGCTCTGCATGTAGATGCTCGTGAGCCGAGCCAGCGCGATGAGCGAGTCCACATGCGTGCGCTCATAGCCGTGTGAAGCGTCCAGTGCAAAGCAGATCAGGGCTGCGCGCATGTCGTTGCCGGCTTCCATCGCGGCTGCCGCATCGCTGCGGTAGTGATTGAAGACGTCGCGCGTGTGCTCGATGTTGAAGCGCTGGCACAGGTGCAACAGGCTGCGCGTCAGATGCCAGTCGAACGGGCCGCTGGAATCCTGCATCGCGACCGTGACGCCGTACTCGGAGGTGTTCTGCTCCGGCGCGATGGTGCCATTGTCGATGGAGACCATCTCCGCGACGTCGCCGTGCAGGATGTGCGACGCGCCGACGCCGACCTCTTCGGATATCGTGAAAAGCAGGTGGCAGTTCAGCGGCAGGGTCATCCCCGCCTCGACCACGGCCTTCGCCGCTGTGAGAACCGCCGCGGTGCCCGCCTTGTCGTCCAGATGCCGGGCATTGATGAAACCGTTGCCGGCGAATTGGGGGTTGGAGTCGACCGCGATGATGTCGCCGACATTCACGCCGAGGGCCATGGTGTCCTGGGCGTTTTCGATACGCTCGTCCAGCCTCACCTCGACATTGGTCCACGCCACCGGCAGCTCGTCGACATCATCGCCGTAGGTGTGGCCCGATGCCTTCAGCGGCAGGATCGTGCCGCGCACCTTGCGCGCCTCATCCATGAAGATCGTGACCCGCGCGCCCTCGGCAAAGCGGGCTGACCAGTGCCCCACGGGTGAGATTTCGAGCCGGCCGGTTGGCTTGATGCGCTTTACGATGGCGCCGAGCGTGTCGAGATGTGCCGACACGGAGCGGTCCGGGTGTTCGCGCTTACCCGGAAGGTTGGCGCGGATCGCGCCTCGCCGGGTTAACTCGTGCTCAATGCCGAGCTTCGTCAATTCGCTGCAGACGAAACCGACCGCCAGATCCGTCATCCCGGTCGGGCTTGGAATGTTGAGCAATGTCTTGAGTGTGCTCAGCAAATAGCCCGTATCCATTTTCAGATCGCTGATACGGCTCATGAGCGGGCGGCCCTGTCTCTCGTCACGGTCTGCGGGAACAGAAAGTCGATAAAGCTCTCGGCTGTGGGTTGCGGCTCGTGATTGGCCAGACCGGGCCGCTCGTTCGCCTCGATGACGAAATAGGTCGGCTCCGACGGGGCCGGTACGATGAAATCGAGCCCCACGACGGGCATATCGAGAATATCGGCGGCAGTCAACGCGGCGTCCGCGAGGTCGGGATGGAGCTCGGGCGTAACGTCGTGGATTGTCCCGCCAGTATGCAGGTTGGCCGTCTTGCGTACGATCAACTCCGTACCGCGGGACAGGACCGCGTCCATGGCGTAGCCCGCGCCCGTGACGCTGCGGCGGGTCTCGTCGTCAATCGGGATGTGGCTTTCGCCGCTGGTTGCGGCCTGGCGCCGGCGGGACTGCTTTTCGATGAGCTGTTCGATCGTGTGGACGCCATTGCCGACCACGGCCGCCGGCTTGCGGATCGCCGCGGCGATCACCTGCCGGTCGATCACGATGATGCGTAGATCCTTGCCGGTGATGAACTGTTCCATCAAAACCGTTTCGCAAAGCGTGCGGGCCTCGGTCACCGCGTTGACCACGTCCTGTGCGCCCGTCAGGTCGACGAATACGCCGCGCCCCTGTTCCCCTTCGGCTGGCTTGACCACGACGCGGCCGTGCCGGCGCAGGAAGTCCACCGCTTCGTCGTCGCTTTCGACCTTGATCTGTTCGGGCACCTTTAGCCCGCCCCGGCGCAACAGGCGTTGAGTCAGCGCCTTGTCCATGCACCGGCTCATCGCGACGGCGCCGGTCATGTCGCTCAATGATTCGCGGCAGGCGATCGACCGACCCCCGAACGACAGGTTGAACAGCCCCGCCGCCGCGTCCTCGATCTCCACCGCGATCCCGCGCCGGCGGGCTTCGTCAACGATGATGCGGGCATAGATGTTGAGTTGCTCCTCCGGTGCCGGGCCCATGAACAGCCGTTCGTTGATCGGGTTCTTGCGCTTGATGCAGTACACCGGGACCTGCTCGAAGCCGAGCTTGCGATAGAGCTGAATCGCTTCCTCGTTGTCATACATCACCGACAGGTCCATGAAGCTGCGCCCGGCCTTGCGGAAGTGGTGCGACAGGGCCAGCACAAGCTGGCGCCCGACGCCGGGCAGCGGCGCTTGCATATCGACACCCAGCGACCAGAGGCTTGCACCGTTATCCGGGTCGCCAAAGGCTGCGACGTGATCCACACCCATCACCACCCCGAGGATCTGCCCGGTATCGGCGTTTTCCGCGACCAGCACGTTGACGGGATGGTCCGCGTCCAGTCGGTCCAGGAACCCGTCGTACAGCGTGACCATGCTGTGGGACTGATAGATGGTGTTTATCGCCTCGGCATCATCGGGGGATGCCGAGCGGATGCGCACACCCGGCGGGCTTTGCGGTTCTTCAGCGAGGTTGCTCAAGTAGAGGCGGAAGGTGTGCGAGGGATCGAGAAACAGCTCCTGCGGCGCGCTGGACAGCACGACATGCGGATCGCGCACATAGAAGGCCACATCGCGCTGGCCCTCGGTTTCCGCGCGCAGCGTTTCGGCAAGTGCGCCGAGATCATCGAAGGTCTGGCCGAATATGAGCCGTCCCCAGCCGCAATCGACGATTGCCTTCGGCCTCGTCAGTTGCGCCTGTGCTTCCTCTGGCCGGGCGCCCCAGTGCTTCAGGGACGCCATGGCGGCAAGGTCTTCAGGGCTGACGCGTTTGTCACGCTCCCCCATGTCCCCGCCTTTCGCGTGTCGGATGAGATTCTATCAAGCCTGTCGGTCTCAAATCCCGTGTTCCTGGAGCCACCACTCCAGCAGCGCTACCTGCCAGGCCTTGGACCCTCCCAGAGAGGTAATATGTTCTGCGGGGTTTTCGAGCAGCTTGTCCACGTAAGGTTGTTGAAAGACCCCGCGCTCTCGCGCCTTTCGCGAGTGCATCAGATCCTGAACCATGTCGTAAACCGGGCCCTGAATGTACTTCAGCGCGGGAACCGGAAAGTAGCCTTTCGGGCGGTCTATGACTTCGGACGGCAGCACGGTGCGCGCCATGTCCTTGAGCACGCCCTTGCCGCCATCCTTGAGTTTTTCATCGGGGGGAATGCGGGCGGCCAGTTCGACGACCTTGTGATCGAGGAAGGGCACCCGAGCCTCCAGGCCCCAGGCCATTGTCATGTTGTCGACGCGCTTGACCGGGTCATCGGCGAGCATGACCATCGTGTCGATGCGCAAGCCCCGGTCGACCGGCGTGTCCGCGCCGGGCAGGTCGAAATGGGCGGCGACGAAATCGCGGCTGTAGTCATCGTCGACCAGGTCGGGATTGATGAGTTGGGTGTAATCGGCATGATCGCGGTCGAAGAAGGCTTGGGCGTAATCGGAAACCGGGTCGTTGCTGTTCGCCAGCGCCTGATACCAGTGATAGCCGCCGAAGATCTCGTCGGCGCCCTGGCCGGACTGAACGACCTTGACGTGCTGCGAGACCTCCTCGGAGAGCAGGAAGAAGCCGACATTGTCGTGGCTGACCATCGGCTCGGACATCGCGTTGATGACCTTTGGGAGCGCACGCATGAGCCGGTCGCTGGTCGCCTGGATCTTGTAATGCTCGGTGCCGAAGCGGTCCGCCACCAGGTCGGAATAGCGGAACTCGTTGCCTTCCTCGCCGCCGATCGTCTCGAAGCCGATGGAGAAAGTCTTGAGGTCCGTCTGCCCCGCCTCGGCCAGCAGCGCGACGATCACGCTGGAATCCACGCCGCCCGACAGCAGTACGCCCACGGGCACGTCCGCCACCATCCGGCGCTTGACGGCCGCGCGCAGCGTCTCGTGCACCAGGTCGCGCCAGGCCGAGGACGGCAGGTCTGCGTCGCGCGCCTCACGCTGGAAGGTCGGCGCCCAGTAGACATGATCGTTGCGCGTGCCGTCCGGCTCGATGATCGCGATGGTGGCAGGCGGCAGCTTGCGGATGCCGCGAACCATGGTGAAGGGTGGGGGAACAACCGCGTGGAAGGTCATGTAATGGTGCAGGGCGACCGGGTCGATGCTCGTGTCGACATCGCCGGGGGCGAGCAGCGCGGGCAGCGTCGAGGCAAAACGCAAGGCGCGGCCTGAACGCGCTTCTGCGAAGTAGAGCGGCTTGATCCCGAGCCGGTCACGCCCAAGGAAAAGCCGGCCGGTATCGCGCTCATGTATGGCGAATGCGAACATGCCGTTGAAGCGCCTGACGCAGTCCGGCCCCCACGCGGCAAAGGCCTTGAGGATCACCTCGGTATCGCTGTGCGAGAAGAACGCATAGCCAAGCGCGATCAACTCGTCGCGCAACTCTTCGTAATTGTAGATGCAGCCGTTGAAAGCGATGCTCAGGCCCAGCAGGGAATCGACCATCGGCTGGCGCGCGTGTTCACTCAGGTCGATGATTTTCAACCGGCGATGCGCCAGCCCGGCGTGGCCATAGGAAACGGCGCCGCTGGCATCCGGGCCGCGCGGGGCCATGCAGGCCGCCATCTTGTCGAGACTTGAGAGATCGGCGGGGCTGCCGTCGAAGGTGACTTCTCCGCAAATGCCGCACATCTAGGGGTGTAACGCTCGCTGGTTTCGGGTTGGATGGCCTGCACGCGCACCGGCGCGGCGTTTCATTTCTCTCATCAAAGCATATCAGATCGCTTTGGGCTGGCAACCGACGGCGCGGAGAGCGGTCGCGGGCTATCGGGTGAGGGAGCGGGACCCCGTACCGCCTTGGGTGGCGCGTGAGGACTTGCGCTCGTTGGACATGACCTGCGGAGGCGTCTGATCGAACTCGAAGATCTGCCGCAGGAAGCCGGGCGCGACGGCGGAAACCGGGTTCACGAGGACTTCCGGGTTGCCGATTGCGCCGCGCACCGCGTAGGTCATGCCAAAAATCCCCTCGCCGGTACGTCCGGTGAGGATGTCGCCAAGGATCGGGACCGAGCCGATCGCCGCATTGAGCCCGTAAACCGGCACATAGGTCCCCGAGAGCTTGACCCGGTCGCGCTTGAGGTCAATCCGGCCGCGCATGGTTGCGCCGAGAAGCGGACCGTTAAGAACGGCGTCACGCAGCATGAATTGTCCCTTACCCACCGAGAACGGGATGCGCATCGTGTTGAAATCGATCCGGGTTCGCCGCTTGCGGGTCTGGCCTGTACGTTCGCTCGGCCGTGTCAGGCTGCGCTCGTCGCCGAACAGCACCTGATCGACCACCTCATCGCCCAGAACCTTGAAATTCCAGGCATACAGCGTGCCGATCCGGTCTGCGTTGCCAAGTCCGTCGAGGTTGACGCGCAACGACATCTCTCCGCCCGACATCCGCGAGTAAAGGCCGACCAGGCGGAACGCAGCGCCTGCATCCGTGGCCTCCGCGAGGAGGAAGCGGGGCTTGTCCTTTTTTTTGCGCAAGCGAACCGCCAGCGGCGCTTCGCCGGCCAGGCGGCCATTGACGCTGAGCTTGGTCAGCTTGCCGGCATCCTTTCGGACATGCGCGGTCATGTTCGTGATGGATGTGTCGTTATAGCCGAGCACCGTGCTGATTTTTGCCTGAATATCCAGGCCCCAGTCGCGCTCCGGGCGATCGGGCTGATCTTCGGCGAGCTTGCCTTTCGAGAAGAGCGAGCGGAAGAACTCGCGCCCGTCATAGCTGTCGCCGGTGGCCTTCACGCGCCAGACGTTCTGCTGATCGCGAACGCCGGAGATCTCCATGCGGGTCAGCAGGTTGGGCGAGAAGGTCGGGAAATCAAAGCTGCGGGGCAGGCCGTCCTCACCGATCGTGACGGTGCCCGACATGGCAATATCGTCACCGACCATGCGGAGGTTTTCCAGGACCGTGCGGTCCTGTTCGTCCTTGCCGATGTCGAACGTCAGGATCGCGTTTTCGCCGGGCGGTTTTCGCGATGCCACGTTGATGAAGAACAGTTCGGCGTTGGTCAGGTCGGCCTCGACCCGCACGCCGGTTTCCTCGCTGGCCGGCGTAATGGTGAGCGCCATCGGCACTGTGCCGCGGACCACGTGGTTCACATCGAGACCCAGGTCCGCCCGATCCTGGGCATCGAGGGAGGCCCGGAGGCGAAGGCCCGGTTGCAGCTTCTCGGGCGCGTCAAAGATCTTGTGCCAATCGACATTGACGGGTACGCCGTTGACGAGGACATCGCCCTTGGCATTCAGCGCCTTGTCATTCACATCAAAGACCAGCTTGCCGCCGTTGACGGCCAGATCCGCCGCGAAGCCCGACGCCTTGGGCTCCTCCAGCGTTGCCCGGCCACGAATGTCCATATCCTCGAAGTCAAGGTCCTTGAGCAGAGGAAGCTCGAGCCCGAACGCGCCTGCAAGCTCGCCTTCCAGGCCCTCCGGCTCCATGCCAACCGCGCCGGCGTAATTGAGGGGCTCGTGATCCAGCAGGCCGTAAGCTGCGCCGGCCTCAGCTGCGACCCTGAAGTTGAGTTCGGCGTCGGGAACGCGCTGGCGAAGGTCACCGATCACGAATTGTCCGTTTTCGAGAGTCACCGCCGAGCGGCCGGGCACGTTGATCTCGCTTTCCGGCACATTGAAGACGAAGCGGCGCCCGCGCAGCATCAGGGTTCCCGGCCCGGCGCGGATCTCGGGCATGCCCTTGATATAGGAGATGACGAGTTCGTCCGTGCCCATCCGCAGGTCGACGCTTTCACTGGGCAAGTCGCCGTCGTCCTCAAGCGTGTGCAGAACGCCGCCTGGAATATCCACATCGAGCCTGCCGCCGGTGATACGCCCCGCGCTGATCGACTCGCCGATCCATTCGCGTGCGCCCGGGGCCACGAACTTTGGCCATATGAGCTTGAGGAACGCGACGGGCATCGCGCTGATTTCCCCGTCAAGCTGGACAGCCGGAGCCCCCGGCGCGTCGGTCATCTTGCCGCTCAGCTCGATGAACGCGTTCGCCGCCTGGATCCGGAATGGGTCCAGCGTGATCTGCTGCTCACCGGGCAGAAGCCGGCCGCGCGCCACGATGCCGTCCACCGGTATCGCCGGCAGGCCGAACTGTTCGGCGGCAAGCGCGATATCGCTCGTTGCGAAGCGGTAGGTCCAGTCCCGATGTCCCTCGGAAAGATCCCGCGACGTTGCCGTGACGTCCCCGACCAGCGTGACACGGCTCTGGCCCCAGCGCAGGGTGGACGGCTTGAGTTCGAACCGGCCCGCCTCCTCGGAGTAGGTGAAGCGCAGCGTTCCGCTGTCGATGCCGGCCGGCTCCTTCTCGTTCCATGGCGCGTATATCTGGCCGTCACCGAGGATGAACTCGCCGTTCGCCGCGGTGATGCGTCCGCCCGGGGCCATGTCGGCGCTGATCGCGGCGGTAACGGGCAGGTCAAGGCTGCGCAACGGGGACAGCATGGCGAACTCTGTGCCAAGCTCGCGCGGGACGAGGTTTTCAACCCGCATGCCAAGGGAAAGATTGTCATAACCGTCGAGCTGCGCGGCTTCGAAGGTCATCTCCCAGGCGCGGGCGTCACTGCCGATGCTGGCGCGGCCTGTCAGAACGCTCTGGCGGTCCCGCCTTTCCAGATCGACCTCGAATTGGCGCACTTGCCAGCGGGTCACGCGATCGTCGCGCGCGACGAAGAATTCGGCGTCGCGGATGCCGAAGCTGCTGAGATACGACGAACTGCTTTCGCCTGCGCCGAGGTTGTCGAAGAGCTGATTGACAGCCGGAACCAAAGCGATGGTGCGCTGATCGCCCGGGTTCTCCGGCACCTTCGGCACGACGGTAGGCGGGGCATCGCGGGATGGCGGGGCTGCGCCTGTCTGTGCATCGACCGTAAGCGCGATGCCATCATTGTCGTTGACGTGGAGCAGGACGCGCGGACCGATCAGGTCAACGCTTCCCGCTGCCAGACGTCCACTCAAGAGAGCCCACGCGCTTAACCCGACGGAGGCTAAGGGCGCCTCGGCGACGACGACGCCGCCGTTATCGTAAAGCCGGACCGTCTTGAGACGGAACTCTATCCCGCCTCGCTCTGACAGTCGCACCACGGCATCGGCGATATCGATACTCGGGCCGCGCAACTGCCCGTTGACGGCCTTTTCCACCGGCTGAACGAGAAACGACATGGACACCGGCCCCTGGCTCAGGCGCCCATAAACCAGGATGAGGGTGATCACGCCCAGAACGATGAGCCCTGTGCAGACCTCCAGTGACAAACGTCCGCAACGCTTGCAGGCCTTGCCGAGGCGCATGCGCGCGGGTTCGGGAACACGCAGCACGAGTGCGCGGGTCGAGGCATTGAGGCGGGCAAGCTGACGGCCGGCGGGGGCGGTGATTTTCCCGCAGGCCCTCATGGCCCGCCGGACCCCCCCTTGCCTGTAATCGTCGTTCATCTAGCGCCTGTTTCGATGATGCTGGCCAAGTCGGGCCGGGATGAGCGCCACCCGCACCGCCGCGCTGACATTCTGTCGCTAAGCGCGTTTGATGCTTGCACTGCCGCAGCGAATGCGCTTTGTCAGCAGGCGCTCATTATCACGAAAGCTCACGGATTGTTACACGAGTAAAAATCGTCAAAAGGAAGGCATGGTCATGGTCTCTGAAGGTGATGTCGCCCCCGGTTTCGAGCTTACCCGCGATGGCGGCGGGACGGTTACGCTTGACCAGTTCAAGGGCAAGCCCGTCGTGCTGTATTTCTACCCCAAGGATGATACCTCCGGCTGCACCAAGGAGGCGGTGGATTTCAGTGCGCTGGCCGAGGAATTTTCGGCCGCTGGCGCGGAGATCATCGGCGTTTCCCCCGATCCCGTTAAGTCCCACGACAAGTTCAAGGCCAAGCATGAACTCAGCGTCACGCTCGCCTCGGACGAGGAAAAGGAGACCCTTCAAGCCTATGGCGTGTGGGGTGAAAAAAAGATGTACGGCAAGACGTACATGGGCGTGGAGCGGTCGACCTTTCTGATCGACGGTAACGGCAAGGTTGCCAGGGTCTGGCGTAAGGTCAAGGTGCCGGGCCACGCCGAGACAGTGCTTGAAGCAGTCAAGGCCTTGTAGCATCAGACGGCTGCAACGCCAGATTGTTTCGTGACAACAACGCAAAACCATCCAGAAATTTCGCCAAAAGTGCGCAGTTAACCCATGACAACCGCAGGCGTTCTGGATATGGTGCGCCGGGGTATCGCAGAGGCGATCAGACGGCGATCCTGCTTGGGGGCACGGATCAGGGGGAACCAAGGTTGAACATAGCTGGGGCTGCCCCTTGCCGCGCCGAGCGATGCGCTCGGGTCGGCATTGCTGATATTGCGCGTTGCGCCTTGCGGCGTGGCATGCAAACAACGCCCGAGCGGTAACCGAACGTGCGAGTTGCAACGCCTTACAGTAACCAAAGCAGAGAGCACCATGAGTAACTCTGAGCAAAAGCCGATCCTGAAGACGACCAGCAAAGCCGCTTCAAGCCCGCAGCCGTCGCCATCGGCTCCGCCCAATGCGCCGATGTCCCAGCCTCAGGGGGCACCAGCACCGACGAGGCAGCAGGCGGCGAAGACGGGTGACCGGGTCGCGCCGTCGATCATAGGCGAAGATCTGGCAATTACCGGCAACGTGATCTCGAAAGGCGAAGTGCAGGTTGACGGGCAGATCGAGGGGGACGTTCATTGCGGCTCGCTCATTGTCGGCGAAAAGGCGGAGATCACTGGGGGCATCGTTGCCGAGGACGTCGTGGTCCGGGGCCGCGTGATGGGGTCAATCCGCGGTGTGCGCGTCACCATGCAGGCGAGTTCGCATGTCGAGGGGGACGTCTTCCACAAGGCTCTGGCGATCGAGCAGGGCGCGTTTTTCGAGGGCAAATCCCGCCGCGCGGAAGACCCGATTGCGACAGCACCCAAGCTGGAGAACCCGCAGAGCCAGTAATTTCGTGGCATGGGCGGTCCAACCCCGGGCCTGACGGCCTGAGGTGGCCGGACCTTCTCGTGACGTGCGCCGTGCACGTCGCGGTATCGGCCGGGCTGTGGTATGCTTGCGTGCATGAGCAAGCTCTCCTTGGGTTTTCTTATGGCGCTCTGCCTGGCGCTGGCAGGTGGGGTGGCCATGTCTCACGTCTCCGCGGCCGAGCCGTCAGCAGAGACCTCCGTTTACGATCGCGAGCGGTTGGACACGCTGTACGAGCGTCTCGCCCGCGCGCAGACCCCAGCCCAGGCTCAGCAGATCGAGAAAAAGATCTGGCAGCTATGGACGGAGGGGCCGGACGAGAAGGCGGGCGAACAGATCGACCGCATCATGACGGCCCGGCTCTACGGCGATTACGAAAACGCTCTGGAAATCGCGACCGGGCTCACCGAACGGCGGCCCGACTACGCCGAAGCCTGGAACCAGAAGGCCACCGTCCTTTTCGAGATGGGACGCTACGACAGATCGCTTGACGTCGTCGAAAAAGTGCTCGAGCTGGAACCCAAGCACTTCGGCGCGCTGGCCGGCAAAGGCCGCATACTGATGCGCCAGGGGCGTGTCAGGCTTGGCCAGCAGGCGATCCGCCGAGCGGTCGAAATACACCCCTATGTTCAAGCACGCAGTCTGTTGGTCGAACCGCCCGACCAGCGCATCTGACATGTGGACGGTGCGCTGTTGAGAGGCTGGAACCCGGCTTGATTTCGCGGGGTAGATCGCGCATTCTCAGGCCGTGGCGTAGGCTCGGCCCGGCAAGCAACAACCAGGCGTCAGCGCGGCGCGAACCAGACTGCTCATGACCATCCACTTTCACGAGGGTGATCTTCCAGACGGCGTCGATCTCGGCGCCAGCGTTGCCGTGGACACCGAGACCATGGGCTTGGAGCCGCGCCGGGACCGGCTCTGTCTGGCGCAACTTTCGGCCGGTGACGGTACGGCCCATCTGGTCCGCTTCGCGCCCGGAGCGTATGCCGCGCCCAACCTTTATCGCCTGCTGGCCAACTCGGCGGTGCTGAAGCTGTTCCACTATGGGCGTTTCGACATTGCCGTCATGGGCCATTACCTCGGGGTGTTTCCCGCCCCGGTTTACTGCACGAAGATCGCTTCGCGCCTGTGCCGGACCTATACGGACCGCCACGGGCTGAAAGACCTCTGCCGCGAGCTGATTGGCGTGGAAATCTCGAAACAGCAGCAGGTCTCTGACTGGGGCGCGGCGTTTCTCAGCGACGAGCAAAAGGCTTATGCCGCATCCGACGTCCTCTATCTCCACCGGCTTCAGGACAAGCTGAACGCGTTGCTGGAGCGCGAAGGCCGCGCCGAGATCGCTCAGGCGTGCTTCGATTTTCTGCCCACGCGCGCCCGGCTCGATCTGCTTGGCTGGGCCGACCGCGACATTTTCAGCCATTCCTGATCTTGGCCGGCGCGCTTGCCAGGTCCAACTGTCAACATATTCCTCGCGTTGTATGCGCCCGGATGAGGGATCAGGAAACGACGTTTTCGCCCCGAGGACTTCATGACTGTCGAGGCCGATCACGCTCACCGACCGCGCGGATTTGTCGTGGCGCTCTCCGAGGAAGAACGCGTCCGCGCTTTTCGCAAGGCCCGGCGGCATTCGATCCTCGTGAGGGTGCTGAAGGTCTGTCTGCCGCTTGCAGCGTTGGGTTTGATGAGTCTGTACTTCATTCCCGCCCGGCTATCCTTCGATGTCGGCGGGGCTCAGGCGTCCCTCGAAGGCGTCACGGTGGACTCGGGCAATCTGAAAATGGTCAATCCCAAGCTGTCTGGCGTCCACCCCGATTACGGCCGCTACAAGATACGCGCCGAGACGGCCACGCAGAATGTCGATAACCAGCATATGGTCGCGCTGAACGCCATTTCCGGGTCGCTTGTCTCGCCGCAGGGTGATACGACGCGGCTCGAGGCCCTCAGCGGGGTCTTCGATACCAAGTCCAAGCAGCTCACATTTCACGAAGGCGTCTCGATTGATGGGCGGGCCGGCCTCTCGGTGAAGTTGCGCTCGGCCACGGTTCAATTTGCTGACCAGCTGATCGTATCGCAGGAGCCCGTGTCGATGAAATTCCGCGGCAGCCGGATCAATGCGGACAGTGTAAGGCTGAACACTGGTAAGGCGCATATTACGTTTGACGGCAACGTGAAGCTGCAGTTGAACCCGAGACAAGCGGCGGAACAGCAATGACCCAGATGGCGGCACAACTCCGCATGACCGTGAGCCGGCCTGTTCGCCTCCTCGGCGCGATCGCGCTGGGTGCAGGTGTTCTCGTCTTCGCCTCCGCAAGCGCGGCGCTCGCGCAAAGCATCGGCAGCAGCTTCCAGGGCTATCAGGCCAGCACCGATGAGCCGATCGATATCGAGGCCGACCTGCTGGAAGTGGACGACAAATCAAAGCGGGCGGTATTCAAGGGGGATGTCGTCGCGCGGCAGGGCGGTTTCTCGCTGAAGGCGCGGGAGCTTTCAGTGCATTACACTGGCCAGCCGGGCGGTGATGTCGCCCAGGCGAACGCGCAAGGCGACGGGGACAACGATAACGCCAGCATCACGCGCATCGAGGCCAAGGGAAAGGTTCTGGTTTCCACCAAGGATGATCAGACGGCCACCAGTGAATGGGCGAATTTCAATGTCGAGAAGCAGGTGGTGACAATCGGCGGCAGTGTCGTGCTTTCACAGGGCGACAATGTTCTGCGCGGGGACCGTTTGGTGATCGACCTGAAGAACGGGAAGAGCCGTTTCGAGGTCAAGGACGAGCCGGGCAAGCAGCGTATTCGCGGCCTCTTTCAGCCGAAACAGGACTGAGCTCGCGGCTCGCCCTGGCGTGCCGCCAGCAAAATTCGTACCGGCGCGTCCGCCGAGTGTGTTAGCCTGTTGAAAAATTCCCAATCATTTTGGACCCGAACGACCGCTTATGGCCATAACTGAACGGCGCCGGCAGACCGCACCACAGCCGCAACACCAGCGCGAGCCGTCGCGGCAGTCTTTCCATACCGCGCCCGAGGCCGATTTCGAACCAGGTGTTGGGGGCACCCTCGAAGCGGAAGGACTGACGAAGAGCTTCAAGAACCGCCAGGTCGTGCGCGGTGCCAGCCTTCATATCGAAAAGGGCGAGGCGGTTGGCCTGCTCGGTCCCAACGGCGCTGGGAAGACCACGATCTTCTACATGATCACCGGGCTGATCCCGGCCGACACCGGACGCATCGTGATCGACGATCATGACGTGACCCGCTTGCCGATGTATCGCCGGGCACGGATGGGCGTGGGGTATCTTCCCCAGGAAGCCTCGATCTTTCGTGGCCTGTCGGTGGAAGAAAACATCCGCGCGGTTCTGGAAATCGTCGAGCCGAGCAAGAAGGAGCGTCAGCGCCAGCTTGACGCGCTTCTGGAGGAATTCCGCATCACCAGGCTTCGCAAATCCCCGGCGATGGCGCTTTCCGGCGGCGAGCGTCGCCGCGTTGAGATCGCAAGGGCGCTGGCCAGCCGGCCGTCTTACATGCTGCTGGACGAGCCTTTCGCCGGTATCGACCCGATCGCCATTGGCGATATCCGCAACCTTGTCCACCATTTGAAAGACCGCGATATCGGGGTGCTCATCACCGATCACAACGTTCGCGAGACGCTGGAGCTGATCGACCGGGCCTATATCATCTATGAGGGCCAGGTGTTGATCGAGGGCACGCCCGAGGAGATCATTGCTAACGAAGAGGTGCGCCGGGTCTACCTTGGCGACCAGTTCTCGATGTAGGCTCGAGGGATTGTTTCGCGTGCCGGGAGTGAGCCTGTCATGGCGCTCAGACTAGAGCTGAAGCCGAGCCATTCGCTCGTCATGACTCCGCAACTGCAGCAGTCGATCAAGCTGTTGCAGCTCTCCAATCTCGAACTGACCTCGGTGATCGAGCAGGAGCTGGCGGAAAACCCGCTATTGCAGCGCGCCGAAGAAGACGACCGCGAAGCTGAGCCGTCCAACGCTGCCGATGTCGGGGAAACCGTCGGCGCAAGCCTGTCATGGCTCGGACCAAGCCCCTCCGGCGAGCCGCCGCCAAGCGATGTCGCCCCGGTCGAGGGCCCGTCACTGCGCGTCACGCTGGAAGAACAACTCAACCTCGCTGCGGTGACGCCCAAAGAGCGGCTGATCGGGCTCAACCTGATCGATATGGTGGACGAGGCTGGGTATCTGCGCGGGGACACCGGCCGCTTGGCCGAACGTTTGAGCGTGGCGCCTGAGGAGGTCGAGCGCGTCCTTCGCCTGCTTCAAAGCTTCGAGCCCGCCGGCGTCGGCGCCCGGGATCTTTCCGAATGTCTGGAGATCCAGCTTCGCGAACTGGGCCGCTTCGACCCCATGATCGCCAGGTTGCTGCATCATCTCGACCTGATCGCGGCGCAGGATCTGCCGCGCCTTGCGCGTCTGTGCGATGCCGAGGTCGAAGACGTGCGCGACATGATCGCGGAGATACGCGGGCTGAACCCGAAGCCGGGCTTGCGTTACGGCAGTTCCCCTGTCGTGCAGATCACGCCGGATGTGTTCATCCGCCCGCGCTCGGATGGCGGATGGCACGTCGAACTCAACAGCGACACGCTGCCCCGCCTGCTCGTGGATCGGGCGTATTTTGCCACAGTCCGCGCCCAGGCGAGCCGAGAAGACCGCGCCTTTCTTGGCGAGTGTCTGAACGCGGCCAACTGGCTGGTCAAGAGCCTCGACCAGCGCGCGCGAACGATCCTGAAGGTGGCCGAGGAGATCGTCCGCCGGCAGGACGGCTTCCTTCGTCACGGGGCCGAATTCCTGCAGCCGATGACCCTGCGCGACGTGGCGGGCGAGATCGAGATGCATGAGTCGACCGTGAGCCGAGCCAGCGCGCACAAATACATGGCGACGCCGCGCGGGTTGTTCGAATTTCGCTATTTCTTCACCTCGGCCGTGGCGGCATCGGATGGAGAGCCGGCGCATTCCTCGGAGGCCGTGCGCCACAGGATCAAGCAGCTCGTGGACGCTGAAACACCGGAGACGGTGCTTTCTGACGACCAGATCGTGGCGGTCCTCAGGGATTCGGGTATTGATATCGCCCGGCGGACGGTTGCCAAGTACCGCGACTTGATGCGCATTCCGTCCTCGCGCGAACGCCGCCGCGCCAAGAAGCTTCAGGTGATGCACTCCACGTCCTGAGACGGGGCGGGTGCGCCGGAGGGAAAATAAATGTCCCGCGACATATTGCGCCCCGGATCATGTGCAACGAAGTGTGACTTGCGCGGAATTGACTTCGGGAAGGGCCTTGTCTACCGTCTGGCAACTCTGTCCAGGCGCGGTGCCCGCGTTATCCTGGGGTGTTTGCCCGCGGCTCTGGCCGCTGACGGCGGCAAGGACATCTTCTCCAGGTCAATGATGCCCCTGTTACGTGACGCAGCGACGGAGCGGGGCTAGAATGGAGGTGGCCGCGCCGTGAGGGAGGCCGCCGACATGAGGCGTCCCGCGGTCGCGCATCAGCACCTTGACTGCAGACCTTCCGCTGAACAGGGCACGAAGCCCGGCGGTATGGTGAAAGATGGGTCCGAACGCGCTTGTCACGTCCGGCGCCACGTTCAGGTTGAGGGACAATCGAAGGGAATGATCATGGATCTGAGTGATCTCGTCTCGTCCGAGGGCATCATCCCTGCTCTCAAGGCCAACAGCAAGAAGCAGGTGCTTCAGGAAGTCGCGAACAAAGCGGCGGCCATGACCGGGCTCGCCCAGCGCGACATCTTCGATACGCTCCTGCAGCGTGAGCGCCTCGGTTCGACAGCGACCGGAAACGGAATCGCCATTCCGCACGGGACGCTGCAGGGGCTGGACAAGGTGACGGTGCTGTTCGCGCGGCTTGACAAGCCGGTCGAATTCGAGGCGATCGACGAAAAGCCGGTCGATCTCGTCTTCCTGCTTCTGGCGCCCGAGCGCGCAGGGGCTGATCATCTGAATGCGCTGTCGCGGATCTCGCGTCTGCTGAGCAAGGCGAACGTGGCGCAGAAGCTGCGCGTTTCGAATGACCGCGACACCCTCTACGCGCTTCTGACGGAGCCGATCGCGTCCCACGCAGCCTGACGGCGATTGCGTCAAGAGCTCTTGGAAACGTAAAAAGGCGGCCGTCGGGCCGCCTTTTCTGTTGCTCGGTGTGTGGCCCGCCGCGCGCGGCGGCGGGCCTTTCGTTGAGTTACGCTGCCGCGACTGCCTTGCCGCGAGGCTCGGAGTACAGCCCCTTGAACAGGGCATAGCAGGCCAGCAGCAGGATCACCGCGAACGGGAAGCCTGTCGACACCGCCGCCGCTTGCAGCGCGCCGAGGCCGCCGCCGATCAGCAGGGCGATCGCCACCAGGCCCTCGAAGGTGCACCAGAACACACGCTGGGAGACCGGGGCGTTGACCTTGCCGCCGGCCGTGATCGTGTCGATCACCAGCGAGCCGGAGTCCGAGGAGGTGACGAAGAACACGATGACCAGCACCACGCCGATGAACGAGGTGATCGCTGCCAGCGGCAGGCCGTTCAACATCTCGAACAGCTTGAGTGGCAGCGCCGCGTCGGCGATCTGGCTCATGCCGGCGTCTTCGATGAGGCTGATGGCGGTACCGCC
>CAYFTI010000029.1:0-20353 GCA_964346065.1 uncultured Hyphomicrobiaceae bacterium
CTCGACAGCGATCAGGCGCAGATCGCCGACTATATCGCCGCGCGCACCAAACACTGGGCTGAATTTCCCGCATGAGCATGGAGAGCCGGTCAAAAGTCACCACGTTGAGCAACGGCTTGCGCGTCATCAGCGAGGACATGCCGCATGTCGGCACGGTCTCGCTCGGCGTCTGGGTCGCGAGCGGCTCGCGCGCCGAGTCCCCCGACGAGCACGGCGTGGCGCACATGCTGGAGCACATGGCCTTCAAGGGCACGCAGACCCGCTCGGCCCTTGATATCGCCGAGGAAATCGAGACGGCCGGTGGCGAGATCAACGCGGCCACCGGGGTCGAGACGACGGCCTATGTCGCGCGGGTTCTGCAGGACGAAGTCCCGCGGACGATGGACGTTCTGGGCGATATTCTCCTCAATCCGGTCTACAAGGACGCCGATCTCGGCCTGGAACGCACCGTGGTGCTGCAGGAGATCGCGGCGACGCGCGATAACCCCGAAGACGTGCTGTTCGACAAGGCGCTGTCCGTCGCCTTTCCGGGGCAGCCACTGGGCCGTCCCGTGCTGGGCACGGCGCAGAGCGTGCGCAACTTTCAGCGCGACCACCTGATACGCTTTCGTGAGGCGAATTACGGCGCGCAGCGCATGATCCTGGGCGCAGCGGGCGCAGTCGATCACGACCGGCTGGTTGCCGCGGCCGAAAAATGCCTCGACGGTCTTGCTAACGACCGGGCGAGACCGGTATCGCCGCCCGAATATGTGGGAGGCTACGAATCAGTGAAGATGCCACTGGAGCAGACCCATCTCTTGATGGCCTTCGAGGCGCCGGCGAGCCGTGACCCGGATTACTACACCGCCCAGGTCTGCGCGGGCTTGCTCGGCGGCGGTATGTCGTCGCGCCTGTTCCAGGAGGCGCGGGAGCAGCGTGGGCTGTGCTACTCGATCTACGCGTTCTGCAGCGGCTTTTCCGATACTGGCCTGTTCGGTATTCATGCCGCTGCGGACTCCGAAGACAGCCCGGCTCTGACCAACGTGATCATGCAGCAGTTGCAGAACCTCGCTCACGATGGCCCGCGCGAGGATGAGGTGCAACGGGCGAAAGCGAACATGAAGGCCGGGCTGTTGATGAGCCTGGAGAGTTCGGCGGCACGCGCGGAATTTCTGGCGCGGCATCTTTATCTCTTCGAAAAATCGCCCGACTTTGACACTCTGATCGAGCGTGTCGAGGCGGTCGATGCCGGAGATATTCAGGCTTTCGTGCAGCGGCTGGTGAACGGACCGGCCCCCTCCAGCGTTCATGTCGGGCCACGCGCGGACGCGCCAGAGTTGCAGGCGATCGCCGAGGGTGCACTCCGCGCGTGAGCGGGTCTGCGCTGCGGGTCGTGGGACTACGGCGTGCGCCGTACGAAACATTGAGTCGAGGATCGCGCTCACGTGCCGTCGTTGTTGGTCGTGTTCGTCGCGTTCCCACCGGTCATCTGCTTCGAACCGCAGGAATGGACTCCAGGTTTGCTGAGATTGCTCTAGGGGAAGCGGGCATGGCTTTTCTGCGGTCGCCTCCAACGCCGGAAACCGGCCCCCAGATCGAATGGGACGGGCTGCTCCTGCGCATGCCACGGCTGGGTGACTACCACGCCTGGGCCGAGCTGCGCGCACGAAGCCGCGAACACCTTGAGCCATGGGAGCCGGCCTGGGCGCCCGACGAACTCTCCCGCGGCGCGTATCGAATGCGCCTGAAGCACTACATGCGGGAAATGCGGGAGAATAGCGGCTATGCCTTTTTTATGTTCAAAGCCGATGATACCACCCTTCTCGGCGGTGCAACTTTGAGTAATATCCGCCGTGGCGTCAGCCAGTCATGTTCGATCGGGTATTGGGTCGGCGCGCCGTATGCCGGGCAGGGCGTAATGACGAAGGGTGTGCGTGCGATCGCGGCTTTCGTGTTTGACAGCCTGCACCTGCACCGGCTTGAAGCGGCGTGCCTGCCGACGAACGTAGCGTCGATACGCGTGCTGGAGAAGGTGGGGTTCACCCGCGAGGGCTTGGCCAGGGAATACCTCAAGATTAACGGCAGGTGGCAGGATCATTTTCTCTACGCTTTGCTCAAGGACGATCCGCGACGCTAGACGCGCCGAAAGCGCGCCACGCGGATCAAGCCTGTTGACCACCGTGCCACGGGCAGGTGCATCCGGAAATGCCGGCGTGGTCATGCTCGTAATGGCAGCCGTGCTGCTCATGCTTGCCGGGCCTGCCCGCGCGCTGGAAGCAATCGTCGTCAGCCCGGACCAGAAGAAGCTCGACATCACGCTGCTCGGCGAATTGTACGAGGGGCGGGGAGACAGCCTGAGCGTCGAAACCGCGCCTGGTCAGGACGGAATCACCGGGCGAATGGCCGTGCAGGCCAGCACGCCCGGCACCGACCCGAACTGGGTGGTTTTTGCTCTGCGCAACCCAACCGACAGCCGGATCGAGAGAATTCTGTCATCGCAGCGCTATGAACTCTCCGGTAGCAAGGTGATGTGGCCGGATCTCGATTCGCCGCGCATCGCCAAGGTGACGCCATCGGTAGGGTTCAAGCCGGAACGCATACCTGCCGATCGTGCCGATCTTTTCCGGATCACACTAGAGCCGGGAAGCACGGTGACGTTCATCGTCGAACTGCGATCAGTGGACTTTCCCCGGCTCACACTCTGGGATGGAGCGTCGCTTGGCAAGCGCGCGGTGGACAGAACCCTCCTGAACGGAATCCTGCTCGGCATTGCCGGGTTGCTTGCGATTTTCCTGACGGCAATTTTCGTGGCCAACCATCGCGCCGTCTTTCCCGCGACCGCCCTGGTGGCCTGGAGCGCGGTCGCCTATCTGTGCGTGGATTTCGGCTTCTGGCACAAGCTGTTTCAACTCTCGCCGGATCAGAACGCGGTGTACCGTGCGGGCGCCGAGGCTGCGCTGGCCGCCAGTATCATCATCTTCCTGCTGATCTACCTGCGCTTGCGACAATGGCAGTCCTGGCTCATGCCCGTCTTCGCGGGCTGGTCGCTGATACAGCTCGGGTTGATTCCGTTTTCGGTGATCGATGCGCAGCTCAGCGCCGGTCTCGCGCGCCTGTCCTTCCTGCCGATTGCCGGTGTCGGTACGCTGCTGGTCCTGTTGCAGGCGTTCCGGGGCGAAGACCGGGCGCTGACCCTGCTGCCCACCTGGATGCTGTTTCTGGTCTGGCTGTTCGGCGCCGGCGTGGCGGTGCTCGGCTACCTGTCGGGGGATATCGTCGTTCCGGCGCTGTCATCCGGGCTGGTCCTGTTTGTTGCGCTGCTTGGCTTCAGCGTTACGCAATACGCGTTCTCGCCGGGTGATTACGGCGTGTCCGGGCACACGGCCCATCTCGGGCGCGGCGCCGCGGCGCTGGACGCGTCCGGCGCATCGGTCTGGGAATGGGACGTGCGCCGCGAGGAGATCAAGGTCGGTCCGGAAATCGAGCGTGCGCTGGGCTACTCGAAAGGAACGCTCAGCTGCGGCACGGAGGACTGGCTGCAATACGTCCATGCCTCGGACCGCGAGCGCGTCAAGGTGATGCTGTGGACCGTGCGGGAGCGGGACGGCGGCGATCTGGAAATGGATCTTCGCATGCGCCGCAGCGACGGGAGCTATTTGTGGTATGAACTGCGCGGACGCGCATTGAAGCTCCCGCAGAGCCAGATCCTGCAATGTATCGGTCTCATGCGGGATGTGACCACCCAGAAGCGCAGCGAGGAGCGGCTGACGCACAACGCCGTGTACGACGCGCTGACCGGACATCCCAACCGTGAGCTGTTTCTCGATCGGGCGAGCCAGGCCATCCTGCGTTGTGACGCGGAGGGCACAAAGCCCACAGTCATCGTGATCGATATCGACCAGGTGCGCGGGGGCGGTCAGATTCCCGACGCCGCCATCAGCGATAGTATGCTGCTGACGGTCGCCCGCCGCCTGAGCCGACACGTGCGCGATACCGACACCCTCGCGCGCATTGGCGTTGACCAGTTTGCGCTTCTGCTCACCTCCGAGACCGACCCGCGCTACATCGCGATGCTTGCCGAGCGCGTGCGGCGCACGCTGCGCTCGCCAATGAAGCTCAGCGGCAGCGAAGTGGCGCTCGTGGGGAGCATCGGCATCTCGGTGTATGACGGGCGACAGCCCGATGGCGGCGCCCTGGTTTCAGAGGCTGAACTGGCGGCCTACCGCGCGAAGCGCGCCGGCGCTGACCGTATCGAGCTTTACAAGCCGGAATTGAGCGGGGAACGCGACGATCGCCTGGAACTGGAGAATGATCTGAAGAAGGCGATCGATCGCCGGCAGATCGTGCTGCTCTACCAGCCGATCATGCGGCTTGCCGACAACCAGCTGGCCGGTTTCGAGGCCTTACTCAGATGGAACCACCCGAAGCACGGTCTGCTCAGTCCGCGCGAGTTCATGCAGGCAGCGGAGAAAGCCGAACTCAGCGCCACCTTGATCCGGTATGCCGCCGAGCGGGCGATAAGGCAGTTGCACCGGTGGCAAAAGGCGTGGCCGCGTGAAGGCGATCCGACGTTTGTCGCCCTCGACATCTCGCACCGCGCGATGCTCCGCAGCGACGCCGTCCAGGATCTGCGAACCGTCATTGGCAGGGCGACCGTTCCAACGGATTGCTTCTGGGTGGAGGTCAGCGAGACGGTTGTCATGGAGAACCCGGAGCAGATCGCCGAAGCCCTGGCAACGTTGAAAGGTGTCGGCGCGAAACTGGCTCTGGATGAATACGGCAGCGGTTACTCCTCGGTGGCCTACCTCCGGCGCTTGCCCCTCGATGTCCTCAAGCTCGACCGATCGTTGACCCGCTCCGCCAACGCGGCTGGCGCCGATCCGGTGATACTGCGCTCGGTCCTTGCGATGTCACAGGAACTGGGCTTCGAAATCGTGGTTCAGGGCGTGGACCGGGAACGCGATGCCGGCTATCTGCGCGCGATCGGTTGCAATCTGGCTCAGGGTTTTTATTTCGGCGAGCCGATGAGCGAGAAGGAGGTGATGAACCTCATCAACGCTTTGTCCCGTGCTTCTGCCAAATCAGGCGTCGCGACCCGCGGCCGGACGGCAACGAAACCAGCGGCGCTCCCGCCGCCACGCGCCGCAGGCCCGGGTCGCTCGGGCGGGGCAGGCGCGCCGCAGCCCCCGAACGGCGCGGCAACCGGTGAGCGCGGCGCAAAGCAGGGGCGTCCGGGATCGGCAAAACGGCGCCGCAGCGAGGCGGCTGGCGAGGGTGCCAGCCCCAATACTTCAGACCGCCAGAAACCCCGCGGCGGACCACGCGATCCGCGCGGCACGACCGAGGCGAATTCGGACAATGGTGCGAGACCCCGGCGCTCGAGTGATAGCGATAAGACCGGGGACCCGGTGGCTGGCCAGGATGACGCACGCTTCGGCGCGCGTCCGGCAAATCGGCTGGGGGCCGCGATCTCCCGCAACCAGCCACGACCGCCGGGTGAGCACGGCGAGGAAATAGGCCCGGAGGACTCCGCGGCCCAGCCTTCCGTACCGAGGCGCGGCCTCGGCCCCTCGCGCCGGCAGTGACGTTTGCGCGCGCAGTGCGCTCAGACGGCGGGAGATGCGATCAGGCGTTACCTGTCTGATTGACGAGGAAAGACGGGTCTACGCCCATCCTGTCCAATACCAGCGTGTATTTTTCATCCGCACGCGGGTCGAAAACCAGTTCGGTGTCGCCGGGGCAGGTGAGCCAGCCATTCGCCTGAATCTCGCTCTCGAGCTGACCCGGCGCCCAGCCAGCATAGCCCAGCGCCAGCAGGGATTTGTGCGGCCCGCCCCCGTGCGCTATCGCCCGGAGGATGTCGATCGTCGCGGTCAGACAGACGCTGCCATCAATGGCGAGGGTGTTCTCTTCCGAAAAATAATCGGCGCTATGGAGCACAAAGCCGCGGCCCGTTTCGACCGGTCCGCCGACGAAAACAGACATGCATTCCAGGCTTCGTGGAACCGTGATCCCCTGATCTTCCGGGATAAGTTCGAGTTGCTGCAGCAGATCCACGAAGCTGAGGTGCTCGGCGGGCCGGTTGATGACGATCCCCATGGCGCCCTCGGCGGAATGTGCGCAGACATAAACGACTGACCCGGCGAAGTTGTTGTCGTCCGCGCCCGGCATCGCGACGAGCAGCTGACCGCTCAGATAACCTTCACTGTCCCGGGCGCTCGTCTGGCCGTTGTCATCCATCATGCCGACAGACTAGCGCGATCATGGGTGTGGATGAACCCTTACCTCACATTTTTGCGCGCGGTTGCGACACCGTTGTCCTCACCGGGGTACAACGGTCTACGTAAACGTGAACGCGCCGGCATTGCCCACACGGTGCGCAGCGGTGTACCTCGTGAGATGCTCAGTATCCAGGTCTCTTCCAAGGAACAGTGATCTCGATCATGCGGCTTCGACACTTCGCGCTCGGCGCGGTCCTGCTGACAGCGGCGATGCTTCCGTTGCCGGTGGCCGCAGAAGGTTGGGAGGACGCGCCCGAGTCACGGGTGCGCCTGGTCCCGGCCGGCCGCGTGAGCGCGGAACAGCTTGCCGGGCGCACCCATCTGCCATCGCCAGCGCTGCTCGCGGGCGTCGAAATCTTGCTGGATCCGGGTTGGAAGACATACTGGCGTAGCCCGGGAGATGGCATCCCGCCGCAATTCGACTGGCGCGGGTCCGGCAATGTCGCGGCCACGCAGGTGCTCTGGCCGGTGCCGGAGCATTTCCGCGATGCCGCCGGGGCATACAATGGATACCGGGATCGCGTCGTGTTTCCGGTCATCGTTGCGCCGCGGAGCCCGGATGAGCCGGTCTCGTTGGAACTGCGGCTGGCGTATGCGGTCTGCAAGGACGTGTGCATTCCGGTCAGCAAACGGCTGTCCGTCGAGCTTGATGGCACCGCGCATGGTGCGCGCGACAAGGTGCTGGATGCGCTGGACAAGACGCCCATTCATGCTGATGAGCAGGGTCGATGCGCAGGACTGGCGTTCGATGAGCTGTCCGCCGAGCTGGACGGCAGCGGGCCCCACCTGAGGGTCGAAATAAGACATCGTCCCGGCGCCGGGCCGGAAGAGCTTTTCGCAGAGCCATCATCAGGCCTGTTCATGGTGCATCCCGAACAGCGCACAAGCCGGTCCGGCCGCACGGTTTTCCACCTCGATCTGACGGGGCTTGGCAACGCGGAAGCGCTTTCGAGCGAAACCATCACGCTCACAGCAGCCAGCCCCGCGCAAAGTTGCGAAATGGCCTGGACCATGAAATGATCCGCCCGCAACGGATCATGCTGCCAAGGCAAGCAAGGAGGAGGCAATCCATGGCGATTTCACCGGGCGAGCGCATTCCAGAGGCGACCTTTCACGTGATGACCGCCGAGGGACCGACGGCAATGTCGTCAGAGGATGTTTTTGCGGGCAAGAAGGTCGTGCTGTTCGCGGTTCCGGGCGCATACACGCCGACGTGCCATATGAAGCACCTGCCGGGTTTCATCGAGCACGCGGCCGACTTCAAGGCCAAGGGGGTGGACGCGGTCGCCTGCACCGCCGTCAACGATCCGTTCGTGCTGGACAACTGGGCGAAAACCACGGGCGCGGAGAACAAGATCCTTTTCCTCGCTGATGGAAACGCGGATTTTGCCAGGGCCGTCGGGGCGGACCTCGACGCGAGCGCGTTCGGTCTGGGCACGCGCTCGAAACGCTACGCGATGCTGGTCGAGGACGGTGTCGTCAAATCGATCCACATCGAGGACGTGCCAACCGAAGTGACCTCCAGCAGCGCCGAAACGCTTCTGCAGGAAGTCTAACGCTGTTCAGGGCTCTTCGGCTTCGCCGTTGCGAAGAAACGGGGCCATTCCCTGCTGAGCGAGGTCATGGGCAGCTTCGTTTTCGGGGTCGCCTGCATGGCCGCGCACCCAGTGGAAGGTGACGTCATGGCGCTGGCGGGCCTCGTCCAGCCGGCGCCAGAGATCTTCGTTCTTCACGGGCTTTTTCTGGGCGGTGCGCCAGCCCTTGGCCTTCCACGAGTCTATCCACTCGGTGATGCCCTGGCGGACGTAGTTGGAATCCGTGTAGAGATCCACCGCGACAGGCCGCTTGAGCGCCTCCAGCGCCGCGATCGCCGCCATCAGCTCCATGCGGTTGTTCGTGGTGTTCGCCTCGCCGCCCCTTAGTTCCTTGCGCGCATCGCCGTAGAGCAGCACCGCGCCCCAGCCGCCTGGCCCCGGGTTGCCCGAACAGCCGCCGTCGGTGTAGATGCGCACGCGCTGTGGTTGTTGCTCGCTCACCGTGTCTCCCGCGTCCGGTTCACGCATCAAGCCCGTATTCGCTGAGGGACGTGACACGCTGGTGGAAGCGCAGCTTGCGCAGGTATTCGTCCGGCGCCTTCGGCCGGACAAGCGCATCCGGCGAGGTATGGAACCAGTCGTAAGCGCGGGTCAGGAGGAAGCGCAAGGCAGCGCCACGCGACAGGATCGGCAGCGCCTCGGTTTCATGCGCGCTCATCGGCCGTACCGCCCGGTAGCTCTCCAGCAGGGCCCGCGCCTTGGTAATGTTGAAGCTGTGGTCCGCCTCGAAGCACCATGCATTCAGGCATATGGCGATGTCATAGGCCAGCAGGTCATTGCAGGCAAAGTAGAAGTCGATGATCCCGGAGACTTCGCCGTCAAGGAACAGGACATTGTCCGGGAAGAGATCCGCATGGATCACGCCCGCGGGCAGGTCGGTTGGCCAGGCGGCGTGAAGCGTCGCCAGTTCGCGGTCAAGCAGGTCGCTCAAACCTTGGCTGATGAAGTCCGCGCGCGCGCCCAGATCATCGCGCAGGCGCTGCCAGCCTTCGACCGACAGGCTGTTTTCGCGGCGCATCCCGAAGCCGCGCCCGGCAAGGTGGAGCCTCGCCAATTCCGCGCCGACGGCCGCACATTGCGTGACCGTGGGACGGCGCACCGAAATGCCCGGAAGAAAGGAAAAAAGGGCAGCGGAGCGGTCGCACAGGGTTTGCAGCACCTGCCCGCGCTTGTCGTGGATCGGGACGGGGCAGGGCACCGATTGCGCCGCGAGATAATCGAGAAGAGCGACGAAGAAGGGCAGATCGCCGCAATCGACGCGCTTTTCATAAAGCGTGAGGATGAAGTCGCCGCGCTCGGTGGTGACGATGTAATTCGTGTTCTCCACCCCCTCGGCGATGCCTTTCATCGAGACGGGGTGGCCGATCTCGTATTCCGCGAGCAGGTCTGCGAGTTCTTCGGCGGTGACTTCGGTATAAACGGCCATCCCGGCGTCGGTCGCCCTAGGCGGCGGAGTCGTGGAGCACGCGCGGCAGCTTGAAGATCACGTCCTCGGTGGCGGTGGTAACGGTCTCGATCGACAACGCGTAACGCTCGCCAAGCGCATCAATGATCTCTTCGACAAGCGCCTCCGGCGCGCTTGCACCCGCTGTAATGCCGATGGACGACACATTGTCCAGGTCGCCCCATGGAATATCGCTGGCGCGTTGAACCAGATGCGAGACGCCGCATCCGGCGGCGTGCCCGACCTCGACCAGACGCTGGGAATTCGAACTGTTCGGCGCACCGATGACCAGAAGCGCGTCCGCGCGCGGTGCAATCGCTTTGACCGCCGCCTGGCGGTTCGTCGTGGCGTAGCAGATATCTTCTTTGTGCGGGCCGACGATATTCGGAAAACGCTCTTTCAGTGCCGCGACAATCTCCGCGGTGTCGTCGACCGACAGCGTCGTTTGTGTGACAAACGCCAGCTTGTCGGGATCGTGCGCCTCGTAAGCCCTGACATCCTCCACAGTTTCGATCAGCTTGACGGCACCCTCGGGCAGTTGGCCGATCGTGCCCGAGACTTCCGGATGGCCGTCGTGCCCGATCAACAAGATGTGATATCCACGCGCGTGAAGACGCTCTGCCTCGATATGCACCTTGGAGACCAGCGGGCAGGTCGCGTCGATATAGAACATGTTGCGCGCCTCCGCTGCTTCGGGCACCGATTTCGGCACGCCGTGCGCGGAGAAAATCACCGGGGCATCGGTCTCGGGAATTTCGTCAAGCTCTTCAACGAAGACCGCGCCCTTCGCCTTGAGGCTCTCCACGACGTAGCGGTTATGGACGATCTCATGGCGGACATAGACCGGCGCACCGTATTTCTGTAGCGCCAGCTCGACGATGTCGATAGCGCGGTCCACGCCGGCACAGAAGCCGCGCGGTGCGGCCAGGAGGATTTGCAATGCGGGCTTCGTCACGAGCGTCTCCCTTCTGACACGTGTGAGATGATCCGGAGCTTCGCCAATCTATGCCCCGCAGATGTCGTGCACTTGTGCATCTCCATGCGAGCTTGTCTTGTTCAGCCGCCCCCACCTCTTTATGGTCCCGGAGAACTTCCGGAGCGGTTGCCCAATTAAGCGGTTGTACCAACCGTACCAGTGGCAGAACAAGAGGCTCGTCACGAAGTGTCCAAATTAGCGGTCTATTCCCCTGTTTGGTACAGGCTTCGCAAAGGAGGCGGCGTGAGCCGGTGATGCACGGAATGGACATAAGTATCGGCTGGCGCCGCGTCAGGGGCTTGGACAGCAATTTTGGCAAGGGCGGACCGATGGCGGGTGCGCTGCGGATGACAATGGTCCTTGCCTGCACGCTGTTTCTGAGCGGTTGCGGCATTTCACAGATCACTTCCGGGCTCGGGTCCGGCGTCTTCGGTTCCGAGGACGAGCCCGAGGAGACCGAGTGGCAGGCCACGATTACCGAAGAAGGGATGCTTGAGGCCGCGCGCGCCGATACCAGTGGGCGAATCGATGCGTCCGGCCCGGCCTCCGGCTGCCCGCGCTTCAAGATCTGGCCAGCGGATCGGCATGTCACGGTCTACGAACCAGGCCGTGTGGGCGAGCGGCTGGCGATGAAGCATCGTGGCAGCATCACCAAGGTGGCGCGCGAATGCCAGATCAACGGCTCGCAGGTTAACATGAAGTACGGCTTTGCCGGTCGCGTTCTGATGGGGCCGCGCGGGAGCGGTGGCCCGGTCACCCTGCCTGTGAACCTTCATCTGACCCGCGCCGACGGCGCCAAGATCCGCACAGAAACGATCCAGTTGCAGGTTGAACTCCGCCGCGAAACGCCAGTCGATTATTTCTCGGTGGTACGCACGATCAGCTTCGAGGCCGAACCCGGCACCGCGCCAACGTCCTACAAGCTGTTCGTTGCCTTCGACCGCGAAATCGCCGGCGCGAGCTAGACCACCGCTCGCCTCACGATCCTCTCTGCGACGCGCCTTATCCTTGTGGCCGACAGGTCGCCTCAAACCTGCTGATTATTAGCCTGCTGGGTGCCGGCTGGCCATGCCGCGCGGTCCGCGCGATGACGCGGTTTGCGCCATCCTTGCGTGCTTGCACCAAAAAATTAGGTGCCCGGCAGGATCATTCATCTGTTGAAAGCGTTGTTATTTACGAGACCAATCAAAGAAATGGAGCATGGAGGTCCAGCGATGACACAGTCAGGTTTGGAATCGTTTGAACGGACGCTTCACGAAACGAATGTCTGGATCAAGGAGATCGGCGAGCTGATCGGGTCCGAAGACCGTCAGCGCAATTATCGGGTTTTGAAAGGCGTTCTCCAGGCGCTTCGGGATCGACTGACCGTGGAAGAAGCCGTTCAGGTCGGCGCTCAGTTCCCGATGCTTATCCGCGGTTTCTACTATGAGGGCTGGCGGCCGTCCGAAGTTCCCCTGCGGATGCGCTCGAAGGAAGAGTTTTTGGACCATGTCCGCGAGAACCTGCACGACCTGATCCGCGATCCGGACAATCCGCTCGACGTGGAGAAGGCGACACAGGCGGTTTTTCACGTGCTGGGACGGCACGTCTCGGCCGGTGAAATCGAGGATGTGCGCAACATGCTTCCCGGCGATATTCGTCAACTCTGGTCAGAGTCGTCGAGTGCATGAGGTATGCGCAGAAGGCCGCGGAACAGTCGGCGTGACCCACATTGTGCGGGGCGGTTTGACACAGGGGGGCTTTTCGCTATCCTGAGCCCATCATACGCTGAAATTTGACCGCGGGAGAGATCAGCCCTGTGGCTGGCGCCGAAGGAGCAACCGCCCCGGAAACTCTCAGGCGAAAGGACCGCGGGTCGAACAGCACTCTGGAAAGCAGCCGGCCGCTCGTTGCGCGTCGGTTCACCGAAGGGGTAATCCGGCGCTGTAACAGCTGCCGGCAAAATCTCTCAGGTACCATGACAGAGGGGGCGACGCTTGACTGCCGCGTGGCAGAGAAGCGATCGACGCTCACGATGGACCCGAGAGATGGAAGATTCCCAGCCACCTGCCTCCGAAAACGCCCTCAAGACGACACCGCTTCGCCGGCTCCACGCTGAGCTCGGCGCGAAGCTCGTGCCCTTCGGCGGCTACGAGATGCCGCTCAACTATCCCGCCGGTATCATCGGCGAACACAAGCACACCCGTGCGCACGCCTCGCTGTTCGATGTGTCGCATATGGGCCAGGCGCTGCTGTCTCATCCGAGCGATGTCAGTGCGGTGATCGAGCGGCTTGTTCCCGGCGATATCGCCGGGCTGAAGCCGGGGCGCATGCGCTACACGCAGTTGACGAACACCGAAGGCGGCATTCTCGATGACCTCATGGTCAGCTATGTCGGGGAAATGGGCGGGCGCGACTGGCTCTACCTTGTTGTCAACGCGGCACGCAAGGACGCCGATTACGCACATATCACCGCGAACCTGCCGGACGAGGCCCAACTCGAGACGTGGGGCGAGCAGGCTCTCCTCGCCGTGCAGGGCCCGGCCGCAGCCGAGGCGCTCGCGAAGCGCGTCCCGGGCTGCGAAGCCATGCGATTCATGTCGCTGCGTGCTTTCGAGGACACGCCGTTCGGCAAGGTCTGGATATCGCGGTCGGGCTACACGGGCGAGGACGGTTTCGAGATTTCGCTCGCGGCCGGTCAGGCCGAAGCCTTTGCTCGCGCGCTTCTGGAAGACCAGACGGTGGAACCTGCGGGCCTGGGCGCGCGTGACACGCTGCGGCTGGAAGCGGGCTTGTGCCTCTACGGGCATGATATCGACGAGACGACCTCGCCCGTGGAGGCGGATCTTGCCTGGTCGATTGGCAAGCGCCGACGCGTTGAAGGCGGCTTTCCCGGCGCGGACCGGATCCTTGGCGAATTGCGTGACGGCCCGTCGCGCTTGCGCGTTGGCATGACACCGGAGGGCCGCGCGACCCCGCGCGAAGCCACGGTGGTTTTCGACAGCGACGGCGAGCGCATCGGCGCCGTGACCAGCGGCGCGTTCAGCCCGACACTCGGTCATCCGATCGCCATGGGCTATGTCGCCGCCGACGACGCCGCGAGCGGCACACCCATTTCCTTCCAGATTCGCGGCAAGGCCCATCCCGGGGTTGTCGCCGACCTGCCGTTCGTCGCCCACCGCTACGCCACCAAGGCAAAAGCGGCGTCGTGACACCCACCGCGTTGGCACCCGCGGGTGCGCGCTTCATGCCGAGGGACGAAGACCATGACCGATATCAAATACACCAAGGACCACGAATACATCCGGATCGACGGCGATACAGGGATCATAGGCATCTCGGATCATGCGCAGGACCAGCTTGGGGAAGTCGTGTTCGTCGAGTTGCCCGAAATCGGGAAGCAGGTGACTCAAAGTGACGAACTCGCGGTGGTCGAGTCCGTCAAGGCTGCGAGCGAGGTCTATGCGCCCGTGTCCGGCGAGGTAACCGAAGTCAACACCTCCCTTCCCGACACTCCGGAGAAGGTCAACGCCGATCCGGAGGGCCAAGCATGGTTTGTCAAGCTGAAGATCGCCGACAAGGGCGAACTCGACAAGCTGATGAGCGCCGAGGATTACAAATCATACCTGGAGGGCCTGGACTGATGCGTCTTTTACCCCATTCCGATGCCGACCGCGCCGCGATGCTGGCCGCGATCGGCGTGCGCGAGGTCGATGATCTGTTCGCCGACGTGCCTGAAGGCGCGCTCTTGAAGGACCTGCCGGACCTGCCGCGCCACGCCAGCGAGATCGAGCTGGAGCGTGCGATGCAGCGCATGGCCGGCCAGAACATGGCGGCCGGATCGGTCCCGTTCTTCGTGGGCTGCGGCGCGTACAAGCACCATGTCCCAGCGACCGTGGACCACCTGATCCAGCGCTCCGAGTTCATGACCGCTTACACGCCGTATCAGCCGGAGATCGCGCAGGGCACGCTGCAGTACCTGTTCGAGTTCCAGACGCAGGTGGCGATGCTGACCGGCATGGATGTGGCGAACGCCTCGATGTATGACGGCTCGACGGCGGCGTCCGAGGCGGTGCTGATGGCGCAGCGCGTGACGAAGCGCCCGAAGGCGGTGATCAGCGCGGGGCTGCACCCGCATTATCGCGCGGTCATCGACACGTTCTGCCACTTTTCCGAGCACGACTGCGTTGAAGCTGAAGCGGATGCGCTCGAGGCCGCGCTTGACGACAAGACGGCTTGTGTGATCGTTCAGACACCCGACGTGTTCGGCCGCGTGCATGACCTGCGCAAGCTGGCCGACAAGGTCCACGAGGCCGGCGCGCTGCTGATCGTTGCGGTGACGGAAGTGCTGTCGCTCGGCGCGCTGACACCCCCCGGCGAGATGGGTGCGGATATTGTCGTCGCCGAAGGCCAGTCGATCGGCAACGGGTTGAACTTCGGCGGACCGTATCTGGGCCTGTTTGCCACCCGCCAGAAATATGTCCGTCAGATGCCGGGCCGCCTCGCGGGCGAGACCACCGACGAGAATGGCAAGCGCGGCTTTGTCCTGACGCTCGCCACGCGCGAGCAGCACATTCGGCGCGATCGCGCGACCAGCAATATCTGCACGAACTCCGGGCTGTGCGCCCTGGCTTTCACGATCCACCTGACTCTCATGGGCGAGAAGGGCCTGCGCGACATCGCGATGGCCAACCACCGCGCGGCCGTGGCGCTGGCCGATGATCTGGCCGGGGTGCCGGGCATCGATGTGCTGAGCGACCAGTTCTTCAACGAATTCACCATCCGGGTGCCGGGCGACGGCGCCGATGTAATCGACAAGCTGGCGGATAAGGGCGTGCTCGGCGGTGTGCCCGCGGTGCGGCTGTGGCCGGACCGGCCCGAACTGGCCGACCGCATTATTGTCGCCGCGACCGAAATGACCACACCGGAAGACCGCGCGGCGTATGTCGCCGCCCTGAAGGAGGTACTGGCATGACCAAAGCTGCGAACGACATCCGCCCCGCAACCTTCACCGGCAACCGTGCGCTGCAGATCGAGGAGCCGCTGATCTTTGAGACCGGGACGCCCGGAGATTGCGGTATCGACATTACGGTTCCCGAGGGCGAGAACCGGCTGGGCGGGCTGGAGCGGCGCGGCGAGATCGGCTTGGCCGGCCTGAGCGAGCCGGAGACAGTGCGTCATTATGTGCGCCTGAGCCGGAACAACTATGCCATCGACACCGGCATCTTCCCGCTTGGCTCCTGCACCATGAAGCACAATCCGCGCGCCAACGAAAAGGCGGCGCGGCTGCCGGGCTTCGGCGATATCCATCCGCTTCAGCCGCAAAAGACCGTGCCCGGCGCGATTGAGCTGATGGAGACGCTGTCGCACTGGATTCTCGAACTCACCGGCATGGCGGCCGTCGCGCTGTCGCCGAAAGCCGGGGCGCATGGCGAGTTGTGCGGCATGATGGGCATCAAGGCCGCGCATGAGGCGAGCGGCGAGAGTGACCAGCGGCGCATCGTGATCGTGCCCGAAAGCGCGCACGGCACCAACCCGGCCACGGCCGCGCTTCTGGGCTACGAGGTGCGCCCCGTGGAGGTGCGCGAGGACGGCACGGTGAGCGTGGAGGCGGTTCGCGACGTCATCGGCACGGACACCGCCGCAATGATGCTGACCAATCCGAACACCTGCGGTTTGTTCGAGCCGGACATTATCGGAATTGCTGATGCGCTGCACGAGGCGGGCGCGTATCTTTACTGCGACGGTGCGAATTTCAACGCCATCGCGGGCAAGGTGCGCCCAGGCGATCTCGGCATCGACGCGATGCACCTCAACCTCCACAAGACCTTCTCGACGCCGCATGGCGGCGGCGGTCCCGGGTCCGGCCCGGTGATTTTCTCAAAGGCGATCGCGCCGTTCGCGCCGCTGCCGCGTGTGGTGGCTGGTGCGGACGGTCCGGCTCTGGGTGAATTCGCGGAGGATGTGCCAACAAGCGAGCAGCCCTTTGGCCGGCTGACAGCGTACCACGGCCAGATGGGCATGTTCGTGCGCGCGCTCGCCTACATGATGGCGCAGGGGTCGGATGGCATCCGGCAGGCGTCGGAAGACGCGGTGCTGAACGCCAATTATATTCGCGCACGGCTTGCCGATGTGCTGAGCCAGCCTTACGGCGATCGCATCTGCATGCACGAGGTGCTGTTCGACGATCACTTCTTGAAGGATACCGGCGTGAGCACACTCGATCTTGCCAAGGCGCTGATCGACGAGGGCTTCCACCCGATGACGGTGTATTTCCCGCTGGTCGCGCATGGCGCCATGCTGGTGGAGCCGACGGAAAGCGAGTCAAAGCACAGCCTCGACCAGTTCATCGACGCCATGCGCGCGCTCGCCAAGGCCGCGCAGGCGGGCGAGACGGAGCGGTTCACAGAGGCGCCGCGCTTTGCCCCGCGCCGGCGGCTGGACGAGGTCAAGGCGGCGCGGCATCCGGTTCTGCGCTGGGAGCCGCCGCAGCGCGCGGAGGCGGCGGAATAGGGGGCCTGGTGTGGCTGCGATTGCGTGAATGAATCATGAATGGTCGGTTCCGTCTGGGTTCAGGCGGTCCTGGCTAGTCTCCCTCCTGTTCGATATCGGCTCACAGCTTGCGGGCTGCGGGGCAACACAACCGGCAGGAGAGAGACAATGATCTTGAGACTTGTTCTCGCAGGAGCTATTGCGGCGGGCATGTTGGCCGCGGCCAGCAGCGGCGCCGAGGCCCGGCCGTATGGCTACCATGACCGATATCCGTCAAGCCATTGCGGCGCGCTGATCCGCTCGGCGGGCAAAAAGAACCTCGTACGCCAGTTCGCCCGCAACAGCGCCGTCTTCGCGTGGAAGCGCGAAGCCCGTTACGTTTACGGTCATGACTACGGCTATTGGCGGGACGCGCGGGTAAAGCGCATCCAGTGTCACGGGGAAGGGCTTTTCACGCGCTGCGTCGCGAAGGCCCATCCGTGCGAACGCTGAGGCGAGAACGCGGTCGCGCCTCAGGCGCGGCCGCCGCACGGCTCAGTGAGCCCCGCTGTGTTTCTTGACCTGCTCGACGCTCTCGTTCACGAGGTCGCGTGCCTTTTCCTGGTCGAGCTTTTCCGCGATAATCTGCTCGGTCGCCTCGATTGAGGCATCCACCGCCTTGCTCCGGACTTCGGCGACGGCCTGCGCTTCGGCGCGGGCGATCTTCTCATCGGCCATCTGTACGCGACGGTTCAGCATGTCCTCGAACTGCTGGCGCGCGTCCTCCGCGTAGGCTTGTGCCTCACGCTCCGCCTGGGCGATGATGTCGTTGGCTTCCTGCTCCGCGTCACGCTGTTTGCGCTGGTAATCCGCCAGGATCGATTGGGCTTCTTCGCGCAAGCGGCGCGCCTCGGCCAACTCCTGCTGTATGTTGTCCGCCCGGCGGTCCAGCGCTCCGATGATCTTGCGCGGCACCGCGAAGTAAACCAGCACAGCAATGAACAGAACGAAGGAAACGGCAACCCAGAACGTCGTACCCATCAAGCCGCTCCGTATTTGCTCGCCGTGCGCGCGACGGCGTCATCCAGTGTCTGCTGGCTAACCTGCTCACCAAGCAGCCGTTCGACCAGTGTCGCCGTGGTTTCCCGGGCGATTTCCTCGACATGCGACAGGGCTTCCTGCTTGGTCCGGGCAATTTCGGCCTCGGCCTGCTCCAGTCGTTCGTTGATCTCCGCTTCCTTCTCCTGACGTTCCTGAGCGAGCTCCTCGTTCAGGCGGTCGCGGGTTTCCTGCGCGATGGCGTTCGCGCGGGCCTTGGCGTCGGCCAGCGCTTTCTCATAGGCCGCGATCGCCTGATCGGTCTCGCGGCGCAACTGTTCCGCCTGCGCCAGGTCGTTCGCGATACGATCGCGGCGCTCTTCGAGGACCGTTGCGATGCGCGGCAAGGCCACGCGCGCCATCAGCAGGTACATTATGCCGAAGGTTATCGCCAGCCACACCAGTTGCGGCGCGTAATCGGCGAAATCGAGTTGGGGCATGACACCTCCGTGCCGGGCAGCCCGTCAGGTCGGGAACGGTCGTCTCGCCAAGGGAAACGGCGCCGCGGTCCCGTCGGCCCGCCCGGGTCTGCTGATAGGTTGGCGGCGTGCTAAAACACGAACAGGATGATCAGCGCCACCAGCAGGCCGAACAGGCCGGTCGCTTCGGCGAGCGCGAAGCCGAGCAGCAGGTTCGGGAACTGCCCCGGTGCGGCCGAGGGATTGCGCAGCGCGCCGGCGAGGTAGTTGCCGAAGATGTTGCCGATGCCGAGTCCGGCACCCACCAGGGCGATACAAGCGATGCCCGCGCCGATGAGCTTTGCCGCTTCTACTTCCATGTCCTCACTCCTTGACGTTTTCGATTGAAGGGAAAGTACAGATCCGGTTCGTTATCAGTGATGAGGGTGGAGCGCATCATTGAGATAAATGCAGCTCAGCACCGCGAAGACGAAGGCTTGCAGGAAGGCGACCAGAATTTCCAGTGCCGTAAAGGCCACCATGAACAGAAGCGGCGCCCATCCGCCGGCCAAACCCAGCGCGATCACGAAGCCGCCGAAGACCTTCAGCATGGTGTGTCCGGCCATCATGTTGGCGAACAGGCGGACCGACAGGCTGAATGGCCGCACGAGATAGGACAGGATCTCGATCGGTACAAGAAGTGGCAGCAGCCAGACCGGCACGCCCGATGGCACGAAGAGTCCTACGAACTTCGATCCATTCTTCACGATCCCGACGACGGTCACGCCGATGAAGACCAGCAGCGCAAGGGCCACGGTGATGATGATATGGCTGGTGACGGTAAATGCGTAAGGGAACATGCCGAGCATGTTCATCGCCAGAATGTAGAAGAACAGCGTAAAGATGAACGGGAAGAACTTCATGCCTTCGCTGCCGGCGTTGTCCCGGACCATGTTGGCGACGAATTCGTAGGACAACTCTGCCAGCGATTGCATCCGGTCGGGAACGAGCGCGCGGCCGCGCATGCTTCCGATCATGAAAAAGCTGATGATCGCGACGCCCATGACCATCATCAGCGACGAGTTGGTGAACGAGGCATCCAGGCCGAAAAAGTTGAGTTCGACGAAGCGCTTGATCTCGAACTGGTGCATTGGATCGAAAATGGCGGAAAGGGAATCGCCCTTGCCTTCGGCGGCCTGCGCCACGTCCGCACCCGCGCCGGGCTCTGTGGCCGCGCCTGGTTCGGACGCCGCGCCGCTACCGTCCTCAACGGCGGTCTCGCTGCCCTGCGCCTCGGTGTTCGTCTCTTTCGTGTCTGTCGCCACGCTTTGTCCCTTAACGCTTGTCGCCGCCGTCAAAGTCGCTCTGCATCCGGCGCGCAGACCGGACCGCATTCAGTATACCCGCGCCGCTGCCCAGCAGCAGAAAGATGATCAGGAACGCCGGCGCCGTCCCCAGCCAGGAATCCAGCGCCCACCCGATCACGCCGCCAATGGCCACCCCGACGACCATCTCGGCGCCCAGCCGGAACGCCATGCCCAGAGCGCCGGACCGTGCCCCGGTGTTTTCCTCTGGCGGCCGGTGCCGTTTTTCGGCCTCGTCCAGTTCGTGTCCAAGCGTGTCGAGCCGCTGTCGGATCGACTCGTTGGACGATTGGCCGTCGCTTCGGTTTTCATTATCGGAATCCGAACGGCCCATCTCGTCCTCCTCAATGCTTGACTATGCGGATGGGCGCTGTTCGCCTTCAGCCGCGCGCAACTTAGACAGGGGCATGAACACTGTCAAGCACCAAGAAGCCGCGGCTAAAACATTGTTTTTTCGAGGAGAATTGCCGCTGAGGCCGGCTCGGGAAGCCTAGCCCGCCTCCAGGAAACGCTCTGCTGTACGCAGGTCGACAGAGACGAGTTGGCTGACACCCTTTTCCGCCATGGTAACGCCGAACAGGCGATGCATCCGCGACATTGTCATCGGGTGATGCGTAATCACCAGGAAACGCGTCTCCGTCGAGGCGCCCATTTCCTCCATGAGATTGCAGAAACGGTCGACATTGGCGTCATCGAGCGGGGCGTCGACCTCATCCAGCACGCAGATCGGCGACGGGTTCGTCAAGAACACCGCGAAGATCAGCGCCA
>CAYFTI010000030.1:0-20147 GCA_964346065.1 uncultured Hyphomicrobiaceae bacterium
TCCAGTGGTCGCCCGACGCCGCGACCTTCATCGTCAACGCGCTGGCCCCCGCCGAGGTTGTCAAGGTGGTGCTCGACGAAGAGGCCGAGCGGATCGAGGTCGTGGTGCCTGACGATCAGCTCAGCCTGGCGATTGGCCGGCGGGGCCAGAATGTCCGCCTTGCCTCGCAACTGACGGGCTGGGACATCGACATCATGACCGAGGCGGAAGAAGCCGAGCGCCGCCAGAAGGAGTTTGCCGAGCGCACGCAGACCTTCATGGAGGCGCTTGATGTGGACGAGGTGATCGCCCAGTTACTCGCCTCCGAGGGCTTCGCGTCGATGGAAGAGATCGCCTATGTCGAGCTTGACGAGATCGCCGGCATCGAAGGCTTCGACGAGGACACCGCGCAGGAAATCCAGGACCGCGCACGCGAATATCTGGAGCGCCGCGAGGCCGAGCTGGACGAGCGCCGGAAGGAACTCGGGGTCGAGGACGCCGTCACGCAGTTGCCGCATCTGAACGCTGCGATGCTGGTGTCGCTCGCTGAAAACGATATCAAGACCGTGGAAGATGTCGCCGATTGTGCAGCAGACGATTTGCTTGGATACGATGAACGCACAGAGGATGGCCGCCAGCATATCCCGGGTGTCCTGGAGGACTATGGGTTGAGCCGCGAAGAGGCCGAGGATCTGATCATGCGCGCGCGCATTGCGGCCGGCTGGTTCACCGAGGAAGATCTCGAAGCCGACCGCCGCGCGGCCGAAGCCGAGGCCGAGGCGCAGCGAGAGGCCGAGGCAGCTGAAGCCGAACCTGCAACAAACTCCACGGCTGAGGGGTGAAACGGGGGTGCAAGACGTGGCGGAACGCGCTATATCTCGTAAAGAGGTGGTCAGGCGTTGCGCCGTCACGCGGGAAGCGCGCCCGGAACACGAGTTGTTGCGCTTCGTGGCGGATCTCGACGGCGTCATCTGCCTTGACCCGAAGCGAAAGTTGCCTGGCCGGGGCGTGTGGATAACCGCCTCCAAATCGGTCGTGGCAGAGGCAGTCCGCCGCAAGGCGTTCCAACGCTCGCTTCGCCGCAAGGTGCAGGTGCCGGCTGATTTGCCGGATCGCGTCGAAAAGGCGCTACATCAGGCGGCGATGAACCGTCTGTCGCTGGCGAATAAGGCTGGACAGGTGGCGATGGGTTTTGCGAAGGTCGCGCAGGCGATTGAACAGCGCAAGGCCGTCGCTCTGATCCATGCCGAGGAGGCGGCGCCGAATGGTTGCCAGCGCCTCGACCGAAAATTCATCGCGTCAAGCAATAGCGATGAGGCGGGCCCCGGGCGGCTTTTCCGGTTTTCTGTTGAGGCTCTGAGCCAGGCGCTGGGGCGTGAAAATGTCAACCATGCCGCTGCTTTGCGTGGCGGCGCCGGGTTGAGCTTCATTGCGGCGGCGCTTCGGCTGTGTCACTACACGGCAGACGGATCGACATCGTCGCGTGATCCGTCGAGGGGCGAAACGGTTGCCGGCGGCGAACAGCCGGCCAGACAGGATATTGAATGAGCGATACCAAAGAGACCGAAGGCGGCAACAAGCGCTCATCGCGCAAGCGGATGACCCTGAATCTCGGCAAATCCGTCGAGCAGGGACGCGTACGCCAAAATTTCAGCCACGGTCGTTCCAAATCGGTGCTCGTAGAGAAGAAGCGCAAACGTGGGTCCGGACCGGCTGCGCCACAGGGTGAGAGCGCGAAATCCGCACCGGCCCCAGAGCAGCAGGCTTCCGAAACCGAAGCGCGCGGCAAGCAGGCGGAAAAGCCGGCAGAGCCCAAGCCGGCAGCCAAGCAGCCGGAAAAGAGCGAACGCGTGCTGCGCCAGCTTTCCACCGAGGAACATGATGCGCGTATCCGTGCGCTGACCGAAGCGCGCAAGCGCGAGGAGGTCGAGCGGCAGGAACGCGAACGCCGCGCTGCAGAGGAAGCCGAGCGCGAGCGTGAACGCGCGGCGGAGGCCAAGCGCAAGGCGGAGGAAGAAGCCGCGCAGTCGGGACCGGAAGCCGAGGCCGAAGCCGGGGCTGAAACGACGGCCCAACCCGAGCAGGAAGCGGTGACCGGTGAGGTCGAGGCCGCGCCAGAGCCGGCAACCGGAACGGCCGGAGCCGGGCCGGTCGGGGAGGCCTCGGAAACCGAGAAGCAGGCTCCCAAGCCACAAGCCGCCGCAGCGAAGACGGTCGAGGAGACCGAGGGCGAAGAGGCGCGCAAGGGTAAAGGCGACCAGCGCGGCAAGAAAGGCCGCGCGGAAACCCGGGCACCCGCAGCCAAGAGGCCCGCGGGAGAGGAGCGCCGCGCCCGCTCCAAGCTGACCCTCGCGAATGCACTTGATGACGATCAGCGCGAGCGCAGCATGGCCTCCTTGCGGCGTCACCGCGAGCGCCAGAAGAAACAGGCCGCGGATGCGCGCGAGGAGGGCAAGAAGATCAAGCGGGAGGTGCAGATCCCCGAGGCGATTACGATTCAGGAGCTTGCCAACCGCATGACGGAGCGCGGTGTCGACGTCATCAAGTACCTGATGAAGCAGGGTCAGATGCACAAGATCAACGACGTCATCGACGCCGATCTGGCCGAGTTGATCGTCGACGAGTTCGGGCACGTCGCCAAGCGCGTCTCCGAGGCCGATGTGGAAGAAGGTTTCATCGGGGCGGAAGACGCGGAACAGGACATGCAACCGCGCGCGCCCGTCGTGACCGTGATGGGTCATGTCGATCACGGCAAGACATCGCTGCTTGACGCGCTGCGCAAGACGAGTGTGGTTTCCGGCGAGGCCGGCGGCATTACCCAGCACATCGGCGCCTACCAGGTCGAGACCGAGAACGGCTCGCTAGTGACATTCATCGACACCCCGGGCCATGCGGCTTTCACCTCGATGCGCGCACGCGGCGCGAAGGCGACTGATGTCGTCGTGCTCGTGGTGGCCGCCGATGACGGCGTCATGCCTCAGACGATCGAGGCCATTGACCACGCCAAGGCTGCCGGCGTGCCCATCGTCGTCGCCGTGAACAAGATCGACAAGCCGAACGCCGATCCGAACCGCGTCCGAACCGACCTGCTTCAGCACGAGATTGTGGTCGAAAGCATGTCGGGTGACACGCTGGAGGTCGAAGTCTCGGCGCTGAAGCGCTTGAACCTCGACAAGCTGCTCGAAGCGATCCAGCTTCAGGCGGAACTCCTGGAGTTGAAGGCGAACGCCGACCGTCCGGCCGAGGGTGTCGTGATCGAGGCCAAGCTGGAGCGCGGCCGCGGGCCCGTCGCGACGATCCTGGTGCAGCGCGGCACGCTCAAGGTTGGGCAGGTAGTCGTCGCCGGCCGGTCCTGGGGGCGGGTGCGTGCGCTCATCAACGATCGCGGCGAGAACACGGTCGAGGCCGGTCCGTCGCAACCCGTCGAGGTCCTGGGCCTCGACAGCGCGCCGGAAGCGGGCGACCAGTTCGCCGTCGTCGATAATGAGGCCCGCGCCCGCGAAATCACCGACTACCGCCAGCGCAAGCTGCGCGAGGTCAAGGCGGCCGGCGCCGGCTCGCGCGGTTCGCTCGAAAAGATGATGAGCCAGCTCGGCGACGAGGGCGCGAAGGAGTTCCCGCTCATCATCAAGGGCGACGTGCAGGGCTCGGTCGAGGCGATCACCTCAGCGCTGGAGAAGATCAGCACCGACGAGGTCGAGGCCCGCGTTGTTCATGCCGGTGTCGGTGGCGTGACGGAGTCGGATGTGACCCTTGCCAAGGCATCGGACGCGGCGGTTGTCGGCTTCAACGTCCGCGCCAATTCGCAGGCCCGCCAGGCCGCGCGGCAGGAAGGCATCGAGATCCGTTATTACAACGTGATCTATGACCTTGTCGACGACATCAAGGCGGCCATGTCCGGCCTGCTGGAGCCGACGCTGCGCGAGACATTCCTTGGCAACGCGGAAATCCTCGAAGTGTTCAACATCACCAAGGTCGGCAAGGTCGCCGGCTGCCGTGTCACCGAGGGCAAGGTGGAGCGCGGCGCGGGCGTGCGCCTGATCCGTGACAATGTCGTCGTGCACGAGGGCAGGCTGGCAACGCTCAAGCGCTTCAAGGACGAAGTGAAAGAGGTCCAGACCGGCCAGGAGTGCGGCATGTCCTTCGAGAGATACGAGGATATCCGCAAGGGCGACATCATCGAGTGTTATCGCGTCGAGAAGGTCGAGCGCTCGCTGTAAGGCGGGCGCGCCTTTTCAGGCGGATGATGGCGCCTCCGTCCGAAATTGTTGCCTCATGCAATGAGGAGATCCGACATGGGCAAACAGCGATCAGCGCGCGGGCCGTCGCAGCGCCAGCTTCGCGTCGGCGAGATGCTGCGGCATACGCTCGCTGAGATCTTGCTGCGCGGCGACATCGCGGACCCGGAAATGAGCGAATTGCGCATCACGATCGCCCAGGTCGAGCCCAGCCCGGACATGCGCCACGCCACGGTCTACATCCAGACGGCCAAGGACCAGCAGCAGCCGGCGCTGGAAGCGCTTTCCCGGCACAAGAAGTTTCTGCGCGGCGAGCTTGGCCGTCGCGTCGAGCTGAAATACATTCCGGAACTGCGTTTCGCGGCGGACACCTCGATTGATACGGGCGAGCGGATCGACGCAATTCTGCGCTCTCCCGAGGTCGTACGCGACCTCGATTAAACGGTCTAAGCCCAGCGTCAACATCAGACAATTTCAAAGACTTTATGGCGTCACAACCTATCAAGGGCAGATCACGGAGCAAGCGCGCAACGGTCAACGGCTGGCTCGTCTTGAACAAGCCGGTGGGGCTGACCTCCACTGCGGCGCTCAACAAGGTCAAGCGGCTGTTCAACGCACGCAAGGCCGGACATGCCGGCACGCTGGATCCGCTTGCAACGGGCGTGCTGCCGATCGCGTTCGGCGAAGCAACGAAGACGGTACCTTACGCCGTCGATTCGCAGAAGAGCTATCGCTTCACGGTCTGCTGGGGGGCGGAAACCACCACTGACGACAGCGAAGGCGAAGTAACCGAGGAAAGCGGCGAGAGACCCGCGCGCACCGACATCGAGGCCCGGCTCGATGCTTTCCGCGGCGACGTGGAGCAGACGCCGCCGCGCTTTTCCGCCGTGAAGGTCGAGGGTGCCCGCGCCTATGATCTCGCACGCGAAGGCGAATCGTTCGAACTTCAGCCGCGGGTTGTCGAGGTCGATCGGCTGGAAATCGTTGACATGCCGGATGCCGATACCTGCGTCTTCGAAGCGGATTGCGGACGCGGCACCTATGTCCGAGCGATCGCCCGCGACCTTGGGCGTGCGCTGGGCTGCTACGGCCATATCTGCGCGCTGGAGCGCACGGCGGTCGGGGCGTTTCGCGTGGAAGCGTCCGTGACGATCGAAGAGATCGAAGCCGCGGCGGAAGAGGAGGTTCCGGACGCCTTGAGCGCGCTGCTCGCGCCTGTCCATCAGGCGCTGGCCGACATGCCTGAAATCAGGCTCTCATCTGCGGATGCCGCGCGCGTGCGACGCGGCCAGCAGGTTTTGCTGCGCGGGCGCGATGCGCCTATCCTGAACGCCAAGGCTTACGCGACCCAGCGGGGTACGCTCGTCGCGCTCGGCGAGGTTGCCCATGGTGCGTTCAATCCGGAGCGGGTGTTCAATCTGCCCGTGCCCTGAACGTTCCGAGCCGGCGCAAATGCTTGACATGCGCGGTGATCTCGGCAACCTGTTACCTCCGCACGCCTGCTGGACGACATCCCGGCTTGTCGTGCGTTCCCACGTAAACCCGAAAGACTTGAGGAGTCCCCGATGTCGATTACACCGGAACGCAAGAAGGCGTTGATCGAAGAATTTGGCACGAAGCCCGACGACACGGGCTCGGCGGAAGTGCAGATCGCGGTGCTCACCGAGCGCATCACCAATCTGACCGAGCACTTCAAGTTCCACAAGAAGGACAATCATTCGCGGCGCGGGCTCTTGAAGCTGGTAAGCCAGCGCCGCCGGCTGCTTGATTATGTCAAGGCGAAGGATAAACAGGCCTATACGGCGCTGATCCAGCGGCTCGGCATCCGCCGGTAAACCCGGCCCGGCGCTCTGCGAAGCCCCGAACGCAAGCGAGACACGGTGTTCCGCTCCCGGAAAGAAGCCGGGTGGCGGACATTTCGCTCTATGATCGACGGCAAATTCGCGATACACCATCTTTGCTCGCAAGAGAAATGCAAACACGAGAGTCCGGCAGTCCGGCCGGGTCAAGGTAACTGGAAGCTAAATGTTCGACATACACCGCAAGGAAATCGAGTGGGGCGGGCGCCCCCTCATCATGGAGACGGGGCGTATCGCACGCCAGGCAGACGCCGCCGTTCTGGTTCAATACGGAGAGACCTCCGTTCTGGCAACGGTCGTTGCGGAGAAACAGCCCAGATCGGGCCTCGACTTCTTCCCGCTGACCGTTCACTACCAGGAAAAGACGTATGCCGCCGGGAAGATCCCGGGCGGCTTTTTTAAGCGCGAAGGAAGGCCGACCGAGAAGGAAACGCTGACCTCGCGGCTGATCGACCGGCCGATCCGGCCGCTGTTCGCGGGCGGCTTCAAGAACGAAACGCAGGTGATCGCAACCGTCCTGTCTCACGACATGGAGAACGATCCCGATATCGTCGCGATGATCGCGACCTCGGCTGCGCTCACCTTGTCCGGAATCCCGTTCCTCGGGCCGATAGGCGGGGCGCGCGTCGGGTATATCGAGGGCGATTACGTGCTGAACCCGGCCATCGACGACATGGCGGAGAGCAAGCTGGACCTCGTTGTGGCCGGTACTGGTGACGCTGTCATGATGGTTGAGTCGGAAGCCTCCGAGCTTTCGGAAGAGGTCATGCTGGAAGCCGTCATGTTCGGCCACGAGCATTTCCAGCCGGTGATCGAAGCCATCATCGACCTGGCCGAATCCGCGGCTAACGAGCCTTGGGAGGCCCCGGAAGCTGGCAACAAGGAGGTCAAGGAGAAAGTGGCCGCGGCGGTCAAGGACGATCTCGCCAGCGCCTACAAGATCAGCGAAAAACAGGCCCGGCAGGACAAGGTCGCCGAAATCCGCCAGCAGGTGACCGAGCAACTGGTCCCGGAAGACGATGATGGCGCGATGGCGCAGGCTGTTTCCGAAGCCTTCAAGTCCGTCGAGAAGGACGTGGTTCGCGGGGACATCCTGACCACCAAGAAACGGATCGACGGCCGCAGCCTCGACACGGTGCGAGCGATCAGCTCAGAGGTGGGCGTGCTGCCGCGTACCCATGGCTCGGCGCTCTTCACCCGCGGCGAAACCCAGGCGTTGGTCGTCGCCACGCTCGGAACCGGTGAGGATGAGCAGTTCGTGGATGCCCTGCAGGGGACCTACAAGGAAAGCTTCATGCTCCACTACAACTTCCCGCCGTTCTCCGTCGGCGAGACAGGGCGCTTCCTTGGTCCCGGCCGTCGCGAAATCGGCCACGGCAAGCTGGCCTGGCGTGCAATCCATCCGGTGATGCCGGCGCAGGACGCATTCCCTTACACCGTCCGGGTCGTATCCGAGATCACGGAGTCCAACGGTTCATCCTCGATGGCCACGGTGTGTGGGACGTCGCTGGCGATGATGGATGCGGGCATCCCGATCAAGGACCCGGTGGCCGGCATTGCGATGGGGCTCATCAAGGAAGGCGATGACTTCGCCGTGCTGTCCGATATCCTTGGCGATGAAGACCACCTCGGCGACATGGACTTCAAGGTTGCCGGTACCACCGATGGCGTGACGTCCCTGCAGATGGATATCAAGATCACCGGCATAACGCGCGAGATCATGCAGGTGGCGCTGGATCAGGCCAAGGGCGGACGCCTTCATATTCTCGATGAGATGAAAAAGGCGCTGGACACGGCCCGTCCGGCGGTCGGGGCTCATGCGCCGCGTATCGAGATCGTCCAGATCCCGACCGACAAGATCCGTGAGGTGATTGGTCCCGGCGGTCAGGTGATCCGCGCCATCGTCGAGGAGACCGGTGCCAAGATCGACATCGCCGACGATGGCACGGTAAAGATCGCGGCGCCCGACGAATCCTCGATCGAGGATGCTATGAAACGGATCAAGGGTCTGACATCCGAGCCGGAGGTTGGAGAGATCTACAAAGGCAAGGTCGTCAAGGTCGTTGATTTCGGCGCGTTCGTTAACTTCTTCGGCCCGAAGGACGGCCTGGTGCACATTTCGCAGCTCTCGGCGGAGCGGGCGAAGTCGGTCGGCGACTACGTCAAGGAAGGCGACCAGGTCTATGTCAAGCTGCTCGGCTTCGACGATCGTGGCAAGGTACGGCTCTCCATGAAAATGGTTGACCAGGAAACCGGCCAGGAAATCAAGAAGGAAGACGCCGCGGAGGCATAGAGCCGGCTTTCGTTGGCCAGGTCGATGCATCCGGCGCTGAAAAGCCGGATGCAATCGCTTTTCGCGACGGGAAACCACCCATGGCGATGATGCACTGGAACCCGATGCATCGTGCCGGTTGGCGGCGGGTGCTGACCAGCCTTCTCCTCGCCATCCCGCTTGCCGCTGGTCCGGTTTTTCAGAGCGCAACAGCGCAGGATACGGGTGGGGCGGCGGATACGGAGCGCGAAGGCTCTCGGCCCTACGACAAGGAACTGTTCCAGCTCGCCGAAGTGCTTGGCGCGGTTCACTATCTGCGCGCTCTTTGCGGTGCGGATGAGGGCCAGAAATGGCGCGATCAGATGCGCGGGCTGGTCGACGCCGAGGGCTCCACGGCGCTGCGCCGCGCGCAACTCGTGCGCAGTTTCAACAAGGGGTACCGCGGCTATGGGCGTACCTATCAACGCTGCACCGATCTTGCGCGCCGATCCGTCGAGAGGCTGATGCAAGAAGGCCGCACCCTGTCCAAGCGCATCCTCGAAACATCCGGCTGACGATCCGCGCCCATCTCTAAATTAATCGTTAATTTCATCCGCCAATGCGCTCGGGCGCCGGCAACGCTATTTTGCTCGCGTTCATGTTGACCGTGGTAGCGAGGCGTTGCGAGGCGCAAAAGGGCAGCGCTTCATTCGGCGTTTCAGCTCGCTGCGCGGTTGTTGGATACCAGTCAGGGAGAATGGGCCGTGGATACGCGCAGGTTACAGGATCGGCTTGATGGTCTGCCGCCCGATCTGGACGCTGAAGAGGCAGAAGCGTTGAGCTATATCGGGGAGGCATGGGAAGATGCCATGCGAGACGGGATCGATCCCCGCACGCTCGCGAATGCCGCGCTGTTTGCCGCCTTCGCTGAACTCGTCGAAGCCTATGGCGAGAATGCCGTCATCAGCATGGTTGAGGGTCTCAAAGCGCGTCTGCGCCGGGGCGAATTCACCTGCTGCCGCGCGCTGCACTGATCCGGGCTGCCTCGGGCCTCGGCGGCTGACAGCTGCGCTTGATATCTGAGGTCGCCCCCTGTGCCAGTGATACAAGCTCAAGCGTCATTGTGCCTCTTGGCACGTGATGATCCGCGCATGCGTCCACCCGCGCCGGCACCGCGCTCCTGCCTTGCGCTGAGCCTCGGCTAAGGCGAGAACGCGTGCGCGCGAAAACACGATGATGATTTCCACGGCACCCGTCATGCGACCCACCGTTCCTGTCCTTCACGAAGTTTGTGCGCTTTGCCTTGCACTTGTCCTTGCAGCCGGCTTCGTGGCACCGGTTCTCGCCGCCGGAGACGCGCCGGGGACCCGCGATGCACGCCTGCCGGTGCAGCGCGACATGAGCGCACTTCCCGCACCGGTGCAGGACATGCGTATCTCCATCCTGCGCGCCGCGAGTTCCGGCAACCTGGAAGAAATGCGCTACGTCCTGGAGCGCAACGAGATCATGCCGGTGCTCTCGGCGGGAGAGAAGGTTGACGCGCCGCTCCGGTACTGGCGCGACGTCTCAGCCGACGGCAAAGGCCTCGACATCATGGCCGTGCTGATCGAACTTCTGACGAGCGGCTATGTCGTGAAGCAGCAGCCGGATACGCAGATGTATGTCTGGCCGCATTTTGCCGCACGCGGAATGAGCGACCTGACGCCGCCGGAAAAGGTCGAGCTCTACCGGCTCGTCTCACCGGCGGAAGCCGCGCGCATGGCCGAGGAGGGCTATGACTACTACCGGCTCGGGATTGGCGCCGACGGTACGTGGCATTTTTTCTATAAAGGCAACTGATCGCGTGCGGGCTGAAGCGCCTCGAGGAAGCGCGCCGGCTGGCCAGCCGCTGGTGCGGTGAGGTCTCCGTCCCGCATGACAACGGTCCCGCGTACGACCGTGCCGACCGGCCAGCCCTTCACGCGCTTGCCTGTGTAGGGGCTCCAGCCGCAGCGGCTGGCCAGCCAGCTTTCCGTGATCTCTTCCTCGCGGCCCATGTCGACCAGCGTCAAGTCCGCGTCATAGCCGGCCGCGATCCGGCCTTTTCCCGCGATGCTGTAGACGCGCTGCGGCCCGTGGCAGACAAGATCCACGAAGCGCTGCAGCGACAGCCGCCCGGCGTTCACGTGATCGAGCATGACCGGCACGAGCGTCTGCACGCCCGGCATTCCCGACGGCGACTCGGGATAGGGCCGTGCTTTCTCATCCAGCGTATGCGGCGCGTGGTCCGAGCCGATCGTGTCCACGGTCCCGTCAGACAGCGCCGCCCACAGCGCGGCGCGATGCGCACCGTCGCGAACAGGCGGGTTGATCTGCGCGTGCGTGCCCAGCCGCTCGTAATCCTCCGGCGCCTGCAGCGTGAGGTGATGCGGCGTCACTTCCACGCTCGCCACATCCTTGTGCGCGGCCAGAAGCGGCATCTCGTCGGCGGTCGTTACGTGGAGAATGTGGATGCGCTTTCCGTGCGCGCGCGCCAGCCGCAACAGCATCTCGGTGCAATCGCGGGCGGCCTTGGCGTCGCGCCAGACCGGATGGCTAGCCGGATGGCCCGCGCGGCGTTCACCGAGCCGGGCGTTCAGCCGCGCCTCATCCTCGCTGTGGAACGCCGCGCGCCGCGTCAGCCGCGCAAACACGCGCTCAAGGTCAGGCTCCTCCGCGATCAGCAGATTGCCGGTCGATGACCCCGCGAACACCTTGACCCCGGCCACGCCGGGCAGGCGCTGCAACGCCTCCAGCTCGCCGATGTTCTCCAGGCTCGCGCCGATGTAAAAGGCATGGTCGCAATACATCCGCCCCTCCGCGCGGCGCAGCTTGTCGGCCAGCGCCTCGGCGTTCGTGGTCGGCGGAGCGGTGTTGGGCATCTCGAAGACGGTCGTGACCCCGCCCATGACCGCCGCCCGGCTACCGGTCTCCAGATCTTCCTTCTGTTCCGCCCCCGGTTCGCGGAAATGCACGTGGCTGTCGATGACACCGGGCAGCACATGCAGGCCGCGCGCGTCGATAGCTTGCGCGCCCGCCTGCGCGCCGAGGTGCCCAAGGGCGGCGATCTTACCGTCACGAATGCCGACATCGCCATGCCACACGCCATCGTGATTGACGATGGTTCCATTCGCGACGATGAGATCATAGCTAGAGGTCATGATGTCCGGTGACTTTTTGCAGGGGCTCAGCGCGCTCTTGATGCTGACAAGCGCTTACGCAATCATGACACTCGGTTCAAGTGAGGAGGGCGGTTCATGAACAACGGATGCTTGGCCATCTTACCCGATCGCGGCGTCATTAGCGTCTCCGGGGAAGACGCGACGCCCTTTCTGCACGGCCTCGTGACACAGACGATTGATACGCTTAAACCGGGCGACGCGACCTATGCCGCCTTGCTGACCCCTCAGGGGAAGGTGCTTTTCGATTTTCTGGTCTTGCGGGGCAATGACGGATACCTGCTGGATTGCCCGAAGGCGAACATGGCCGATCTGACCCGCCGTCTCGGGTTTTACAAGCTGCGGGCCAAGGTCGAGATCGCTGACAAGTCCGATGAACTCGCCGTCGCAGCCGTTTGGAACAGCCCCGATAACGTGAAGCTGCCGGACACTGTCGCGGTCTTCACCGACCCGCGCGCCGAAGGGCTGGGTCAACGGCTGATCGGTCCGGAGGATAAGCTGCGGATGGCGGCCGAAAAGCACGGCTGGACGCTGGCCGAGCCGGAGGATTATGACGCGCGCCGCGTCGGCCTGGGCGTTCCCGAAGGCGGCAAGGATTACGATTTCGGTGACGTGTTCGCGCATGACGCATGCATCGATCAACTGAGCGGGCTCGACTTCTACAAGGGGTGTTATGTCGGACAGGAAGTCGTCTCGCGGATGCACCATCGCGGCACCGCGCGCAAACGGTTCGTGGCTGTGCGCGGCAGCGACCTGCCGGAGCCCGGTGCGGCCATAACGGCAGGATCGACGAATCTCGGCAAGCTCACCTCGACGGCTGGCGAGAGCGGGCTTGCGCTGATCCGCATTGACCGCGCAGGACAGGCGATCTCCCGCGGAGACGCGATCAAGGCGGGGGATACGCCGGTGGAACTGGTCCTGCCGGACTGGGCGGGCTTCGAAATCCCCGTACCGGCCGAATGAGCCTCGCGCGGACCGTCGAGTGCGCCTGGACGACAAGCGACCCGCTTTACATCGCTTATCACGATGAAGAATGGGGCGTGCCGAAGACCGATGACGCCGCCCTGTTCGAAAAGCTCTGCCTGGAGGTGTTTCAGGCGGGTTTGTCGTGGCTGACGGTGCTTCGAAAGCGCGAGGCGTTTAACGCGGCTTTCAACGGGTTCGACGCGCCGACCGTTGCCGCATACGGGCCGGACAAGGTCGCCGCGCTGGTGGCCGAACCGGGCATCATCCGCAACCGGCGCAAGATCGAAGCGGTGATCAACAACGCGCGGGCCTATCTGCGCCTGCGCGAGACCACGATGCTGCGCGATTTCCTGTGGGATTTTGTGGATGGCGAGGCGATCCAGAACCACTTCACCGATCCGGCGGACGTGCCCGCCGCGACGCCGCTAAGCGAGCATCTGTCACGCGCTTTGCGCAATCGCGGCTTCCGATTTACCGGGCCCACGCTGGTCTATGCCTATATGCAATCGATCGGGCTGGTGAATGATCACCTCGTCACCTGCCCGCGCCATGACGCTTGCGCCCGCCTCGCCAAGGTTTTTTAGCGGTCGTCGTCGCTGTCTGGCGCGGGTGACTCGCTGGCGCGCGGATGGCCCTTCAGTTCCAGGTAGCGGCGGAAGGAAATCGCGGCGCTGGCATATGCCTCCTGCTGCTCCACGCTCCAGTATCGAAGGTCCGAGAGCGGGATCCGCTTTCCCGTGACGGCGCAGCGCACGAAGTCACCCGGGACGATGACGTGATATTCGCCATCGTCGTAGCGCAACCGCGCCTCTTTCATCAAACCAAAGGATTTTTCGTAACGGTTCATGCGGCTCCAGAGCGTGTGACGATGTCTTCAGGGAAGATAACGCGGGCAGCGCCAGAGTGCGAGAGTGATCAAAGCAACTTGCCCTGTTTGGACGTTTTTCGTGATCGAGACGGGCTGGAGGTGCCGTTCGATCCCGCAGATGACTGACCTCCTCCTGCAATTTGGGCGTTGACTTCGCCGTCCGCAAACTCGATCGCGATGCGTGGGAGCGCTCGAGCCGCAGCCGCCGTCCGCACGGCATGGCCTTCGGCGTCGCGGACGAGCGCAAAGCCGCGCGCCAGCACGCCCTTGTGGCTGAGCGCGCGCAGAAGCTGGGCCTGCGCGTCCAATCGCTGGCGCTCGCGCTTCACCGTCGCAACAGTGGACCGGTGCAGGCGTTCTGTCGCCACGTCGAGACGCGCGCGTACCTGTTCCGTGCGCTGCTTGAGCAGGGCGGGGCGCAGACGCCCGCTCCAGGCCTGCAATTCGCTGCGCCGCTGGGCGACATAGGTATGGCGCGCCCGCGCCAGCCGCTCGGCGGCCGCGTCGAACCGCTGGCGTGGTAGCGAGAGGAGATCCGTCAGCCGCGGGAGCCCGCGCGCCAGTCCACGCAGTTCGCGGCGCAGGCTTTCCAGAGTGCGCTGGATGGCCAGCCGCTGCCGGTCGCGCAATTCAGCCAGCCGCGCAAGAAGCTCGGAGCGCTGTGGTACCGCCCATTCCGCCGCCTTGGTCGGGGTCGGCGCGCGCGCATCCGCCACAAGATCGATCAGCGTCCAGTCCGTCTCGTGGCCCACCGCCGAGATCACCGGGATATCGCTCCCCGCGACGGCCCGGACCACCACTTCCTCGTTGAAACCCCACAGATCCTCGATGCTGCCACCACCGCGCGCCACGATCAGCAACTCAGGCCGGGGCACAGCGGCATCCGGCTCCAGCGCGTTGAAGCCGCGCACTGCCGCCGCCACCTCGCTGGCGCAGGTCTCGCCTTGCACCCGCACCGGCCAAACCAGGATGTGGCTGGGGAACCGCTCGTCGAAGCCGTGCAGCATGTCTCGAATTACCGCGCCGCTCGGCGAAGTCACGATGCCGACAACGCGCGGTAGATAGGGCAGCGCCTGCTTGCGCTCCTCGGCGAACAGCCCTTCGGCCGCCAGCTTGCGCTTGCGCTCCTCGAGAAGCGCCATCAACGCGCCGGTTCCAGCCGGCTCCAGCGCCTCTATAATGATCTGATACTTGGACGAGCCCGGATAGGTGGTGACCCGGCCGGTGGCGATGACCTCCAGCCCTTCCTCCGGCTTGAATTTCAGCTTGCCCGCCGTTCCGCGCCAGATCACACCGGCCAAAACCGCGCGCTCGTCCTTCAGGTCCAGATAGACATGGCCCGAGGCCGGCCGCGACACCCGCCCAACTTCGCCGCGCACCCGCACGAAACCGAAGCTGTCCTCCATCGTGCGCTTGATGGCGGTTGAGATTTCGGAGACGGAGTATTCCGCGACGTTGCTGGCTGGCGCTGGCCTGGGCAAGGGACCTCCTGTTCCTTGGCGCGACACCGTTCTAACATAAGCCTCTCGTGGACCATCGCCAAAATGACAATGCTCCAGGCGCTCTCCCCGTTTTCATCGGCAGCAACTTACGGTTACAACGGGCGGTAACACTCTTCACGGCCCATCGGTAATGACATGGATCTCCTGTTGATCGGTTCCGGCGCGCGCGAGCATGCTCTCGGCTGGGCGCTGTCGAAAAGCCCGTTGCTCACACGGCTTCACTGTGCTCCGGGTAACGCCGGGCTGGCCGAGATCGGGGACTGCGTCGCGCTGGACCTGGACCGCCACGAGGATGTCGTCGCGTTCTGCCGCGAGAAGTCGATCGAGCTTGTTGTCGTCGGGCCTGAAGCCCCTCTGGTTGCGGGACTCGCAGACGCGCTGAGCGCGGCCGGTATTCGCGTGTTTGGGCCTTCCAGAGCGGCCGCGCAACTGGAAGGCTCGAAGCGTTTCACGAAAGACCTTTGCGCCCAAGCTGGTATCCCTACGGCTGGATATGCCGTGTTCGACAACGCCGAGGCCGCGCGCGCTCATGCTGGCGAACGCGGTCTGCCCATGGTGATAAAGGCGGATGGTCTGGCGGCCGGGAAGGGCGTTACGGTCGCCGAGAGCCGTGATCAAGCTGAGGCCGCCGTCAACGCCTGCTTCTCCGGTGATTTCGCGCTGGCGGGCACACAGGTCGTGATCGAAGACTGCCTTGAGGGGGAAGAGGCGAGCTTTTTTGCAATCATCGACGGCGAGACAGCGCTTCCGCTCGTGGCCGCGCAAGACCATAAGCGTGCTTTCGATGGCGATACCGGCCCAAACACGGGCGGCATGGGCGCCTACTCACCCGCGAAGATCATGACAGCCGCGATGTGTGATCGGGTGATGGCCGAGATTATCACGCCCACGGTGGAGACGATGGCGGCACGCGGCACGCCCTATCGCGGCGTGCTCTACGCCGGTCTGATGATAACGGCGGACGGCCCGAGCCTTATCGAGTACAATGTGCGCTTTGGCGATCCCGAAGCGCAGGTGCTGATGATGCGGCTGCAATCCGACCTGCTGCCCGTGCTGGTCGCGGCGTGCGACGGCAACTTGGGCGAGAGAGAAATCGAATGGCACGACCACACGGCCCTGACGGTCGTCATGGCCGCGCGCGGTTATCCCGGTCCGTATGACAAGGGCAGCGTAATTAGGAGCGTTGACGATGCGGCTCAAGTGGAGGGCGTGCAGGTGTTTCATGCTGGAACGAAACGCGTTGAGGGACGGTTGACTGCCATGGGTGGGCGTGTTCTGAGCGTGACCGCGCTAGGCGAGACCGTGCATGCGGCGCAAGCGCGCGCTTACGAGGCGCTCGGGCGCATTGACTGGCCTGAGGGATTTTACCGCCACGATATCGGCTGGCGGGATGCAGCGCGGGAGTCCGCCATCCTGTCGGACGGTGGAAAGGAGGGCGCGGATGGCTAAAACTGGCGGGCTGGCTGTTGTGGATGACGAAGGCACGGAGCAAGACACTGTCGTAGCGCGCAAGACAGGGGATGGCGCGGCCTCTGGCGTCGGTCTCGCCCTTGGTGGCGGCGGTGCACGCGGTCTGGCCCATATCGTTGTGCTCGAAGCATTCGATGAGCTTGGCGTTCAGCCGGACGTAATCGCCGGCACGAGTATCGGTGCGATCTTCGGAGCGGCTTATTGTGTCGGCATGAGCGGCAAGGATCTGCGCGAGTACTGCGTGTCGCTCTTCTCCAACCGGACCCGCGTCATACGCCGCGTGATGAACGGCAAGACGGGCAAGCTGTTCGCGCTCTGGACGCCGCGCCGCCCGGCGATGTTCGATCCCGTCGTACTGCTGCGCGCGGTGATGCCCGAGGAGGTCGACTGTACGTTTTCCGATCTGAAAATCCCGCTCAAGGTGATGACCTCGGATTTCTACACCCAGAGCGAGTTCGTGATCGAAACGGGCGACGTGCTGCCGGCCGTGGCGGCCAGTTCGGCGCTTCCCGGCCTTCTCAAGCCCGTCAGGATCGCGGGCCGCATCCTGATCGACGGCGGCTTCGTCAACCCGATGCCCTTCGACATTCTGCGCAATGGTTGCGACTACACCGTCGCCGTGGATGTCAGCGCCAGCCCGGAATACGGCCGCACGGAAATGCCCTCGGCGCTTGAGGCGATCATCGGCAGCACGCAGATCACGCTCAACTCGATCCAGGCAGAAAAGCTGCGCGCCGGCGCGCCCGACGCGCTCATCCGGCCCGATGTGTGCCAGTACAACGTGCTGGATTTCTTCAAGATCGAGACGATCCTGGAGGAGTCGGAGCCGATCCGCGATGAGGTCAAGCACGCGCTGGACGGCTATCTCACCCGCGTAACCGCTTGAAGAAGCGCTGCAGCAGATCGCGCGCGCGCGATTCGTCGATACCGCCGTAAACCTCGGGCGCATGATGGCACGTGGGCTGTGCGTAGAAGCATACGCCGTTCTCGACCGCGCCCGCCTTCGGATCGCCGGCCGCGAAGTAGAGCCGGCGCAGCCGCGCGAACGAAATCGCCGCGGCGCACATCGTGCACGGTTCCAGCGTAACGTAGATATCGCATCCGGTCAGGCGTTCGCTGCCCAATACGCGGCAGGCTTCGCGGATGACAATCATTTCAGCGTGGGCCGTCGGGTCCCGCCACTCCAGCGTGCGGTTTCCGGCAGCCGCTACAAGGCCCCGGTCATTACAGACGATCGCCGCGCCCACGGGAACCTCGCCGCGTTCCGCGGCAGCCTCGGCCTCCGCAAATGCGCGCTCCATCGGCCTGTTGCCACGCTCATCGGGCATGGGACGTCGTCCTCATGGACCGCGCCGCGCTCCGCTCGCGTTACTTCGGCGGCGGCCCCTTGCTGGCATCGCCGTTGGCTGTCGCGGCGGCTGGCGCGAACTTTCCCTCGCTGCGCGATTTGGTGCTACCCGTATCTTCGGGCCGCACTTTATCTCCGCCCAGTTCCCGCAGCAACGCATCGTGCCCGCGGATCATCGGCTCGATCTTCTCGGGGGAGATTTCATCCGCCCCCCGTTCATCGGCCGACCCGTTGGCACGCTCTTCCGCCTTGTATTCGAGCATTTCGCGCTTGGGTGCGAGCACGTTGCTGGCGCGGACCTCCCGCGGCTCATCCATTTCGGGGGTATAAGCGCCCGCCTTGAATAGCGCTTCGATGGCCTTGCCCACACGCCGCGTGATCCGCTGCCCTTCGTCCTCGCTGATCGTGTCAGCGGCGCGCGATTCATTCACGGCGCCCACGAACCCGGCGGCCATCAGCGCCACCTCGATCTGGTAGCGATAGTTTTCCTGCGTGCTGTATTTCAGCCGGTCCCATACATCCAGAATGAGGGTCTGCATCTCCTCCACGATCGCGCTCGCGCCGAAAAAGTCGATCGATTTGGCGTCGCCGGCATCCATCGCCCCAATGACCAGCGCATTACCCTCTTTGCGCCGAAGCGTGCTGAGCGCCTCATACATGTCCTCGACCGAGCGGATCACGCCGACCAGAACCTGTGGATCGGTGAGCGCGCGCGGGCGTTCAGCCAACATGATGCGCAGTCGGCGCATCCGGGTTTCCGTGCCGGTACTGTCTGCGATGGTCAACTCGTCGGACTCGCTTTCGCGAATCAGCAGGTCGCGCAGACGCGGCATCACGTAGATGACGTTGTAGGCGCCGACATCCAGGTCGGCGAGAACCTTTCGCGAGGCGCTCTGCTCGCTATCGAGCAGACCCGACCAGAAATTGATGTCGAGCAGCGGCGACAAGCCGAAATACGCCATCAACTCCTTTTCCTGCTCGCCGAACTCCTGATAATGTCGGGTGAAAACGCTGTAGGCGAGCAGGACTTTCTGGGTCCTGTTGACGCCTTCGGACTCGCCACTCCGATTAATACGCAGCAAGTCGCGGATACGTGCGGCCTGTAAGGCATCGCGCAGCGTATCGACGGCCTTGACGATATCATCACGCCGCATAGCTCGCTCCCATCTGGCGTTTTATGTTGCGTAAACTTGTGTGCCGACAAGCCTACAACCGACGAACGTGCGGGCAATATGGGTCGAATTCATGGCAGGCGATAATTCCTCCAGCGCTCGCGAGACGATGCGCATCGCCAAGCGGATCGCCCACGCCGGGCTGTGCTCGCGGCGCGAAGCCGAACGCATGATCGCCGATGGCCGCGTCACCGTGAACGGGCGCGTGCTCGAAAGCGCGGCGCTGGACGTCGCTCCGGATGCGCGAATCACCGTGGATGGCAAGCCTCTCCCCGAGCCGCAGGCAACGCGCGCCTGGCGCTATCACAAGCCGCGCGGGCGCGTCACGACGCACCGCGACCCGGAAGGCCGCCCGACGGTGTTCGAGGCGCTGCCCGAGGAGATGCCGAGGGTCGTGTCCGTTGGCCGGCTCGACATGAACACCGAAGGCCTGTTGCTGTTGACGACGGACGGTGAGCTGGCGCGGCATCTGGAACTGCCCGCCACTGGCTGGCTGCGGCGTTATCGGGTGCGGGCGCGGGGCAGGATCGACCAGGCGCGACTTGACGCGCTGAAGCAGGGCGTAACGATCGAGGGCGTGCGCTACGGCGGCATCGAGGCGCGCATCGACACGGTGCAGGGGGCGAATGTCTGGCTTGCAGTCGGCCTGCGCGAGGGCAAGAACCGCGAAATCCGAAAACTGATGGAGCATCTCGGGCTGGCGGTGAACCGTCTGATCCGGGTTTCGTTCGGGCCGTTCATGCTGGGTGATCTGCCGGTCGGGCATGTGGAGGAGATCAAGCCGCGCGTGCTGGGTGATCAACTCGGGCCGGAGCTGGCGAAAAGGTTCGGGCTTGGCGCGCGCACGGGCCATGCCGTGGCGAAGCCGCCCGAGCGGGGCAAGCCGCCGTTTCGCGGCAAGCGCGCGCCCGCGCGGAAGGCGCGCAAATGAGGATCGTCGGCGGACGCCTGCGCGGCGCAAAGCTCGCCACGCCGCAGGACCAGCGGTTGCGCCCGACCAGCGACAAGGTCCGCGAGGCTGTCTTCAACATCCTCGCCCACGGCATCGAAGACTTCGAGATCGAGGGCGCGCGCGTTATCGACCTGTTCGCGGGCACCGGCGCGCTGGGGTGCGAGGCGCTGTCGCGCGGCGCGGCCTTCTGCCTGTTCGTCGAGGATGCGCCGTCCTCGCGCGGGCTGATCCGTCAGAACATCGAGAATCTGGAACTCACGGGCGTGACACGCGTGTTCCGGCGCGATGCGGCGCGGCTGGGGCCGGCGGGCTCGGTCAAGCCGTTCGATCTGCTGTTCGCCGATC